>JAFTVQ010000106.1 GCA_017461865.1 Lachnospiraceae bacterium | reverse complement strand
TGGACACATTTCTTCCACTTCTCTTGAATAAATCATGTGAAATCTCCTTTCAAAATGTAATTTATATTGTGACAAAAGATATCATAAATATCTTGTCAAAATCACTTTTTCTATTTTCGCATATTTCCGACAAAAAATCTATATTTATTTTAGATTTTCGGGTCTTTTTTGATTTTTACTTTTGCAACTACTTTTCCGCCTGTTTTGTAGATGGAATCAGAATTGATTAAACCTCTGACATTGCAAAGGGGATAAATGTCCGTATTACGGCCCACAATAGTTCCCGGATTGAGCACCGTGTTGCAGCCGACCTGTACATTGTCACCGAGAACCGCACCGAATTTACGAAGTTTGGTGTCCATTCTGCCAAGCGAGAAATTTACCTCTACATTCGACTTATCGTTTTTCACGTTGGATGTGATTGCGCCTGCACCGAGATGAGATTTGTATCCCAAAATACTGTCTCCGACATAGTTGTAATGCGGAATCTGCACCTCATCAAAAATAATACTGTTTTTCACTTCTGTCGAATTACCGATCACGCAGTTTTTACCGATCACTGCGCTGCCACGGATAAAAGCACCGTGACGAACTTCCGTGCCCGCATCAATAATACACGGTCCGCCGATATAGGCTGTCGGTGCAACGGTTGCAGATCTGGAAATCCACACATTATCTCCTCGCTGCTCGTACTCTTCTGACGGAAGCATCGGTCCGAGCTGTTCGATGAAAGATTTAATCTGCGGAAGCACTTCCCACGGATTATCCACCGTATCAAACATATATTTTGCAATGGTGTGTTCTACGTCAAGATATTTTGCTACTTTAAACAATTCCATAAAAAATTACCCTCCGTTTTTCTTTGTTTTTGATGTTGTCTTATAAAACTGAGACGCATTTCTGAATTTCTGCGCCAAAACGTTCTGATGATTCGTCTGCTTTACATACTCGGTACGTCTTAAAACAAATCCTTCCAGCTTCTCCATATACTCCTCGGATGTGATACTGCCTTCCGCCACCTGCGTCAGTCCCTTCTCCCAACTGGCAGTAAGCTTCGGATCCAGCAATGATTTAATGGAGCAATCCACTACATCATAGATACTTTCTCCGAGAAGCGTCGGCGTGATAATCTGAGTTTTTTTATTTAACGCCAGATACTTGTTGTGAAACAATTTCTTTAAAATCTCTGCACGTGTCGCCGATGTTCCGATACCGCTTCCCTTAATCTGTGCACGCAGTTCCTCATCCTCGATAAGCTGCCCTGCATTTTCCATGGCAAGAATCATGGATCCTGAGTTGTATCTTTTCGGCGGAGAAGTCTCTCCCTCCTTTATCAGATACTCATTTACATGTATTATATCATCTTTTTTCAAACTTGAAAGCAGATTCAGGAAATTCTCATCACAAGTCGTATCTTCTTCCTGCTCCGCACCATTTTCATTGTCCGGATTGTCCTTCTCCGTTGTCTTCTTCGAAAAACTGTACTGAAGTAATTCCTGATATCCCGCCGAAGAAAGAACTTTGAAATTGGCAAAAAAGCTTTCTTTTTCCTTCTTCAGGGAAAGTGCGACTTTCTGATACACCGCCGGCGGACAAAAAATACCGAGAAATCTTCGGACAATCACCTCATAAACCTTCGCGGATGTCGGATGCAAACCTTGCAATGCCGAAAAACCCTGTCCGGTCGGAATAATCGCATAGTGGTCCGTAATCAGTTTATCGTTGACATATTTTGTCTTTGCAAGCCCTTCATATGTCTTCTTCTCTGTAATGTATTTCACATACGGCGCCACAGAAGGAATCGCAGCCAGTCCGCGTATGTTTTTGGATATTTCTTTTGCGACCGCTGTTGACAACACCCTGGCATCCGTTCGCGGATAGGTAGTCAGTTTTTTCTCATATAATTCCTGCGCAATCTGAAGTGTCTGATCCGGACTGATCTTAAACAGCTTTGCACATTCGTTTTGCAGTTCCGCCAAATTAAACAAAAGCGGCGGATTTTTTACTTCTTTCTTACGTTCCACCTTGGAAACTTTAAGTTCTAAAGGCAGCTGACCGGAAAGTGCATCAATTAAATTCTGTGCATCCTCTTTTTTCTTAAAGCCGTTTTCTTTATATAAAAGCGGCGATTCAAAATAATCCGAACCTTCCACCGCTTTCCATTCTGCCTCAACCTTTCGCGATCCGATCTGCGCATCCGCAATCACCCTGTAAAACGGTGTTTTTACGAACTCACGAATTTCGCGTTCACGGTTGACAACCATTCCCAAAACACAAGTCATAACGCGTCCCACCGATATCACCACACGGTCTTCTCCGAGGAAATTCTTTACGTTATAGCCGTATTTCAAAGTCAGTACCCTGGAAAAATTGATTCCCATCAAATAGTCTTCTTTTGCACGCAGATAAGCGCTGCTGCACAGATTATCATAGGCAGACAGATCTTTTGCCTCACGGATTCCCCTAAGGATCTCCTCCTCCGTCTGCGAGTCAATCCACACACGCTTGCGCACTTTATTTTGCACGTTAGCCTGCTGCTCCACAAGACGGTATATGTATTCTCCCTCGCGTCCGGAGTCGGTACAGACATAAATCACATCCACATCCGGCCGATTTAAAATATTACTGACAATCTTGAACTGCTTCTTTACCGAGTCAATGACCTCATACTTAAATTCCTTAGGCAAAAACGGCAACGGCTCAATCGTCCAACGTTTCCATTTCTCATCATACGCTTCCGGATAGCTCATGGTAACCAAATGTCCGACACACCATGTGACAATGGCCTCGTCGGATTCCATATATCCATCCCTTGATTTCATGTCGTATTGCAACGCCTTGGCAAACTCCCTGGCTACGCTGGGCTTTTCTGCAATAAATACACTTTTTCCCATAAATTACAAATCATCCATTCCTAGTAAGATTACATTTCCTTTTACTTTGGATTCCAACGTCAACTTTTCATCAAAGCGGCCGTTCACAAACAGATAAATCTGTTCGGCATCGATTCTGGCCTGTGCAAGAACCGCAAGATTATTCTTGTAATCCTCATATGTGACCATCGGCTTGGAAAAATAACAAAAAGCAACAATTGCTTTGCCGTCTTCACTTTGACCAACAAAGTCAATCATTCCGGCTTTTCCGTCAAACAAACCTGTTTTTTCAAATTTAATCGGCAATGCACCTCTGCCGTCGGATAAAATCATATACTCCCGGCATATCATCGAAAAATATTCATCGCAATATGCATTCAATGCCGGTGAAATATATTTTTTATAAAAATCCCGGGATGCAAGCCTGAAACATTCCCCGTAATGCGGATAGATAAAACGGAACCAAAAATGTACATAAGAATTGGAAATACGATAAATTCCCTTCTTTTGATTGTCACGTCCCGGTGTATCTATCGAAAAAACCTTCTCCACAATTTCCAGTTCCATCAGGTTTTTTAAATATACGCTGATCTTGGCTCTGGAAAAACCGGTATGCGCATAGAGATCATTGAGTTTCTGTCGTCCCTGCGCCAGCGCGGAAAGAATTGTGTAGTAAACGGAAGTTTCCCTCAATTCTTCCTTAACAAAGCGTGCGCCTTCCTCCTGAAGGAAGCATCCGTTTTTTAATATATTACGGCAAATATTATTTTCTACGGAAATATTTTCATCAAAACAGTCCCAAAGCCCAGGAATTCCGCCGAAAATCGCATAAATTTTCACGCATTCTTCCATGGAATAATTCGGAAAACGGCGAATTACATCCACGAAGCGGAGCTCTTTTACTTTTAAGAAGCCGGAAATATCAAGAGCTGCTCTTCCGATTTTTGCCACTAAACCGTTTTCCACAAAACCGATGGAGGAACTGCAGAGAATAATCATCACTTCGTTCTCACTGTAAGCATGACGAAGAAGACGTACCAGTGCTTCCATAAAAGAAGTGTCCGCCTTAATCATATGCTCCCACTCATCAAACACATATATTTTCTTTTTATGAATGGATGAATCCGACTGCAGTGTTGTGAAAATTTCATCATAGTCAGGATATTCCGATATGTTCTTCTGATTTTCGCGAATTATGTTTCCGAGCAAAAATTGCTGCTGACGTGTACTGGCCGGCGCAGCTGTATAATAAAACGCATCTTTTCCGTCAACAAATTCATTTAAGAGCGTAGTTTTCCCCACATTCCGTTGTCCGTAAACAACAAGCATCTGACTGCCGGCTTTTTCATAGACCGTATTCAAATATTGTAATTCTTTTGCTCTACCCAATAACATATTGTTTCCCCATTTTAACTCAAACAGCTGCCAAAAGTTTATCCACCTCTGAAGCCGGCATCGGTCTTCCAAGAAGGAAGCCCTGTATATTGTCACAGTTAATTCCCTTTAAGTACTCAAACTGCTCCTGTGTCTCCACACCTTCCGCCACAGTCTCGCAACCGAGCTTTTTAACCATGGCAATAATAGATTCCGTAATGACTCTCGTGGAGTTATCATCAATTACCGTATCAATAAAGGACTTGTCGATCTTCAATGTATCAATCGGCAATCCTTTCAGATAAGACAAGGAAGAAAATCCGGTCCCGAAATCATCCAGGGATATTTTGATCCCGTACTCTTTCAATGTATGTAATTTATCAACTACGGACTCGAAGTCATCAATGAGAACGCTTTCCGTAATCTCAAGCTCAATCAATTCAGGATTGACCTGATATTTATCAAGCAAGCGTAATAATTTATGCACAAAATCTTTTCTCTTATACTGAATTGCAGAAATATTAAGAGAAAGCATCATCGGATACTGGTATTTGTCATACCATTTTTTAAAACAACGGATTCCTTCCTCAAGTACCCAGTTTCCGATTTGCACAATCAGCCCGTCTTTCTCCGCAATGGGAATAAACACGGCCGGACTCACAAGTTTTCCGTCCTGCTTACGCCAACGGATCAACGCTTCCACTCCGCGCAGCTTGTTGGAAAGGGAATCATACTGCGGCTGATAATACAATTCAAAATCACCGGATTCAATGGCTTCCTTCAACTGATTTTCCAGCTGGATATTTTCCATGAAATCCGTAAGCATAGGAGTCTCAAAATACTCGATGCTGTTACGGCCTTTCTCGCTTCTCTGTAACATGACAATTTCTGCACAGTTGATCAATTCCAGAGAATTTCTGGCTGACTCCGGATATTCCGCCACACCGACACTGACCGTACTTTTCACCTCTGCCGAGCCGGATGTGATATGAAATGTATCTTCCAGCCGATTGCAAACTTTTCGGTAAATGTGCTCTGTCGTATTATTGCCGAACGGATCGTACAATGCCACAAAAAACATATCCTCATAAAAATGTGCTGCAATGGTATCTTCATTCTGCAAATCTTTCAAAAAGAGACCGAACAGCTGTATCACTTCATCTCCGGCGATCATACCCATAGCGTCATTGATTTTACGGAACTCATCCAACCGGATACACATGACAGAAACCTTGGCATGCTCTGTCTGGGCCTTTCGCACCCACTCGCTGAGCAGACGCACAAAATAATTGCGGTTGTAGAGGCCCGTCAAAGCATCATAATATGCCATGTACTTTAAGTCTTCCGTCTGTCGTTTGGCTCTGGTAATATCACGCACTCTGACAATCTTCTCACTCGGTCTGTGATTCTCATCATATGAAATTGTCACCTCAAACTCAACCCATTTAGAGCCCTCTGCCATCTCGCATTCCGCCGACTTTGCCGACTCGCCTGCTCTCTCGCAAAACAGCGCAGCCTCCAGCACGGAACTGTACTCATCTTTCACACATCTTAAAATATTTTGGAAATCTGTCTGATTTTGGACTTCAAACTCAAAATACTGTTCCCAGCACCCAAGTGTTTCAAAACGATTTTCCGAAAAACTGTAAAATAAAAAGGCATTCGAAGATGTCCCGCAGATCATGCGGAACATCTTATCGTTGCCCAATAATTTTTCGTTCATTGCCTTAAGCAAATCAAGTTGGTAATGCATTTCATCCATGATTATAACCCACCCCAAATTCAGGTAATATGTTCAAGTCTTATTTTTTGGTAATAAATCCTTTTGCTTTCAAAAGTTCTGCACAAAGAACTGCACCGCCGGCTGCTCCACGTACTGTATTGTGAGAAAGTCCCACAAACTTAAAGTCGTAAATGCTGTCTTCGCGGATACGTCCGATGTTGATACCCATACCGTTTTCATAGTCAACATCAAGCTGCACCTGAGGACGGTTATCTTCCGTCATATAACGCATAAACTGTTTCGGAGCACTCGGAAGTCCAAGTTCCTGCGGAGCTCCGCTGTAGCTTTCCAATTTTTCAATCAACTGCTCTTTGGTCGGTTTCTTTCTGAATTTAACAAATACGGCTGCTGTATGTCCGTTTAAAACCGGAACACGGATACACTGACATGTGATTTTCGGCTCCTGTGCTTTGACAATCTCACCGCTTTCTACTTTACCGAACACACGAAGCGGTTCCTGCTCACTCTTTTCTTCTTCACCGCCGATGAACGGGATAATATTTTCTACCATTTCCGGCCAGTCTTTGAATGTTTTGCCGGCACCTGAAATTGCCTGATATGTGGTAGCAACTACCTCATACGGTTCAAATTCTCTCCATGCATACAATACCGGCGCATAGCTCTGGATTGAACAGTTCGGTTTTACTGCAATAAATCCTCTTGTTGTGCCGAGACGCTCTTTCTGGGATGCAATGACATCTGTATGAGAATCGTTAATTTCCGGAACAATCATCGGAACATCCGGTGTCCATCTGTGTGCAGAGTTATTGGAAACAACCGGAGTTTCTGTCTTAGCATATGCTTCCTCGATCGCTTTGATTTCGTCCTTAGACATATCAACTGCCGAGAACACAAAGTCAACCTGCGAAGCAACGGCTTCCACTTCATTTACGTTCATAACCACAATATTTTTTACTGCTTCCGGCATCGGAGTTGTCATTTTCCATCTTCCGCCGACAGCCTCTTCATATGTTTTTCCTGCAGAACGCGGGCTTGCTGCAATAGTTGTCACCTCAAACCATGGATGGTTTTCCAAAAGAGAGATAAATCTCTGTCCTACCATACCTGTTCCGCCTAAAATACCTACTTTTAATTTTTCGTTCATTTTTTCATTCTCCTCGTCTGTTTTTTCTATCTGCAACCGGCCACGGCCGGACTTGCTTACTTTTCAGCTAAATATTCCTCGCAGAGTGCTATTACCTTATTCATGGCATCCGGTCCCGGTGCGCCGATGGTAAGACGTTTCTCCACACATGTTTTTAAAGAAACCGCATCAAAAACGTCCGGTTCGAACACATCACTGATCTCTTTGAGTTCTTCGATTGACATCTCGTGAATTGCTTTATCCTTCTCGATACAGGTGAGCACAAGCTTACCGATAATGCTGTGTGCATCACGGAACGGAACTCCTCTGTTTACCAGATAATCCGCTGCATCCGTCGCATTCGTAAAGCCGTTCATGGCACTTGCCGCCATAATCTCATCATTGAACTTCATCGTCCGGATCATGCCCGTAAACAAAGCAAGACATCCTTTCACCGTATCAATGGCATCAAAGGTCAACTCCTTATCTTCCTGCATATCTTTATTGTATGCGAGCGGAATGCCTTTCATCGTTGTAAGAATGGACATAAGCGCTCCGTAAACACGCCCTGTTTTTCCGCGGACAAGTTCGGCGATATCCGGATTCTTTTTCTGAGGCATAATACTGCTTCCGGTGGAATATGCATCATCAATTTCCACAAACTGATACTCGTTGGAATTCCAGATGATAATTTCTTCACAGAAACGGCTTAAATGCATCATCACCGTAGAAAGAGCCGAAAGGAATTCGATCACATAATCGCGGTCTGCCACAGAATCCATACTGTTCAGGGTCGGACCTTCGAATCCCAGCAGAGACGCCGTATATTCTCTGTCCAGCGGATATGTCGTTCCGGCCAAAGCACCGCTTCCGAGCGGACAATAATTCATTCTTTTATAAATGTCCTGCATTCTGGAACGGTCACGGCGGAACATCTCAAAATAGGCTCCCATGTGATGCGCCAACGTAATCGGCTGCGCTTTTTGTAAATGTGTAAATCCCGGCATATATGTTTCCGTATTGTCTTTCATAATACCGAGAATCACTTCCAGAAGTTCCTTTAACAGATCATCCACCGCTGCGACTTCCGATCTTGTATAAAGTTTCATATCAAGTGCCACCTGGTCGTTTCGGCTTCTTCCGGTATGCAGTTTTTTACCCGCATCGCCGATCCGCTCAATCAGATTTGCCTCCACAAAGCTGTGGATATCTTCATATTCATCCGTAATTTCCAGTTTGCCCTGATCCACGTCTTCGCGGATTGAAGTAAGTCCCTTTACAATGGCATCTTTTTCTTCCGCTGTGAGTATCCCCTGTTTCTCCAGCATCACAACGTGCGCAATGCTTCCTTCCACATCCTGATGGAAAAATTTCTGATCAAAAGAAATGGATGCATTGAAATTATATACTAAACGGTCGGTGTCTTTTGTGAATCGACCGCCCCATAACTGAGCCATACACAGTACCTCCATCATATTAAATCTAAATTTGATATTACCATAAACAACTGCCGAGTTCAAGAAAATCTACTGCGAATCCACCTTTTCTACACCGAATTCATGTTTTTTTCATATGATAATAAAAAAGAATCGGGGCAACTTATGTCAGAATTGCTACTGGAATGCCAAAATCTGTCGTTCTCTTATCATACCCCGGAAGGGGAAATCCCCGTAATCCGGAATATGAATTTCAAAATATACAAAGGCGAATTCGTCTCCATTGTCGGTCCGAGCGGTTGCGGAAAATCCACACTTCTCAACCTGTTGACCGGAATGCTTTCTCCCGAAGAAGGTTTTGTCAAAATGTCCGTTTCAGGGGAAGAAAAACCCCGCTTTGGATATATGTTACAGCAGGATCACTTGTTTGAATGGTATGACATATGGAAAAACATATGTATCGGTCCAAAAATTAATCATTGCCTGGATGCCGAATGTGAGCAATACCTGAAAGAACTTTTGAAACGATACGGCTTGTCCGCTTTTATACACAAAAAGCCTTCCGAGCTCTCCGGCGGAATGCGGCAGAGAGCTGCCATCATAAGAACCCTTGCCATGAAACCCGAACTTTTATTTTTAGATGAACCATTCAGCTCTTTGGATTATCAAAACCGCCTGAACGCAGCAAACGATATCGGGCAGATTATCCGTAAAGAAAACAAAACCGCTGTTCTCGTCACCCATGACATCGGCGAAGCCATCAGTCTCTCCTCCAGAGTGCTTGTTCTTTCCAAAAGACCGACCGCTGTCAAAAAGGAATTTCTTCTTCCTTACCGCGATATGAATCTGACACCATTGGAAATACGTAACACAAAAGATTTCGGGACACATTTCAATGCCATATGGAAGGAGTTGAACAACAGTTGAAAGAAAAAATCCCTATCAGCGACCGCCAAAGACAATATCTGCACCAACAACATGTTAAAAAACGTACCATCCGGTTGTTCCGCATTCTCATACTCATCGCTTTTCTTGCATTATGGGAGCTGGCATCGAGACTTGAATGGATTGATTCCTTCTTTTTCAGTTCCCCGACGAGGCTTGCGGACTGCTTTGTTTATATGACCGCAGAAAATGCATTGTTTACTCATATCGGCATCAGTCTTTTGGAGACCATGCTGAGTTTCTTATTCATTATGACATTTTCTGTTGCATGCGCTTCTCTGCTCTGGCGCTTTGAATATGTCGCCAAAATTTCAGAACCGGTTCTGGTCATCCTGAATTCTCTGCCAAAATCAGCTCTTGCACCGCTGATTATCGTCTGGCTCGGAACCGGAATGAAAACAATCATTATCGCAGGTATTTCCGTTGCCCTGTTCGGCTGTATCATCAACCTTTATACCTGCTTTCAAAATACGGACCCGGATAAACAAAAGCTGATTTATATCCTCGGCGGCAAAAAGCACCATGTATTTACAAAGGTCATTCTTCCCGCCGGCGTACCGACCATCATCAGCAACATGAAGGTCAATATCGGTCTTGCACTGGTCGGCGTTATGATCGGCGAGTTTCTCGCCGCCAAACAAGGACTCGGATACCTGATTATTTACGCCAGCCAGGTTTTCAAGCTGGATTGGCTGATTCTCTGTATTTTGATTCTCTGCCTGATTGCCATCGGGCTTTATGAAATCCTGCATATTTTCGAAAGAAAAATCTGCAAGTAAATGCTATGCTTCTCTTTTGCACAGTGCAGAATAAAAAATCCGCAAAGGACTCCTTTGCGGTACATAGCGAAGAATATTTCCCACAAAAATATGGTTGCAATTCACACATATTTTCGTTATAATACAATTCGGTGAGAAACATATCTCCCAATCATATATGCTGAAATAGCTCAGTCGGTAGAGCACTTCACTCGTAATGAAGGGGTCGAGGGTTCAAGTCCCTTTTTCAGCTGGATTAAAAAACCGCAACCCAAGTTGGTTGCGGTTTTTTCATTATTCTTTCACATGTACATCCATCTGCGGATACGGAATCTCAATTCCCTTCTCATCGTAAGTCAGCTTGACAGCCTCCAAAATACGCCCTCTGGCCGGCCAGTAATCCTCGGTTTTTACATAGCAGCGCAGATTCAGCAGAACCGCACTATCTCCAAGTTCACTGACAAACACATCGATTTCTTTGTTTTTCAAAGTCGCCGCATCATCTTTCAGTAATTTTTTTGCCGTCTCTTTGGCCAGAAGCAAATCTGCCTTATAGGAAATTCCCACAGTCATATCCAAACGCCGGATACCGATATCTGTCACATTGGTAAGAGATGAATTGGCCAGCGTTCCGTTCGGCAGCACAACCGTTCTCTCATCCGGTGTGGTCAGCTTCGTGTAAAAAATCTGGATTTCCGTAACGGTTCCCTCGTTTTTATTTGTGTCCTCAATGATGTAATCACCGACTTTAAACGGTTTTAAAAGTAAAATCAGAACTCCTCCGGCAAGGTTGGAAAGGCTTCCCTGCAACGCAAGACCGATGGCAACCCCGGCAGAACCGACTACCGCCACCACGCTGGTTGCATCCAGACCGAAACTTGATCCGATCATAAAAATCAGTACAACATACAATGCAAATTTCACAAAGGAGTCCAAAAACTGAACCACTCCCACATCTGCATTGGCTCTCTGCAAAGACTTTTTCAATATTCTGCGAATCATCTTGATAACCTGTACTCCCACAAAGAAGAATACAAGCGCCAATACAACACGAATTCCCAGATTCAGTGCTTTTTGTGGGAGCGTTTCCATAAATTCCTGGAATACGCTTATCTTCTGTGAAACATCTTCTCCGACTGCTTCGCTCATCGCTTCTGTCACTGTATCATTCATGTTGCATCAACCTTCCTGTGATTTTTATACATATTTTGCTTCATCTTTTACTTTTTGACTTTCATCCGCACGTTGCTTGGCTTCTTTTTCCAACTCACGCGCCTCTTTTTCCAGTTCTTCCGCTTTCTTTGCCTCGTCCATAGCACGCTTCAAAGCAAGTTTTGCTTCCTCCTGTGCACGTTTCGCCTGTGCTTTGGCATCCTCTGCCGCCTTGCGCGCCTGGGATTCCGCCTCTTTTGCCGCTTCAATCTTGGCAAGTTCGGCTCTTCTCTGACGCTCTTCCTCTTTACGTTTTTCAATGGCCGCCTTCTCTTTTGCGGTAAACGGTGTATAAGAGAAAATCTGCGTACTTAAAGCCGGCATTTTGATGCGGATAGAATCGATACGTCCGTCACATTCATCCTCATCGGACGCAGTGGCTTTTGCATTGATGCAGTTGGTTCCGCCGAATTTTTTAGAATCGGAATTCAATATTTCTTTGTATTTTCCCGGGAAAGGAACACCGATCTTGTAGTCTTTTCTTTCCTCGTTTGCAAAGTTGCATACAACCAAAAGTGTATCTTTGTCATTCTCAGCCTTACGCAGGAATACAACAACATTTTCGTTTGCGGAAATATTATTAATCCATTCAAAACCTTCCGGTGTATGGTCCATCTCATGAAGTGCAGGCATCGTTTTGTAGAGCTGATTTAATGTTTTTACGTACTCCTGCATATTTTTATGGTCATCATACTGAAGAAGATCCCACTGTACGCTGCGCGCTTCGTTCCACTCATCAAACTCGGCAATATCCTGTCCCATAAAAAGAAGCTTTTTGCCCGGATGAGCCATCATAAAACCGTAAGCAGCACGGAGGTTTTTGAATTTATCCGGAATATCCCCCGGCATTTTACCGATCATGGAAGATTTGCC
>JAFTVQ010000105.1 GCA_017461865.1 Lachnospiraceae bacterium | reverse complement strand
CCTTCCAGCGCATCGTAATCCACATCACCGCATAAATTGCCATCCGCATCCACATTGATTCCCACGTCAATCACAATCGCGTCTTTTCCCACATAATCTGCCGTAAGCATCTTCGCAACACCCGCTGCGGCTACAATAATCTCTGCATTTCTGCACACGGATGGCATGTCCACGGTTCTTGTGTGGCATACTGTCACCGTCGCATTGCGCTTCATAAGAAGCATGGTCACCGGTTTTCCGATCACGAGACTTCTTCCAACGACCGTCACTCTCTTTCCGGTTATATCAATCCCCGCAAAATCCAGCATCTCAATGACAGCCTCCGCCGTGCAAGGTGCAAAACCGCTGGCATCTCCCGCATAAACCTTCGCCAGGTTTTTCGGTGAAATGCCGTCCAAATCTTTACCCGGATCAATCCGCTCCTCAATCGCTTTCTCATCAATGTGCTTCGGAAGTGGGCGAAGAAGAAGAATTCCGTCAATTTCTTCGCTCTCATTGATCTTGTCGAATTCCTTTTGAAATTCTTCATTTCCGATATCTTCCGGGAACGTAAACTGCGTATACAAAAATCCGACCTTTTCCATCTTCTTGACCGCACCGCGCTCATAAGAAATATCATCCGGCTTCTCACCGACACGCACGATGGCAAGATGAGGTAATCTTCCGCTAAAATCTTTCATCTCCTCTGCAATCTGCTCATTAACCGCTTTTGCAACAGGAAGTCCTTTTAAACATTCCATAATTATTCCTCCACTATCTATCTTCTTCCGGTAACCCATCACAAACTTTATCCGCGGATCGCTTTCACTACTTTTTCATACGCTTCATCCGCCATGGAGTTACCTTCGGCTAACATTTTATCCGCTCTCGCATTCATCTCCTCCGCAAGACTGCGGTCCTTCATAAGTTTTGTATTGATAAACACATTCAGCGATGCGCCGTTTAACGCCGCCTTACACATCTGCGCACCGACACCGGCATCACTGATGGCAATTCTGCTTCCGATCTCGGAAAGACGTAAAATCACTTCCAAGGCCTCCATAATCTTTTCCATCAGGGCAAGCGGAGCTTCGCTTGCTTCCTTCAGCGCCTTTGCCATAATCACTTCTCTGGCCGCAATCTCTTCCTCCGTATTTTTCGGAAGCCCGTAAGCCTTTGACAACGGTTCAAACGCTTCCGCATCCTTATCCATAAACTCCATCAGTTCCAGCGTAATCTTATCCGCTTTGAGGAGAATTGCATCGATTTCTTCCTGATACTCGGCATATTTCTTCTTGCCTGTGGTGAGGTTGGCCACCATACTTCCCAGCGCCATGCCGATCGCCGCTGCATATCCGCTGGCTCCGCCGCCTCCCGGTACCGGCTCTGCAGACGAAAGTACTTTGATAAAATCATCCATTCTGCTCTCTGCCATCATATGTTTGTGCCTCCTTATATACAAATATTTTATTTTTTCATACGTCTTTTCCATTTTATCTTATCTGCCATCCATTCACAAGCATTTTGACACTTTTTTCCTTGCAATCTCATGCCCCAAAATTTATACTGTTAAATAGAAAAAAGAAACGGAGTGACAACATGCAGCGCAAAGATTTGTTAGAAATTAAAAAGAGATTTAAAAAGGATGAATGTACCTTTACCCGGATGACCGGATGTTATGTAAACTCACAAAAAGAAAAGGTCGTGACATTAAACGAAGTATTTCTAAACCTTCCGGACGAAGAATATTATAAATATCTTGAAATTGCAAAGAAAACCCTTTCCGGTACGCTCGGAAACAATCTTCTGGAACTGGAATTTCCTATGGAAGAAGAAAGCGCAGGCGGCAAACAGCAGTTTTTTATGGGACTGAAAACAAGCGGTCTCAAGGAAGACAGCCTGCTGGACAGATTCTATGATTTGATTATCGATACATACGACTATGTCGGCAACTATCTGATTCTCCTCTTCCACGACGCCTACGATGTCATGGTAAAAACGGAGGACAACCGTCGCCTGGACGAGTCCGAGGAAGTGTATGAATACATGATTTGTGCCATCTGTCCGGTAACCTTATCCAAACCGGGACTTGGCTACCTGGAGGAAGAAAACAAAATCGGTGTCCGCCTCCGCGACTGGATTGTATCCCCTCCGGAAAACGGATTTCTCTTCCCTGCATTCACACAGAGAAGCAGCGATATCCACGCACTTCTCTACTACACTAAAAATGCGAAGGATCCTCACAAATCCTTCATGGAAGACGGCCTCGGCTGCGGCTCAAAACGCACTGCCATGCAGCAAAAAAAATCTTTCCAGGACATTGTCAAAAAAGCAGTATCCGAAGTTCCGGACGAGGAAATCATTGCAGATGAAGTTTTCCTGACCTTGCAGGAATCCATCAGCGACATGCTGGAACGTGCAGAACTTGACAACCCGATGGACGAAGAACCGATTACACTTACCGCAGATACTTTTAAAACTATTTTGGAAGACTGTGAGATTTCCGAACAGCTCTCCCCGAAACTGGAAAAAGCCTTCGCCGAAGAGTTCTGCGAGGAGCTTCCGACCGCCGACGCTGTGCTGGATGCGAAAGCACTTGCCAAAAATGAACAAAAGAAACGTGAAAAAGAACTGATCAGTGAAGTGACCACCTTAAAAGAATCCCTTGCCAAAGTGCAGGATAACGAAGGTAAAGTTAACTATGTCGATCCGGACACCGGCGAAATTATCTCCTCCGAGGACGAAACCCCGAAACTGTGTGACGTGTTCCTTCGTGTAAAACCGGAGCGCGCCTCCCTCATCAAATCACAGATGATCGACGGCCAAAAATGCCTCGTCATCCCGGTAGAAGACGGCGATGATATTGATATCAACGGAATCAAGATGGATTCGTAGACATACTTCGGTACATATGCTTTCTGGTTGACAGCCTTGTATTTCGTGGCCGGCGGGCATATGTTTTCTGTTTTTGGCCTTATACTTCGCGGCCGGCGGGCATATGTTTTCTGTTTTTGCCCTTATACTTCGCGGCCGGCGGGCATATGTTTTCTGTTTTTGGCCTTATACTTCGCGGCCGGCGGGCATATACATGCGTCGTGTGGTTCTGATGCCCCTCTTTGATACGCCCTGCCCAAGTTATGTTAACTATGTGGGCATATACAAGCATTACCCTATTCTGATGCCCCTCTATTTGAAAAAAATTGGGCATCAGGATATTTTTTTGCTCTATATGCCCAATTAGTTTACATAATTACAAATCCAAGCCATAAAAATGGGCACAGGAGAAGGTTGATTTTCCTATATGCCCCTGTGCCATTATACTCAGAAAAAAATCAGTCAAACTTCCGGTGTAGTTGAAATGATAGAGCAGGTATTACAATTCTCCCTATCATTTTTTCAGCGCAGTCCAATTTATTTTGAAGACACTCTCTTTCTCTTCTACCACATTTTCTCTTCCGCTGTCTTCAGGTCCGGATAACCGTACATCAGCACGGTCTGCGTCATGATCTGCTCTGCCAGATTCTGACCGGATTTGGCGAGTCCGGCAACGAAAGCTCCGTACAACAGAAGCATTTCATCGGAGTAAGTTCCGAGTTCGCCGCGCAGATACGTCTCATAGGAAGTATTGAACTCGGAATCCTCATAAGTGTGGATGCTTCTGGCATTTCCTGCCACTTTCGGATACTGTGCGGCAAAGGATTCCATCCATGCCACCTGGATGGAAACAATTCCCTCTATGATGGATTTCTTCTCCTCCGGAATTTCCGGCAACTCGTCCGCAAGCTCCGCGTACTTATCGGGAGCTGTGCTCTCCATCATGCGGGCATATTTTTCCGTAATCGGATTCCATCCCTTGTCCATCTGCGCCGAAAAATCATCCCGGTAACGCGCAAGCATCTCCGGTGTCCAGGTCAGATACTGACTTTTCCGCATAATCTCAAAGGTAGTGAAATCATTCTGACAGCCGGCTCTTCCGCCTTCGTTTTTCACTTTGTCAAATGCTTCCCATTCCATACGGACAATTTCATCCACAAGTTGTACTTTCATTTCTTCCTCCATAAGCTGTTCCAATCGGCGCAGCGCCTTTTTATTCTGTTCTGCTTTTTCCCGCTCACACGCATCATAAGCTCCGGATGCGCCGTGAAGATTGGTGAGAAGTTTCCGAATCAAGGACTTTATCTCCTCTCTTCCCGGACAATCTGCAAGACCCCGCAACAGCCACTTCGGATGCGGACAATACACTTTACCAAGCAGATAGACAAGATGGGCCGCGTTTTCTGCCGCCTTCACGAGCATGAGATTTGCCGCCGCCATGTCGCCTCTCTCAAGCATTCTTTTATAATTGTAGGAACCGTTCTGTCCGAGCAGCGTCAGCTCCTGCATCAGTTTCTTTTGATAAACTCTACCATTATAGTAGGCTTTTACCTGTTCAATCAACTCACCGAAACGCCCGTTTCCGTCCAGGAAGATTTCTCCGCTCACCGCAGCGCGCAGAGCACTCTCCTCCACATAAAGCCATTCCGCCTCAGTTTTCGGCGGTCCCGGAATTCCGAGAATACGCCGGAAATACTGCTCGTATGTGCAAACACCGGTCCGCTCCCGGCCGAACTCCGTCTCGGTCCGTTCAAAGCCCCGGAAGGTTTTCGGAAGTGCATCATACGCAGCCTGCAGCCGGTCCCCGATCTGTCCGTACACCTCGTCGGAAACCCAGATGGAAAACCGCGGTCCGAAATCATGATCACGGCTGACAGGATCATCATACCCCAGGCAGTCGGATCCTTCTCCGCACAATCCTGCTGCAATCTCATTCATATATTCCCCAAACTGTTCCTGCAGCATCGGTCTTCCGAACTCCTCAAAGTAAGCTCTCGATAATTCCAATCCGGAAATAAATTCCGTCTCCGGAGATTTCTCTCTGGTGTGCCGAAGGGCAAACTGCAACTTTTCCTCCACTCTTTCATATCCCTGTGTTCTGCCCACCGACGACTCAATCATAGAAAGAGCCGTCTCATAGGAGGCGATGGCATCCCCGTATCGTTCCAAAAATACATACGCATCTCCCCGTGCTGACAGCGCTGCTGCAGCGTGCACGTCATCCACGCCCTGCACCGCAAATGCATCGATGGCCAGCTTTGCTTCCGCAAGGGCCTGATGCGCAATATCAGCCGCCTGTTCTTCCTGTGCTATCTTACACAGCGTAGACGCCATATTGGCATGAGTTACCGCAACCTCATACTCACTGTCCGGCAGACGCTCCAGGATAGCAAGTGCTTTCCCGAGATATTCTGCCCCGCGCTCATATTCCCCGGTCTCCTGAAACAAAAGACTCATGTTGTTGTACAGGCCGGCAAACCGGTAATCGCCCGCCGGAAGCCATTTTTCGTACAACGGAAAAATCTGCATGTAAAACTGATAAGCCTCCGTGTACTTTCCGGCGGCTCTGCATGCAGTCGCCACATTGAGAAGTGTGGTACCGTAAGCCTCACTGTCCGTCATGCCGAGCTGCTCCATGAGCCTGAGCACCTGTCCGCCGTAACCGAGAGATTTCTCCTTCTGCCCGGTCTCCCGGCAAAAACCCATAATTTCATTGAGAAGCATAATCAGACTCTGATAGTCTTCCGCAGCCTGCGCTTCCTTTAATTTATCGATCAGAAAATCCTCTGCCCCGTTCAAATCTCCGGCCGCAAAAAACTGTTCTAATCTTTCATATATCTGATTCATATCCATTTTGTTCACACCTTTCCTGTCACAGTGTAACACAAAACAGACGATTATACCATTTCTCTCTTTAATCGTTTCATAATCTTTTTTTCCAAACGGGAAATATAGGATTGGGATATGCCGAGCAGATCCGCAACTTCCTTCTGTGTCATTGCTTCCTCCTCCCGGTTATTCAGCCCAAACCGCAGGTTGATGATGAGCCTTTCCCTCTCCGACAACTTTCCTATGGCTTTGCGGAGCATTTTTTGCTCTGCCTCATTTTCCATATCCTTATATATAATATCCTCGTCGGTTCCGAGAATGTCGGACAAAAGAAGTTCATTTCCGTCCCAGTCCACATTCAACGGCTCATCGATGGATACTTCCATACGCAGTTTGCTGTTGCGACGCAAATACATGAGTATCTCATTTTCAATGCACCTGGATGCATACGTGGCCAGTTTTATGTTTTTGTCCGGATTATATGTATTGATGGCTTTGATCAGACCGATGGTCCCGATGGAAATCAAATCCTCCACTCCGATTCCCGTATTGTCAAATTTCTTTGCAATGTAGACAACCAGTCGGAGATTGTGTTCGATGAGCTCCGCCCTGGCCTGTTTTTCATTTTCTCCGCCGAGCCTGCGGATACATTCCTGTTCCCGCTCCGTCGAAAGCGGCGGCGGCAGGACATCGGTTCCTCCGATATAATGAATGTCTCCCTGTTTTGAAAATAACCATCCGCCCTCCCGATGAAGCAGACGAAATTGTGCCTTCCCCGGCATAACTACTTTTAATACCATTTTTTCCTCCTCGTTTCTTTTACAATTTCGGATGTAAAATAACCTGATAATCTCCTGTCCTGCTGATCTTTCCTTCGTAGATTCCAAGCATGACCTTTTCCCACTTTTTTTCTTCCTGCTCTCCCGGTATTTCCAATTCATCTGCCAGCACTCCTTTCATCATTCCTTTTTCCGTCCCGATGGCATGGTAGGGAATTGCAAAAAAACCTCTCTCCCGCTGCAATATCTCATGTTCCCGGAGCATCTGTTCCTCGACAATGACGACCGGTTTCCCGGTAATCGGCTCATACAGCGAATTGCCGCTGTCCATCAGTCCCGTGCAGTTTATTTTCTTTTCACCGATCGTGATGGATACCGGCAAATGACAGGTCTCCGAAAAATAGCGTTCGCGGATGACCGCATACAGCTTTTTCAAAAACAGATATCCGAACAAAAAGCTTCCCATGAGCATGCTCAGATGGGTGCTGTGCGCTCTCACAAACGGAACCATACGCTCCAGCCAGTGCAGCACACCTCCTGTCACAAAAGAAAGCCCGAGGCACGTTGCACTGCACACGAACAACTCTTTCCCCCGGATTGGATGAAACGCCGCCTTGACCATGAGCACCAGCAAAAGAAAGTTTGCAAGGGACATTCCCCTGAGCAGATTGCCTCCGGCGTATCCGGATGCTTCCGCCAATACTATGTAATATATTACGGTGTAGCTGCTTCCTGCCATTGCTGCAACAAGGATTCCCCACGGATGTCTCTGCCGGTGCAGAACCTTTCCGGTGAGCAAAAGAAGGATGTAATCCATCAGAAAGTTTTCAAGAAAAATAACATCCGGATAAATTTCCAAGGATATCCACCTCCTGAAAAACAGTATAAAAAAAGCGCCGTGATTTTTTTGTCAAAATCACGACGCTGAATGATTAAATTCATCGACATTATTTGTTTCTCTGTAAGAAATCCGGAATTTTGAGAGATGTCGGCTCCACATGGCTCTTCACCGGTTCCGGTCTCTGGATTCCTGCAAGTGCAGGTTTCACTGCTGTCGGAGGAATCGCTCCCGTACCGACCATAGCACTGTTGGCACCGAGAATCTGCGCTGTATCTTTCAGCGGTTTCTGTACTGTCATCGGTGTTACCGGTTTGCTATGTAATTTCTGTACGCTGGCGCGTCCCAGAGCTGGATTCTTTTCATCAATACCTGTTGCAATTACGGTAATCATGCAAAGATCATTTAAGTTTTCATCATACTTGGCACCAAAGATGATATTCACTTCTTCGCCGACGAGATCCTGTACATAATCTGCTGCTTCCTGTGCTTCGATCAGGGAGATATCTCCGGTGATATTCAGGATGATATCTGTCGCTCCTGAGATGGTTGTCTCAAGAAGCGGTGAAGAAACAGCTGCTTTTACAGCTTCCATCGCCTTGTCATCGCCGGTACCTGTACCGATACCTACATGGGCGATACCTTTATCTCTCATAACGGTCTGTACATCGGCAAAGTCAAGATTGATATCTGCCGGTGTGTTAATCAGGTCTGTTACGCCCTGTACAGACTGCTGAAGAACTTCATCTGCCTTTTTCAGTGCATCCGGAAGAGTTGTTCTTCTGTCAACAATCTCCAACAATTTATCGTTCGGAATAACGATCAAAGTATCCACTACATCTTTGAGCTTGTCCAAACCAACCAGCGCATTGTTCATACGGGTCTTAGCTTCGAAACGGAAAGGTTTGGTCACAACACCTACGGTAAGAATTCCCATGTCTTTGGAAACTTTTGCTACAACAGGAGCTGCACCTGTACCGGTTCCGCCTCCCATTCCGCATGTAACGAATACCATATCAGCACCTTTCAGCGTGCTTGTGATATCTTCAAGGCTTTCCTCTGCTGCTTTTTCTCCAACCTCAGGCTTGGCTCCTGCGCCGAGTCCCTTGGTAAGCTTCTCACCGATCTGTAACTGCTTCGGTGCTTTGCAGAGCTGCAGAGCCTGTTTATCTGTGTTTACTCCTACAAACTCTACTCCCTGAATCTGTTCATCTATCATTCTATTAACAGCATTATTACCTGCACCGCCGACACCTACGACAACGATACGTGCGGTAATATCTGCATCATTTGACTTAATCTCCAGCAAAATGGTTCCTCCTTCACATTCCCTTTAAATTCCATATAGTCTATCATATAATTTTTTATGGAATTTATCAACCCGTTTTTTTATTATTTTTCATTTGTGCTTTGGTAATTCCATCCATATTTTCAGAAATTAATCCATATTAAACGGAATATTTTCAGTATTCTCGTCAAAATTCTCCATATTCAGAATTCCCGACTTTCCGGAAAGATGCGGAAGAATCGGTACAAGCTGCATCATTTTCTCCTCCAGTCTCTCATCCTGCCCCAGATATACCCTGGCCTGACCGAAATAAAGCGTGATGTCCATGTCCCCTCCGAAGAAGATTTTGTCTGCTTCCAGCTCGTATTTCCCCAAAAGCTGTGTCACATTCAGAATCTTGGCAAAAACAGAAGTGTCCTCCACCGGCAGTTTCTCATGCATAACCACATGTTCAAACGTCAGCCCTTTGATCTGCGGAACGCCTGCTGTCAGCTGATCCGAGGATTCCACCACAATACCGTCCCTGTCAAAATACATATAGTTTCCGAGATAATTGACACAACCGGCCAATGCCTTTTCGTACACGTTGATCTTTATGGCATGATTGGACACGATTTCCACGTCCATCATCTCCACAAACGGAATATTTTTGATCTCTTTGTTCCGGTATTTGAACGAGAGATAAAGCGAATTATGCCACGTATCCTCCGGCATAATCATCTCCCGGATCTCCGCATCGGTATAGTGCTCGTTTCCTTCCACCTTCACTTCGGTAACGGAAAACTGCGTGATCACCACGCCGGCTCCGATTCCCACCAGAATCAGGACAATGAGCACGGTCCACACTATGAACTTCTTTCGATTAAAATCATCATACTGGTACATTTGATTCTCCTGTTATATATGCAATATCACCGCCGAGCTGTCTTATATCCCGCACGATGTCCTCATATCCTCTTTCAATGTAGGATAAGCCGTGTATTCTGCTTTCTCCGTCCGCCGCCAGTGCGGCGATAACAAGTGCTGCACCGCCTCGCAGTTCCTGCGCCTCAAGATCGGTTCCGCACAGTTTTTCCACGCCTCTGATTCTGACCCGGTTCCCTTCTTCCGTAATATCCGCCCCCATCTTGCACAGCTGGGGAACCATCCGGAATCTTCCTTCAAATATAGACTCCTCCACAACACTCTCACCGGATGCCAGCGCCAGCGCTGCAACCAGCATAGACTGTAAATCGGTCGGAAACCCCGGATATACTTCCGTTTTTATATAGGGACACGGTCTTTTCGCCTCATATGCATCAATGCAGATAATATCCCGGTCCACAAACACACTCGCGCCCATATGACGGAGCACTCCGATCAGACTTTGCATCTGCTCCGACGGAGCATCTCTCACAAACAGTTGCCCTCCGGTCGCCGCAGCAGCAAGCAAATAGGTTCCTGCCACGATACGGTCTGCCATAATTGACATACTGACCTCCCGGAGTGTGTCCACGCCGGTAATCTCCAGTACGGAGGTTCCGATTCCCCGGATTTTTGCTCCCGCTTTCCTCAAAAACTCACAAAGGAGCCTGATTTCCGGCTCTTTTGCCGCATTGGTCAGCCTGGTCGTCCCTTCCGCCGTCACAGCCGCCATAATGACATTCTCCGTCGCTCCCACGCTCGGAAAAGGCAGACAGATATCTGCCCCTGTCAAACGGTCCGTGTATGCGGTAATCGTGTCTCCCTGCGAAATAAATTCTACATTCATTCGGCGAAGCGCCCACTCATGGATGTCCGTCGGCCTCTCGCCGATCACGCATCCTCCCGGGCGATGCATCTGTATGCTTTTGCATCTTCCGAGCAGCGGACCGAGCAACATAATGGAAGAACGCATCGCCTGCACCTGTTTCTGCGGGCAATGCGTATCACAAATATGCGTCGCATCAATTGTTATTGTATCTTTATCAAAACCGACCTTGCAGCCGATGGTTCTCAGAAGATCCGCCATCGCTTCAATATCGGCAATTCTCGGACAATTATGTAATACTGTTTTTCCCTGTATCAGCACCGTCGCAGTCATCAACGGCAATGCACCGTTCTTTGACCCCTGCACACGCACCTCTCCCGCCAACGGCTTTCCGCCCTTTATTCGGAGATATTCCATCCGGCACCAGCTTTCCGTTCGGATACTTATTGTATCCTATGCAGACACCGGTCCTTTCGTACCTTGTACGCCGGTCTTAATCCCGGATTTGAATCTGGCTGGCCACATTGAGCACAATGCCGATCTCCGCCAGAAGGAACAATATCGAGGTACCTCCGTAACTGATAAACGGAAGTGTGATACCCGTATTCGGAATGGTATTGGTTACTACCGCAATATTCAATACGACCTGGATGGCAAAATGTGCCATAACCCCCACTACAAGCAGCGCACCGAACAAATCCGGCGCATTGTTTGCAATGAACATAAAACGCCAGATCAGCATAATAAACAGCAGGATAACACAGAACGCGCCGAACAGTCCCAATTCCTCACAGATAATGGAAAAGACCATATCGTTCTGCGCCTCCGGTAAAAATCCGAGTTTCTGCATACTCTGTCCCAGACCTTTTCCCCAAATACCGCCGGAACCGATGGCATAGAGTGCCTGCAATGTCTGGAATCCCTCATCGTCGGCAAACGCCTCCGGATTGAGCCAGGCAAGCACACGGTCAAAACGGTAATTACCGGAGCCTGCAGCACCTTCCGTCACCGAAACGATAACCGATACCGCCACCACGGCAAATCCGACAACCAAAAGGGCCAACAGTATGTATTTTTTATATTTCGGGTCTGCCACGAAACACATCAGCACTGCGATTCCCATAACAATAATCGCAGAACTCAGGTTACTGGTAATCAAAAGGATCAATGCGGCCGGAAATGCAGCCACAGCCAAAATCACGCCGAGTCCTTTCCACGTCCGGATTCCTTTCCCCATTTTGCATATGAGCACAGCGACAAGAAGTATCAATGCAATCTTTGCAACCTCCGCCGGCTGCACGGAAATGGAACCGATAAAAATCCATCGTCTCGCACCGTTAAACTCACGCCCGATCGGCGAAAGCACAAGAAAAATCATAACGATGGAAACCACATATCCGAGCGTGGCAAATCTCTCGAGAATGTGATAATCCACCAGATTGGCCACTATCATAACGCCGATTCCGATCACCGTGGCAAAAATCTGCTTTTTCAGATAATATGCCGGATCACCGAAATCAAGATTCGCCTCATAAGAGCTTGTAGAATACAGCATAATCAATCCAAAGCACACTAAAAAGAGCACAATGAACAGCAATGTGTAATCATAAAAAAATTCTTTTTTTACCCGTCTTTTTCTTGGTTTGTTTGCCAAAAAAACACCTCATTCAATCTATTTTACGGCATGTACCATGTCCTTGAACATATTGCCGCGCACCTCATAATTCGGGAACATTCCCCAGCTGGCGCAGGCAGGCGAAAGCAATACCGCTTCCCCTTCTTTTGCGTGACTGCTGCAATAATCCACCGCTTCCTGCAGAGAATCCGCAAACACACAATGTTCAAATCCATGTTTTTTTGCACATTCTGCAATCTTTTCTCTCGTCTGTCCAATCAGCACAAGGGCAACCACTTTTCCGTCAAAGCTGTCGATCCACTCGTCATACTCGCTCTGTTTGTCATAACCGCCGCCGATCAGGTAGGTCGGTTTGACCATAGCCCGGATTCCTTTGATGGCTGCGTCCGGATTGGTTCCTTTGGAATCATTATAATAATCTACGCCCTTCTTGGTGGCCACATATTCAATCCGGTGTTCTACCGCCTTGAAAGAACGCACCGTCTGAAGAATCGTTTCCATCGGAACATGGTAAGCATCTGCCATCGCAATGGCCGCCATGACATTTTCTACATTATGTATTCCGAGCAGGGACATCTCATGAATGTTCATGAGTTTCACCTTCTCTTTGTTTTCTGCTTTCCAGATGCACTCATCTTTATAGTAAAATCCGTCATCCAGTTCATGGGCGGAAGCAAAAAATACTACTTTTGCAGGACATCTTTCTGCAAACTCTCTTGTATATGCATCTTCATAATTCAGGACGCAAACCTGCTCCTTCGTCTGATTACGCGTAATGTCTTCCTTCGCCTTCTGATAGTTTTCCATCGTGTGATGGCGGTCCAGATGGTCCGGCGTAATATTTAAGATGGCGCTGACCTTCGGCCGGAATGCGTGGATTGTCTCCAGCTGGAACGAAGAAATCTCTGCCACCGTCACGGAATCTTCTTCCGACTTTGTCACTTCATCGGTGTAAGGATTCCCGATATTTCCGACAACAAATACGTTACGGGTATGATTTTTCATAATCTCTCCCAGAAGAGAAGTCGTCGTTGTCTTGCCGTTCGTTCCCGTAATTGCCAGCACATTTCCCTTTTCAAAGCTGTATGCCAGCTCAATCTCACCGAGAATCGGGATGTCATATGTTCTCAAATCATTTACGAAATCATTGTCCGTCGGAACTCCCGGACTGAGCACGACATAGTCCAAAGACTGCTTCATCTCCCCGGTCAAAGGTCCGATCACAAAGGAAAGCGACTGCCCATCCGCAACAACCACGTCCCCGAGTTTTTCACGCAATATTTCTTCGGTCAGCTTGTCGTTTCCATCCTGCATCACAGGGTCTGCTCCGGCTGCAAGCAACAGCTTCACAGCTGCGATACCGCTCTTTCCGGAACCGACAACAAGCACTTTTTTCTTTTTAAAATCCATATTTTTTCTCCTATCGGTCAAAATCGGCAGTTTCCGTCCCGGTTTTTATATTGCAACAAGTGCAATCAGACATAAAATTGCCGTCACAATGGAAAACACTCCCACTACTTTGGTCTCTTTCCATCCGCACAATTCAAAATGATGATGAATCGGCGCCATCTTGAAAAAGCGCTTTCCGTGGGTCAGTTTGAAATATCCCACCTGAATGATAACTGATACAACCTCGGCCAAATATATAAAACCGACGATCAAAATAAACAGCGGAAGCTGCATCATGTAAGCACACGCAGCCACAAATCCGCCAAGAGCCAGCGATCCGGTATCTCCCATAAACACACTTGCAGGATATCCGTTGAAAAGCAAAAATCCCAGCAATGCTCCCACTACCGCGCAGGTAATCGGTTCAATTCCGCTGCCGAAACCGATGGCCACAACCGTGAAGAAGGTTGCAACAAGGCTGGTCACACTCGTCGCGAGTCCATCGAGTCCGTCCGTAAAATTCGTTCCGTTCACCGTACCGATCACAACAATAAACAGGAAAATGACATTGCCTACCGGACCGAAATCCAAATATTTCCCTTCGATAAACGGTATGCGCATCGCAAGGTCAATTCCCGCTACACTTACCACATAATATGCAAATATTGCAGTAACCACAATCTGAAGCGCCATCTTCTGCCATGCTCTCAGCCCCATGGAACGCTTAAGCACCACCTTGATGTAGTCATCCAAAAATCCGATGAGACCAAATCCAAGTGTCAAAAACAGTACCGGTATAATTTTCGGGCTTTCTTTCACATAAAAAAGAGAGGTAATCAGCACCGCCGTCAGGATAATAAGTCCTCCCATGGTAGGCGTTCCGTTTTTCTGCAGATGGCTCTGCGGTCCTTCATCGCGCACGGTCTGTCCGACCTTGAGTCTGCGAAGGAAAGGAATCATGACCGGTCCCAAAAGTGCGCTGATGCAAAATGCGATAATTGCCGGAATGACAATTGTGTAATCAAAATTCATAGTTTATTCCCTTTCTGTATCTTCACTGCTCTTTTCGATTTCCATGTAAGGCAGTATGTTTTCGTAAAGCTTTCTCACTACGGGAGCTGCAATCGTCCCTCCATAGTATACACCTTTTGGTGCCTGTATGACAACCAAAGTAATAATCTGCGGATCATCTGCCGGAGCAAAGCCGATAAACGATGAAATATAGCGTCCGGTTCCTCTCGGAAGTGTCTGACTGGTCGCCGTTTTCCCTCCGACGGCATAACCTTCCACCCGTCCGTTCACACCTCCGCCGTCCGAGACGACTTTTTCCAAAATAAAACGCATACGGGCGGACACTTCCTCCGACACCACTTCTTTTTCCACCGGATACTGTAATGTTTTCACTGTGTTTCCGTCTTCTCCGACAATCTCCACGCCAAAATGCGGTGTAATCCTGTTTCCCCCGTTGATCAGGGAACTTACTGTGGTCAGAAGTTGGACCGGAGTCACCTGAAACGACTGGCCAAACGACATTGTGGCAAGTTCCACCAATCCGATATCTTCTTTTTTATGCATAATAGTATTTGCTTCTCCCGGCAGATCAATTCCCGTCTTTTGAAGCAAACCAAATTTTTCAAAATAATCGTAATACGTTTCCGCACCCAGCATCAGCCCGACATTCACAAAAACCGGATTGCAGGAATTCATCGTGGCTTCCACGAAGGTTTCCGTACCGTGTCCTTTTGTTTTATGGCACCGGATTCTCCGGTCTTCCACAACACAGTATCCGGGACAGGAAAAGGTGTGTTCTTCTTTGACCACGCCTTCGGAAAGTCCCGCCGCAGCCGTAATTATTTTAAATGTGGACCCCGGTTCATAGGTATCGTTGATACAATGATTACGCCACATCCTATTACGCTCATCTTCTTTGTTGTCCGTCAGCGCTTCCCCCCGAAGTCTCAAATATTCTTCCGTCAGCGTATACGGTTCATTTAAGTTAAATTCGGGAACATTGACGCAGGCATAAATCTCGCCGTTTTGCGGATTCATGCAAAGGATATAAACCCCCTCCGCCTCCTTCTGCTTCATAACCTGTTCCGCCAGCATGGTGGCATAGGACTGGATATTGATGTCCAGACTGATTTTGAGGCTGTTTCCGGCCACAGGTTCACTGCGGCTTTCCCCCTCTGCATCAATCTCTACCCCTCTCGCATCGGTGACCGTATAAATTATCCCGTCACGGCCTCTCATCTCATCCTCATAAATAACTTCAAGGCCTATAATCCCCTGATTGTCCGCTCCGGTAAATCCAAGCACTTTACTTGCCAGTGTCTCATACGGGTAATAGCGCTTATAATCCTCATCCACCTTGACTCCTGCCAAATCGGCCTTTCGAATCTTGTCGCCAACCTCTTTTGAAACATTGCTTTTTATTTTTTCAATGGAAGATACTTTTTCAACCTTCTTGCGAACCTCCTCCTCGGAGAGTGACAATGCCTCGCACAAAAGTGCAATGACTCCTTCCGGATCTTCAATTTGGGAATGAATCACCGATATTGTGCACACAGTCTTGTTGGAAGCAAGCACTTGTCCGTTTCTGTCCAGTATTTCTCCTCTGGCAGCCTTTATACTCCGTTCTCTCTCATGAAGTTTCAACGCCTGCTCCGAATAATACTGCGACTCAAAAATCATAAGATAAACAAGCCGTCCCATCAAAAGGAGCATGAGAGCAAAGGTTCCGGCAAAGATCACCAGCACCTTTTTCCGATGATATGTTTTGTATCCTCGCATAATATCCCCGCAAATACCTATTACCATAATTTATTAAGTATTTTGCGGGGTTATTCTGATTTTTCTTATTTCTGTTTTAAAAACCGGCACCGGCAGAAAAATCATCATCCTGCTCCTTGTGTTCGATGCCGATGATTCCGTCCAGGTTGGAATCCGAGCCATTGACCGGAGAATAGGTTTCCGGATCCAACAATTCTCCCGTGTTCGGGTCAATGATATATCCGGTTTCTTCGTCTATTTCATATTCTACGCCGTTGTCCTCGTCTTTCGGAACGGAATTTCCGCTGACCGGAAGAATATGAAGCGCCTCAAGCTGTGCTTTGTCTTCCTCGGAAAGTTCCTCTGTCCGGAACACGTTCATATACGGAAGAATTTCCGTAAAAATATTTTTTGCCAATTCCTGCGCGAAGCTGGAATGTGGCTGATCTTCCACGTTCGGCTCATCGATTACCACATAAACAACGACCTGCGGATTGTCTACCGGCGCATATCCCATGAACGACACGACATAATTGCCTGTTCCACGCGGCTGTTTCTCGGCCGTTCCTGTTTTTCCGCCGATCAAATATCCTGCCGGTACCGCCGTAGTACCCGTACCGAGTGTACATACATTGGCAAGATATACTTTCATCTCATCGGATGTCGTTGCCGAGATGGTCTGTTTCAACACGCGCGGCTGAATTTTTTCTATGGTTGTTCCGTCCGCATTTCGAATTTCTGTCACCACGTGAGGTTCATAATATTTTCCGCCGTTAATAATAGAAGAAAATGCGCTGGTCATCTGAATCATATTGACCATGTATCCCTGTCCGAAACTGGAAACGGCAAGGTCCGACGCCACCATATTTTCAGGATTATATACAAGAGTGTTGGTTCTCGCTTCTCCCGCCAAATCGATGTTGGTTTTCAGTCCGATATTAAAATTGTACAGATACTCGGTCAATGTGTCTTTCCCGATTGCATTTGCCATCTGAATGAGCGCCATATTACAGGACTCTTCCAGTGATTGGGACACGGTCAGCATACCGTGACCGATTCGCTTATGGCACCGGATTTTCTTCTCGCTGACTTCCATAATTCCCTGGCAGTCATAGGATTCCTTTCCGGTGAGTCTTCCGGAATCAAGTCCCGCTGCAATCGTCATGGCTTTGGATACCGATCCCGGCTCGTATGTGTCGGAAATACAATAGTTACGCCAAATCTGATTGAGACATTCGTACATCTGCTCATTGGTCATGGCAGAAATTTCTTCTTCTGTGTAAAACGCAGTCAGGTCCTTCGGATTGTTCAGGTCAAAATTCGGATAATCCGACATAGCAAGAACGTTTCCGGTGTTCGGGTCCATAACGATGACTCCGGTGTTGGTACTTCCGTCATCTTCTTCCCTATATTCGCCTTTATGGGCATCATTAAAAGCCTTCACATGTTTTTCCACAATATTCTGGATATTAACGTCGATGGACGTCACAAGTGTATTTCCGTCCTCCGCCGCGATTGTCGTTCTCTCCACCGTGGAATCTTCGGTCAGATAACCATATTCTCTTCCGTTGGTTCCGTTCAATATACCGTCATAAAACTCTTCCAGTCCGAACGTTCCGTTGTTGTCCGATCCGGTAAAACCGATGACCGAAGAAGCCAGTGTGGAATACGGATATTTTCTCTTGTATTCCTCCTCAAACCACACACCGACAATGGACTGATTTTTTCCCTGCTCCTCCTTGAACGGTGATACCTGCTCATAGGAAAGTGCCTTCTCCACCACATAATACTGGTTGGTCGGGTTTTCTTTGATATGGTCACGAATCTGCGCCGTATCAATGCCGAAATGTCTGTACAATGCAGACAATGTGGTTTCCACTGCATTTTCCGCCTTGCTTTCATTGATCACCCTGGCATCCACCACCAGATTGTAAACTTTTTCGCTGTAAGCAAGCTTGGTTCCGTTGGCATCCAGTATCTCTCCCCTTTTGTACGGGAGTGTTTTGCTGTCATACTCCTGCTGGGACAGAATCTGTTTTTTGTATTTTTCCCCGTCTTTTTGATAAATCCAGACAAGCCGTATACTTAAACCAACGAAAGCCAGTAGTATTAAAACAAATAATACTACCAGCTTCTTCTGCATTTTCATATTAAAACGATGATTTTTCTTTCTGATTTTACGTCTTTTCTGACTCAATCTTCTCACACCTCGCAATAAGTAGGCGTTACGGCATGGCCTGATACTGACGTACATAGTCGTCTGTAGCACACGGAACCTCGATCACCTGTCCCTCCTGCGCATACTGCATACCAAGCTGCTCTATCGCTCTTATCTTGATTTCTTCTAAATTAACACTACTCATAATTCTACTATACTCTTCGTCGTTGTCAAGCTTCATTGCATTGAGCTGACTTTCCAAAGCTGCCACTTCCGCTGCCGCCGCCGTATTTGCCGACTGCAGAGTCAGATAACCGTACAGAAGTACTCCTACCATGCCCACGCAGGCAAGCAGGAATGCAACCCGTCCGAAATTCATAAACTGCGCACGCTCTCTGTTTTTGCGGTTCTGCTTGCTTATCTTTTTCAGCGGTTCCTTCTCAATCTCGCGAACCACATCGTAATCTCTATTATATTTTCTTGCGGTATTACCTTCTACACTTCTGCTGTAGGAGGCATATCTTCTCCTTGTCTCCGCCATTTTTCCACAACCTCTTACTATTTCTTTTCAAAAATTCTCAGCTTCGCACTTTTGCTGCGGCTGTTTTCTTCCATCTCCTCCGCCGTCGGAAGGATTGGTTTTCTTGTTATCACTTTTCCTTTGGATTCTTTTTTGCATGTACACACCGGGAAAGACGGTGGGCATGTACACGGATTTTCATTCTTTTTGAAGCTTGTCTTCACAATGCGGTCTTCCAGGGAATGGAAGGTGATGATGCATAATCTTCCTCCCGGATTCAAAAGATCAATCATGTCATCCAGCGTATCCCGGAGCACATCCAGCTCACGGTTGCACTCAATCCGGATTGCCTGATAGGTGCGCTTCGACGGATGTCCGCCGTTTTCCCTCATCTTTGCCGGAATCGCCGCTTTGATCAACTCGTTTAACTCGTACGTTGTTTCTATTCTCTTTTCATTTCTCGCCGCCACAATATGTTTGGCGATATTCTTTGCAAATTTATCTTCTCCGTAATCTCTGATGATACGGTAAAGTTCCATCTCGCTGTATTCGTTGACAATCATCTCCGCTGTCAGCGTCTGTCTCTCATCCATACGCATGTCCAGCTTCGTGTCATACTTATAAGAAAACCCGCGTTCCACGGTGTCCAGCTGATAAGAGGAAACTCCCAAATCCAAAAGGATTCCGTCCACTCCCGTCAGTCCGCAGTCTCTCACCACCTGACACATATTTTCATAATTGCTTCTGACAATCTGCACCCGGTCACCGTACGGCGCAAGTCTCTCCGTCGCCGTAGCAATGGCTGCTGCATCCTGATCGATGCCGATCAACTTTCCGTTCTCCGAAAGCTTTGATGCAATCACACCGGAATGTCCTGCTCCGCCCAAGGTTCCGTCCACATAAACTCCGTCCGGCTTGATGCAAAGTCCTTCAATTGTCTCATTCAGCAATACTGATTTATGTGAAAATACCATTTGTGTCCTCTGTTATTCTGTGTGATTCCCTGCTCTCTCCTTCTTAGAAGTGAAGTCCCAATTCTGCCAGACGCTCTGCCACTTCGTCCATATCATCGAATCCGGACTCGTTCTCCCAAGCATCCTTGTTCCAGATTTCAATCCGGTTGCCGACGCCGAGAAGGACCACATCCTTTTCAATGCCTGCATATTCACGCAAAACAGCCGGTATCAACACTCTTCCCTGCTTGTCTATCTCGCCGCTTGATGCACTGGCAAGAAAGAATCGGTTAATCATACGGGTATCTTTGTGGGTAAGCGGTAATGTTTTTAAATGTTCATGCAAAAGTGCCCATTCTTCCATGTCATACACAAAAAGACATCCGTCAAGGCCCTTGGTCACGACGAAATTATCGCCGAGCTCATCACGGAGCTTTGATGGAATAATCAGTCGGCCTTTGGCATCAATTGTATGACTGTACTCTCCCATGAACATAATAATCACCTGCGGCGGATTGGATATTCTGCCTGCGTTTCTTTCGATCTTCGCTCCACTTTCCACCCCTTACAAACCACTTTTCACCACTTAGTCATCATTTTAAGGCATTTTTGATGATTTTGCAATAGAATTTGAACAATTCTTTGATTTATCTTATGATTTTCTTATGATTTGTGGCGGGGATTGCTCGAGTTATGTAAACTTTTTGGGCATATACAACAATTTTTCTGCCACATGCCCAAATTTATAGCTCTGATTCCGCGTTATGTAAACCTTTTGGGTATATACAAGAATTTTAATGCTCCATGCCCAAATTTTGCGAAAAATATGGGCATAGCAATATAGTCTATTCTGTATATGCCCCGGCGGTTTACATAACACAATCTCAAAAGCACAAAAATGGGCATACAGCAAGCTTTCTTCGCTATATGCCCTGCTTTCGAAGTTCTAAGCAAATTTTCAGCAGACAAAATCTTACCAAACACCAGAACCACACAAAAAACCGGACTCACGTCCGGTTTTTCCAAAAGTCACTATTTTGATATTATTTTTCTGCCTCATCCACAGTTTCTGATGCTTCGGCTTCCACACGTTTCACCAGCGGATCCCGCTGTTTTAATCCATTCTTGAGACATCCTCTCACGATAAGCTCCACTCCCAGAGCAAACACAAACAGGAATATTCCAAGCATCTGTGATACTGCAATATCTGTATTGCCGATTTTGAGCTGATCCGTACGGATTCCTTCCACGAAGAAACGGATGATTCCGTAGCCGCCCATGTAGAACAATAAAAGTTCACCGTCAAACTTCTTGCGGTTGCGATAAAACCAGATCACAAGAAGCAATATCAGATTCAGCACGCTTTCATATAAGAAGGTCGGGTGCACCTGAATATAGTTGACACCGTCTGTAATATGCGCTGCAATTGTCTCGGAAATATCCATCTTGCGCACCATCTCCACCGGAATCCGCATAGCAAACAGGCTGTCCGTATATTCACCGAACACCTCGCGGTTGGTGAAATTGCCCCAGCGGCCGATGATTTGTCCCACCAAAAGTCCGAATACTGCCACATCTGCCATCTTCCAAAGATTCACCTTTTTTATTCTGCAAAACACGACAAGTGTCAAAAAGCCGCCGATTACCGCTCCGTAGATGGCGATACCGCCCTGGCGGAAGTTCAAAAGTTCATTCAAATGATTCTTGTAATAATCCCAACTGAAAATCACATAATAGATTCTCGCACCGAGCAACGAAAAGAGAATCGCCGGAACCGAGAAGTCCCACCAAATATCTTTCGGGTAACCAAGACGGTTGCTCTCATGGTTTGTAAGAGAAAATCCGAGAAAAACGCCGAGCGCAATTATGATGCCGTAAAATGCAATCGTCACACCGAACACTTCAAAGGTCTTCGGTACATTTTCAAGATAAATCCCGAGATTCGGAAATGCAATGTCCCATTTTCCCATTTTATCTATTCCTTTCTGTTCTAAAAATAACCCAGAGTCCGGCAGAAAGAAAAGGGCCCTTCGGCGGAAATCTTTCCTTTCTGCCGGACTCTTTTTATTTTACAACATAAAACTATACATTAAATCTAAACAAGATTACGTCGCCGTCTTTCACGACATACTCTTTTCCTTCCATACCTACCAAACCTTTTTCTCTCGCTGCTGCCAATGAGCCCTGTTCAAGCAGGTCTTTGTAATTTACAACCTCAGCCTTGATGAAACCGCGTTCAAAGTCTGTATGGATTTTTCCTGCTGCCTGCGGAGCTTTTGTTCCGATCTTGATTGTCCACGCTCTCGTCTCGTCCTCTCCTGCTGTAAGGAAGCTGTGAAGTCCGAGAAGTGTATAGGATGCTTTAATCAGTTTATCCAAACCTGACTCTGCTATTCCAAGTTCTTCAAGGAACATTGCCTTTTCATCGTCGTCAAGTTCTGCCATCTCCTGCTCAATCTGTGCGCAGATAACAAATACTCCGTCGTTATCTTCTTTTGCAAACTCGCGAACCTTAGCCACGTGAGGATTAGAAGCCGCATCGTCGGCAAGCTCGTCCTCTGCTACGTTTGCTGCAAAGATTACCGGTTTGTTTGTAAGAAGATTGTATGTTCCGATGAATCCGATTTCGTCCTCATCCTCTGTATCGAATGTCTTAGCCATCTTTCCGTCTTCTAAGTGTGCTTTCAGACGCTTCAAAAGATCTTCCTCTTTTGCAAGTGTCTTGTCATTGCGTGCGCCACGCACAACCTTTGCCATTCTTCTTTCCAGAATTTCAATATCGGAAAAGATAAGTTCTAAATTGATGGTCTCAATATCGCGGATCGGATCCACGCTGCCATCCACATGGATAACGTTCGCATCCTCAAAGCAACGTACCACATGTACAATCGCATCCACCTCGCGGATATTGGAAAGGAACTGGTTTCCGAGACCTTCTCCCTTGGACGCTCCTTTTACAAGTCCTGCAATATCCACAAACTCGATGACTGCATGTGTCACCTTCTTTGACTGATACATATCGCCGAGAAGTTTCAAACGTTCATCCGGAACCGGTACAATACCGATGTTCGGGTCAATCGTACAGAACGGATAGTTTGCGCTCTCTGCTCCTGCTTTTGTCAATGAATTAAAAAGGGTACTTTTGCCGACGTTCGGCAGACCCACGATACCTAATTTCATTTTTTGTATTTCCTCCTTAAAAAACCTTGATTTTGCGGGCTTTTCGTGATTTTAAATTGCGTTTACGTACCAATTACGTACCAATACGTACCACTAAATCACCTTCAAAGCGTCTGCAACCAGGTCTATTTCTTTCTGCATTTGTTCCTCTGTAGTGTGG
>JAFTVQ010000104.1 GCA_017461865.1 Lachnospiraceae bacterium | reverse complement strand
TGTCGAAGGAAGGAAGTAAAAGAGGCGATGTATTTACCATATCGGTCTTCGTTTTCAGGGAAGCAAACAGCGTCAGAATGATGGGCGCCAAAACGATAGCTACCATGCAGATACAGATAAGTTGCTTCGCACTTTGCGAAATGACTCTTTTTGCCATTATGATTTCCTCCTGTCTTTTAAAATCAATCCGTGGATAATATAGTTTTGTACCACATAGATGATAACGATCATGAACATGATTGCCACAGCCATGGTAGATGCCAGGCCAAAGTTGGAGAATGTGAACGCTGTCTTGATCGTATATAGGGTAAAGGTTGAGGATGCATATCCGGGGCCGCCGGCTGTCATTACAAAGGGAATGTCAAATACCTGTAATGCACCTCTGATATTGTCGAACAATACGTAATCCACCATTAACATGATCGCAGGCACCTGGATGTAGCGAAACAGCTGCAGGGAATTGGCTCCGTCCACCTTTGCTGCCTCCAGAATATCCTGCGGCACTGACTGTAACGCTGCGATGAAGAGGATAATGTGGTATCCGCTGTATTTCCATAAAGAAACAAAGGCCAGCACATAATTTACGACTTCCGGGTCCGAGAGCCAGCTTCGGATAAAGGATTCTAATCCTACACTCTTCAAGATGGCGTCAAATGCGCCGTTTATGGGTGAGAAAAAGTAGGAAAATGCGTAGGAAATGGCTACTCCGTTAATAATGTAGGGCATGAATACCATGGTTTTATAAAATTTGGCAGCTCTTAATTTTCCTGTCAGGATAACGGCAATTGCAAGCTCTACCACGATCATGAGTAAGTGGGCCACGAAATAGACTGCGTTATTTTTCAGTGACATCCACAAGTCTTTATTTTGAAACATTGCAATATAATTTTCGAAAAATACGAACTCTTTGTCCGGTGAATATCCATCCCAATTTGTGAAGCTCATTCGAAACAAATCAATTGCAGGGACTACAACGAACGCTATGAGCAGTGTCATTGGGATAATCAGAGACAGTACGATAAAAATCTTTCTCTGCTTATTTAACTTCGTCATACAAACCTCCTTACTCGATTCCCAGCTTCACTCGTGCATTCTTCCATTTTTCATTCAATTCTGCAAAGGTTGCATTCAGATCGAATCCTTCGGTCAGCATCTGGGCACCCAGCTTTTTATAATCAAATGTAATATTATTCTGGATTGCGGTAAAATCATCTCCGCCGCCGTCATACATGATCAGCACCTTATCCGGGCACATTTCATCCGCTTCTGCCAATACAGGATCCTTTTCCTTCGGGAAATTAGTCATTGAGGACGCTGAGGAAATATAGTTGATGTAGTCCGGATAGCATTCTTCGGAATAGAACCATTCAATAAATGCAACTGCTGCCTCCTGATGCTTGGAGTGTGTGGTCACGCCCATGAAGGAATCTCCCTGCACAATGACGTTGTAGGGGTCTTCTTCCGTATTTCTTGCCGGCAGGTAAAAGGTCCCAAGATCGGAAAGGTCCTCTGCATCTTTCTGCATTGTCTGCAGCGCCCAGTCTCCGCATGCGATCATTGCTGCTTTCTTGGCAGAAAACATGGATAATACCTGATCATGGCCCAGTCCTAAGGGATCTTTTCCCAAAACTCCTGATGTAAACAATTTATATACTTTCTGATATGCATTATTGATATCTGTACCCTCTGCAAAAGGCTCATCCTGCTTTGCCATATCATTCCAGTTCTGACCGTTGCCGGATTCCAGAGAAGGCATGAACTCCATGAACGGATAATCGGGCCACTCATCCTTCAGGCCACAGGCAAGAGCCATGAAATCCGCGTCGGATGCTCCGTAATAATTTTGCAGCGTGGTACCTGCTTCAATAAATTCGTCCCATGTGGTAGGTACCTCTACGCCTGCCTCTGCAAACATATCTTTCCAATAGTAGACGTATTCGTATCCGGATGTCATCGGAATACCCAGGACTTTTTCATCTACCGCATAGCCTTCTGCCAATTCATTGTTGGCACATGCCTGTGTTTCAGACAGATCAATAAGGTAATCTTTGAATCTTGTGAGCGTGAATGTTTTATTGATCATAATGTCCGGCAGCTGGTTAGCAGATGCTCTCATTTTCATAGCATCCCAATATTCGCTGTCGCTCTTGACCTTTTCAATTTCAATTTCTACATCCGGATAATGCTCCTGAAACTTTCCTATCATATCATTCTGTTCGATAAAGGTATATAAGTTGTTGTCCCAGGTTGCCAGGGTAAGTGTTCCGCTGTAAATATTATCGTTATTGTCTTTTGCTCCGCTTCCGCATCCTGCTAATAATGAAGCAACTGCTGCACAGGTCAGTAATGTTGTAAGTAATCTTTTTTTCATCGCATTCCCTCCAAATAAACTGGTTATCATTTTAGCAGTCGGCCAACTGTCTTGTTTGTGCCTTTACAATACCAATTTTTGCTTGCTTTTACCATTTCATTTTTTCACATTTCTTGATATTTTTACAGATTGATGGATTTTCATTCTTTAACTTATGGTGAGATTTTTTGATGGATCGTCATTTTTTTGATTTGAAGAAAGAAAAAACCATGCTCTCACATGGTTTTTCTGTACTGTGCCGGTGTGACACCATTTATTTTCTTGAAGACTCGATTGAAATGTTCTACATTCCGGTAGCCTGCCATTTCAGATATTTCATATATCTTAAAGGTAGTAGTTTTTAATAATTCCCTGGCTTTCTGCATTCTCAGAGCCGTCAGATAGGAGGAAAATGTCTCTCCGGTCTCTTTCGTGAAACGATTGGTAAAATACTTTTCGTTGAGACCCACGTATTCCGCTACCTCAGTAAGGGAAAGCTCAGCATCTTCGCAATGGTCGGCAATGTATCTTTTGGCCCTGACAATCATGTCAGTTTCTGATACTTTTACTTTTGCAGCGGAATAATTCAATATCCAGGCGCAGTAATTGGTCAGCCAGAGCTTGATATTTTTCGCGCCTTCGATTCGACCAACCTTTTCTATGTAATTATTTTGCTGCCCGAAAATCTCTGAGAAGCTGTCATTGTCTTTGTCAAATACATTTCCAATTGCAAGAATGACAGCCAACACTGTGGTTCTGATTTCCTCCATATCGCGATTGATGAATGCTGCGAAAATCCGCTCTTTTTCATCGGATACGTTTTTCTCATCAGCAATATACAGCGCTTCCGCCAGCTTCGTATAACCCGGAGCTTCCTGTTCAATTTTGCGAATCAATTCTTCATCCTTATGTAAGTCTATGATTGCATTTTCCCCATACAGGTGCCTAAAGCATATATGCTCTCTTACGGAATCCATGCACGGGTAAAAATCTTCCGGTTCCTTTGCGGGTTTGCTGATGCACACACATATCTGCACGTCAAGCTTTCTGTATACTTCTTTCTGCAGGTCCTGAATCATTCTGACAAGAGTGTCATAATACTCCGGCTCCATGATCCGATATACAGCTACTATGGAACGTTTACTTTCAACATATGAAATGCACCTTGATGCAAAACGGGGATTCCGTTCACAGCAGCGGACTATCTCTGACATTGTCTCAGAATTGTTTTCTGCCCGCGCTTTTGTTACCATATAGATTCCTAAAACAACGTATTCCTCCGTGAAGAATTCTGTGGTTCTCTCCGCCACCTCTTGGGGCGTCATCTCTTTTCGAATCAT
>JAFTVQ010000033.1 GCA_017461865.1 Lachnospiraceae bacterium | reverse complement strand
CCGATACGCGTATATGTTGTCATAATTCCGAAAAAGCAAAATACATTCATGAAAAAATATTTTGGTTTTAATTTTTTTTCACATATTAAAAACTTACCGGCGGATAAGGCGGTAAATACAACCACCAGCGCAGCAAAAAAATTGAAGTGTTCCGTAAATCCGAATGCCCATTCGGAGATACCGAAGGAACTTTCATATTGTTTTGCATGCGGATCAAACAGCGGTGCATACATCCAAAAACCACCGAACTGAAGAATTCCGACAATAATTTCAATAATTCCGAGTATGTAGAAAACACGGATGATTTTGGAGCGGAGAGCAGTTTTTGAAATGCGCGAAGCAAGTATGGCAACACAATAATAACTGAAGTATACACCGATATCTTCACGGTAATCCGGTCGATTATTCATAAAAGATTGAGACCAGTCTTTTGTAAAAATCAGCGAGAGAACAGCAAAGAGAAAGAGTGTAATTATAAGAATATCACTCAAATACAGTTCTATTTTCTTTTCGTCATATATTTTTATAATGAGAAGTAAGAAACTGAAGATTCCCAAAAGGTGGACAATTGTTTCCTGCCAGAAAAAAGGGGTTCCGGTCAGTGACATAAGAAATTCGACCAGAGGTAGTAAAATCATAGTACTGATTATCAGGTAGGCTGCATATTTTTCAAAATCATGTTTCAATAGCTTGGATGACATATACAAATATTCCCCCTTTATGTAGATGAAGACATTATAGCATTTGTGACTTTTTTGTGCAAGATTGCGGTTGCGATATGAAATGTACATTGAGAATCATTTTATCAGATGTTATGATAAAAATAAAATTGTAAAGCGACGGAAGAGAAGAGTTATGAGACTGATACCGATACCGAAGGAAGAATATGAAGCATATAGATTGAATCTGATGTTTGACTGTTATAAGTGGGATCCGCAGTTTCTTGATCACAATACCATTGCAAAATATGCGCTGGCAATCACGGAGGAGGAGCATGCCCGGTTGAAAGTCCTGACGGAGAAACTGGATGAGGAGACTCGTGCTGCGGAGGTCATGTTAAACGGCGACCGGAAGCTGGCACGGCCGTTGGCTCTTCCGAAGAAACTCAGCAAAGAACTGCAGAGAATGGGCAACTATGACCCGGAAAAACATATCCGGCTGATGCGTTATGATTTCCATCCGATAGGGGACGGAGCATGGGCCGTGAGTGAGGTTAACAGTGATGTGCCGGGAGGATTTGCGGAAGCTTCGCTTATGCCGGAGGAGGCAAAGGGAAGGTTGTGCGGGAAACATCTCCGGTATATCAATTTCGGAGAGATTTTTATCGGAGCAATTGCGGACAAAGTGCCGGAAGGAGGACGGATTATGCTGGTTCACTGCACGTCCTACAGTGATGACCGCCAAGTGATGCAGTTTCTCGGGGATCAGCTGAAAGAGAAAGGGTTTCAGGTGATTTACGGCGCAGCAGATCATGTCTGGTTCCGGGAGCATACGGCATACAGTATTTTGGACGGAAATGAAGGAAGATTGGATGCGATTATCCGGTTTACTCCGCTGGAATGGCTGACAGAGATCCGGCCGAAAAAATGGGACGGCTATTTCGATACAACGACGGTATCCTGCAATCATCCGATAGCAATTTACGCCCAGACAAAGCGATTTCCGCTGGTTTGGGAGGAACTTGAGAAAAGAGGTGCCTGTCTGGATACATGGCGGGAGTTGCTTCCGGATACTTTGGAGGTGAAAGATGCCAAAGGAAAAGAAGGATACATATACAAACCTGCATGCGGAAGAGTCGGTGAAAATATTTCCATCAAGGAGGCTTGTTGGGAAGGAGAGTACGAAAAAATCATGAGGGATGTGAAACGTCATCCGAAGAAGTATCTGGCGCAAAAACGGTTTTACAGCACGCCGCTTGCAGGAGAAAACGGGGAGCAGTATCATGTCTGTCTGGGATCCTATACCGTGGAAGGAAAACATGCCGGCTATTATGCGCGGATCAGTGAATCGCAGCGTATCGACTCGAATTCGGCCGATATTCCTGTTCTGATTGAGAGGAGCGGTGGAAATGACAGATAAAGAAATATATCAGATTTGGGCTCCGTACGGGAAAAAATGGACAGATTGGGTCAGACCGGTTCCTTTTGTGGGTATCCGCGAGCATTCCGGCAAATATCATTTTTCCAATCTGACGGTACCGGTACCGGCCTTGGAGGAAAGGGAAACGGAAGGAACAGCAGTGATTGTGGATCTTCCCGGTGTTGAGAGTGTACTGGAGGGGATTGCCCTTGCACGGATCGGATTCCGACCGGTTCCGGTGTTCAACGGAACGATGGAACAGCCGGGAGCAAGAGCTACCGTGGACAATCAGGCGGTCGGTGTCGGACTTGTTTGGGGGGCAACCCTGCTTTCGGATATGGAGATTGAAGAGGAAGCACCGCCGGCGTTTTTGATGGATTGCAACAGACTCAACCGGTTTAAAATGGAGGATTCGCTGTTTGACAACAGTTGGGACATTTATCCCCAGGATATTCCTTCCGCAGAATATTTGATAAAAAACGGGATTGACCGTATTGTGATTATTGCAAACCGGCTTTCCAAAGATCTTGCAAAGATTCTGTACGGATTTCAAAAAAAGGGGATACGGATTTGTATTACGGAAGGATACGAAAAGCCGAGAATTATTAAGATCCGCACACCGATTAAAAAAGATTAAGGTAAATGAGGTAAAAGAATTTGATAAAGTTTAACGGCCGTATCGTCCAGTTTGGTTTTGGGGCGGTAGGCAAAAGCTTTTACGAGAAAGTATCAAAAGAAATCAAATATGACGAGAGTAAATACTATGTGATAACAAGAAATCAGTTTGAGTTTCAGGACTATGTCAATCTGGGCGGACTGGTATCCAATTTTGTGGTCGGCGATGTAACCAGGGATAATTTCGGGCAGATATTTGAACCGTATTTGGATGATGGAGATTTGTTGATTGATTTTGCGGATACGGTCGGAACGCGGGATATTTGTGAGTGGTGCGCGGAGCGTAATATCATGTATCTGAACACCGGGGAAGCGGACTGGCCGGATCACTGGTACAGCATTTTTGAGGAAAATGAGTTAAAAAATCAGCTCAAAGAAAAGTACAGCGCGGATTCTTCGCGCAACCTATATCCGATTGTTCTTCATCACGGAAACAATCCGGGGCTTGTTTCACATTTCGTGAGGGCAGCGATAGAATATGTGGTGACTACACAGTTTAGAAAGGACAAGAATCTGAAAGGACTCGTCAGGGAAGGGCGATTTTCGGAGGCTGCACGTGAACTCGGTGTGCGGATGATTCATGTCAATGATATCGATCTTCAGAAGGTCAAAGATACATACAGTGACAAGTTATTATTTAGTACATGGTGTACGGATTCTTTTTGGTTTGAGATGCTCAGTGAGGCGACTGTCAATATAGGAACACATGAGATGGTTGAATATGAGGAGCAGTGCAATTTTGTGGACAGAAAAAAGGGCTATTTGGAATTTAAGAAGCTGGCAGCGGATGTAAAATGTAAGACTTACTATCCGGACGGCCTGTTTGAGGGATTTCTTGTTCCCCACGAGGAAACGGTCAGTATAGCAAAAAGCCTGGAAGTAAAAGAAGGGGATGAAGTGGTATACCGGCCGACGGTTGCGTTTGTCTATCAGCCATGTGCTTATGCAGGCAGTTATTTTGCAAATGCCAAGGTGAATGAATATCCGGATCCCGATCCGGAGAAACCGTCGGATTGCGAGAATAAGGACGGAAAAACGATTATCCGGGGTTACATATATCCGGATAATTTTGAGATTTTATATCGGGAAAAAATTGAATCCGGAACAGAATATGTAGGAGTGTTGCTTTTGGGAGAGAAGTTTGATCCGGTCTGGGTAGGAAATCGGATTGAACCCGGATTTTTGTACAAGGATAAGAGAAACTCCTTTTGGCAGACACCGACCATCACTCCGGTGGCCATGTCGGCGCTTTCTGCTGTGTGTTGGATGCTGCAGAACAGGGAAAAAGGCGGTATTTATTTCCCGGATGATATTCCGGACTACAAAAACGTGATTAAGAAGGCAGAAAAATATATATCCAAAACCATTTACCGGACGTTTCATAAGAATGAACTGGCCGATGTGCTCGGAATTGATTTTGACCGGATACAGATTGCGGATGTGCTTGTAAAATGATGAAGATGCAACATTGCACAAAAATCAGATAGATGTTACAATGCGGTTATCCGAAAAAAGGAGGAAATACAGTATGATAGGTTTTATAATCGGGATTGTTATTGTTTTGGCGATTCTCGGGTTTGTTATTGTTACATACAACGATATGATCCGGTTGAGAAATGCAGTAAAAAATTCTTTCGCCCAAATTGACACACAGCTTCAGAGAAGATTTGATCTCATTCCGAATCTGGTGGAGACAGTGAAAGGATTTGCCGTACATGAAAAAGAACTTTTGGAAAATGTGACAGCAAGCAGAAGCGGATACATGAATGCAGGCTCTAACGAAGAAAAGCTTGCCATGAGCAACCAGCTGACATCCACTTTGAAGTCTTTGTTTGCGGTAGCTGAAAATTATCCGCAGCTGAAGGCGGATACAAATTTCCTGAAACTTCAGGATGAACTTTCCGTGACAGAGGAGAAAGTGGCATATTCCCGTCAGTTTTACAACGATGCGGTAACTATTTATAACAACAGAGTGCAGATGTTCCCGGCAAATTTGATTGCAGGAATGTTCGGATTCAAAGAGGAAGCGCTGTTTGATGCTGCGGAAGCTGCAGAGGAAGCACCGCAGGTGCGTTTTTAACCGGCTTGGGTTTGGTGAAGTAAAGATAATAAGTTTATAGCAAAAAAGTACCCGTCCGTTTTCAATTTGAAATTGAAACGGACGGGTTTTCTTTTGGAACAATTTAATGAAATAATACAATGATTTCCGGTTTAGTGACCGCCGCCACCGCCACCGCCGCCGCGTCCGCCGCCACCGTATCCGAAGCCGCCGCCACCGCCGCCGGAATAAGAGGAACCGGAGCGCACAGACGACCGGAAAGAACGGCCGGAATAGCGATATCTGCCCGAACGGCAGTAATTGTTGTTGAGAATTTGGCTTTCGGAAGCTTCCGGACATCTGAGGTCGATTGCCTTGATGACTTTTTCGGAGAGACCGAAAGCGGTTGCATAAACGAGATACTGTTCCCAAAGAGGGAGCTCAATGTAGCTTCGCTCATGCATCAGCGTTTCGCTGTTTAGGAAGTTGTAGAGACCTCTCCACTTGGCGTATTCATTTTCGCCGGCCTGTGTAAGAAGAACATATTTCTTTGCTGTCTTCTTAAGATAAATGGCACTTACGATGCAAGTGACGCCGAGTAGTGTCCATCCGCCGAATGCCAGATCCAATCGTGTCTGATAGGATATGATATTTCCGAGGATTGCAACCAAAAGACCGGAAATCAACAGAAACTTGGATAAACCAAGCGTTGCATTTTTCGGCTGTTTGTAATCGGCTTTTTGGAAGTATCTGTCCTTGATACCGATGTTGACTATGGAGTTTTTCATATTTCTGGCAAACGTCTGTGTATTTTCGTAGTCCGAGGAAACCCTTGCCTGGAAATAACTCATGGTCATTGAATCTCCGGCCATATGCCGTACAAGCAGATTGTAGTAATATTCCTCGCACAGTGTCAGCGGTTCCAATGGTTCCGCCGCTTCCGTATATACCGGATCGGTCATAACAGGTTCGGTCGGCAGTCCCGGGTAACCAAGCATCGGATTAGGAGTAATAATCGCGGCCGGTTGCGGCTTAGGATTAAAGGCATCATTCAGCCCGTCCGGATTAATTGTAATGATTACATCATTGGAACTTTTCTCTGTCAGTTCAATGTATTTTTTGCGTGCCAGACTGAGTAAAATCGCAGAATACACACCGGAATCGTCTTTCGGAGAATTTTCCTTGCAAAATACCAGTTCGGCGGCAAAATTCGGATCCAGGTCACTCGGAATATCCCTATAATATTCCGGATTTTCGGTCGGTTCATAGAAAGTATACTTACTGCGAATCCGTTTGTCGTAGGTAAAACAGTAGAGCAGTGCAACGCCGGACAGCAATGCAAAGATTATAAATACAATCACTTTAATGATGCGGAACAAGGCCGGTGCTGTGGCATAATCCCGTTGCTCATCATAAATTTCCGGAAGAACATCGTCATACGTATATGTGTTGCTCGGTGCATATTCCGTGAAGATGTGTTTGTCTTCGTTGTAAGAGACCAGATCAAATTCTATGTATTCATTGTACGGTTTAAACTGTAAATCATTCTCATCCAGTTCGAAATAGAAGGTATGATAGCCCGGATTCATGGTGTCGGATTCTTTTACCGGAAACTCGTTTGCGTTGGTTCCGTAGGTGTAGACCTCATAGTTGCCCGGAGAAGGCATATCTTCATTCGGGAACAGGATCTGAGCTTTGTAAGAGTCCAGATGTTTGATCGTGTTGCCGGAATAAAGTGCCAGATACAAATCGGAGCAGTCGTTGTAGCGCAGAGCTGCATTATGCATTTCGTACTCAATTTCATATACGACTTGCTCACGGTAAATGCCGTTCACATAGAAAAAGACACATTCGTACTGCGCGGCGGATTCACTGTAAGGTCCTTCGCTGTGGTACCATTTGTAAGGCCCGTAGGCCGGGCTGACGTAATCGAAATCATCCCAGTAGAGCTTCGGACTTTCCTCATAGACGAGTTCTGTTCCGTCGGGAAGAATCTGTTTTACGGAATTTACTTTGTAATCTACTTTGACACCGTCCACATAATCCTCCGGAAGATCTCTCCAAAGTTCCCAGAACGGATTGTCAATGTCGGCTGCATGGATATCAAAGGTTAAGCGTTCGGTGATGACCACTTTGCCTTCGCCGCCGGGTTCATCCACGACGACTGCCTTGTAGTCCACGTCGGTGATTCTGGCATAGTCGTTTGGATTTAAATTCATATCCTCAAACAGATAAGAGAATTCTGCCAAAAACGGTGCACAGAAACATAAAATCACCAGAAACCAGACGAAAAAAGAGGCTAATTTATTTTTCATACCAAACCTTCTTTCTGTTGTGTATTTTCAGCTAATTATACCGAAAAAAAGCAGGAGTGTAAAGAAAAGAACAGTTGCGGAGAAAGAAAGGATTTATGGTGAAATTGCAGGGGGATTATGGTAAAATAATACAAATGGGGAAAAAGGGATATTAAGGAGAAAAAATTTTATGCTTAGAATGGAAATGGCATGTTTTATGGTCGTATTTTTTATGGGGATTTTGTATTTCGCCGTAAAACATGAAAAAACGAAACTGCACAGGGTGTTTTCAGCATTGTTGACGGTATCTCTGTTTCATTTGGTTTTTGACGCTTTGACTGTGTATACAGTTAATCACATGAATGTGGTACCAATGTGGGTCAATGATTTGGCGCATCGTCTGTTTATCGGTACGATGGTCACAATCTTTTATCTTGTGTACTGCTACATCGTGATTTTAATCCGGGATGAAATCGGAGAAGACATTCGGATGCTGAAAAGAAGCAAATGTTTGTATATATTTGCGCTCGTCTGTGTCTGTGTCTTCCCGATATATTACAGGGAAGCAGATGAGTCTAATTATGCATATGGCATGGCTGCATATATGACATACATTTGCGTTGCTGTGTATCTTTTGATGGTAATCCGGTTGCTGATTTGTTACAGGAAGCGTATCCGGAAAAGAGAACTTCTGGCGATCAGTGCAGCGATGGCTATTGAGATTGTAGTGTCCGTGTATCAGGCGTTTCATCCGACGGCTCTTCTTTCGGGAATGGGCATTATGCTTATTATTCTTGCCTTTTATCTCTTTATGCAAAATCCGGATATTCTTCTGGCAAAGCAGGTGCAGATCGAGAAGGAAAAAGCAGAGCAGGCCAATGCATACAAATCCGTATTTCTTTCGAACATATCCCATGAAATCCGTACTCCGATGAATGCCATTGTCGGTATGACGGATATTTTGCTCCGTACGGAACTGACGGAGGAACAAAGGGATTATCTGTCCAATATTAAGACATCAGGCAATGCGCTTGTGGCGATTATCAATGATATTTTGGATATTTCAAAGATTGAAGCCGGCAAGATGACTCTGGTGGAAAATGATTATGATATTAAACGGGAACTCCGGAATATTCAGATGATTATTGAAAATCAGATCGGGGAAAAACCGATCCGGCTTGTGTATGATATTGATGATCGTTTGCCCGGCCGTCTGCACGGGGACAGTGTCCGCGTCCGCCAGATTATCATTAATCTGTTGAACAATGCGGTTAAATTTACGGAACAGGGACAGGTTACGCTGTCCGTGGCAGTTGCGGAAGAACCTGTGGCGGAAGCCGGCGATGCTGAGAGTTACCGGCTGGATATTTCCGTGTCCGACACAGGACAGGGAATTAAGGAAGAAGATTTTGCCAAGCTGTTTGAGGCGTTCGAACAGGTGAATAAGAAGCTGAACAGCGGAAAGGAAGGGACCGGTCTCGGCCTGGCCATTTCCAATCAGCTCATTGATATGATGGGCGGAAAGCTTCAGGTGGAAAGTACCTACGGGGAAGGAACCAGATTTTATTTTTCCATTGTGCAGAAGCCGGCAATTTCACAGGAAGAAGATGAAGATGATGCACAGGTTAACATGAATTTCACGGCACAAGAGGCAAAAATTCTTGTTGTGGATGACGATATGATTAACCGAAAAGTTGCCCAAGGATTACTGAAACCGTTCCGCATGCAGCTTGATATGGCCGAAGACGGAAAAAAAGCACTGGAGATGATCCGGCAGAAAGACTATCATCTTGTATTCATGGATCATATGATGCCGGTTATGGACGGAGTGGAAGCGACGAAGATTCTCCGTGAAATGGACGGTGAAAAATATAAGAATCTTCCGGTGGTGGCGCTGACAGCCAACGCCATGAAAGAAGCTGAAGAAATCTTTTACGGGGCAGGCATCAGTGATGTTCTTACCAAACCGATTGAGATGGATCAAATGTGCAAAGTTCTCAGAAAATGGCTTCCGGATGAATTGCTCCGGGAGGAAGCGACAGCGGATGGTACCCGGGCAGAACAGGCGAGGGCAGAACAAAATACGGCAGGACAGAAGTCGCAGCTTGTGATAGAAGGAATCCATGTGGATGCAGGAATAAAAAATTCCGGAACCAGGGAACTGTTTTTGGGTACCATGGGGGATTTCTATACATTGATTGATGCTAAGGCCAATAAAATCCGCAAATGCCTGGCAGATAATATGATTCGGGAGTACACCATTGAGGTTCATGCACTGAAAAACAGTGCGAGACTGATTGGGGCACTGGAACTTTCTGAGGAGTTTGCAGGGCTGGAGAAAGCGGGAAATGCAGGAGATATGCAGGTGTTGCATTCTGAGACAGAGCAGGTGCTTTCTCATTATGAAGATTACAAGAGAATATTGAAGCCGTACGGCGAAAAGCAGCAGGGAGAAAAAAGAGAAGTCAGTGATAATGAAATAATATCCTGCCTCGAAACAATGCGACAATCCGTGGAGGAGTTTGATCTCGACCGGACAGATATGGCAATGAAAGAACTGGAAGAGATGCGGATGCCGAAGGAATGTCAGGATTACATGGAACAGCTCAGGGTTTATGTGGCGGATGTTGATATGGAAAATATCATACAAACAGCAGATTTGATGCTTGCAAAGTTACGCAAAGACATATAAAATTGTGTAAGGCGGAGGGATATAAAATGAAAAAAATTCTGATTATTTCGGAGAAAAACAATTTTATTATAAATTCTCTCAGAGAGCAGCTGATTGAAAAGGGACATCATGTCATCCATGTGGAAGATAATCCCAGCGAGATGGGAAAATCCACAGAGGATGTAAGACTTGTCATTCTGTGGGCGGATGCGCTGAGCATGGAAGGTACCATATATATAAAGGACAGGGTGATAGAGGACAGTATTCCGGTGTACATTCTCGGAGACAGAGATCACGTGGAGAAAGTGAAGGGGATCGTTCCGAATCAGTTTGTCAAAAAGGAGTTTTGCCGGCCGGTTGATATTAAAGAAATCATTGCCGCTGCCGACAAGTTTATAAAAGAAGATACGTCCCATTTGAAGAAAAAAATTCTCGTTGTAGATGATTCCGGTGCTATGCTCAGAAGCGTGAAAGGATGGCTGGAGGATAAATATCAGGTAATTCTTGCCAATTCGGGTGCCATGGCAATCAAATATCTGGCAATGAGTCGTCCGGATTTGATTCTTCTTGATTATGAGATGCCGGTCTGCGACGGAAAGCAGGTGCTGGAAATGATTCGGGCGGAATCGGAGTTTTCCGATGTGCCGGTTGTCTTTTTAACCAACAAAAATGACAGGGAAAGCGTTCTGAGTGTTTCGGCACTGAAACCGGAAGGATATCTGCTCAAAACGATGGAACCGAAACAGATTGTTGAAACAATCGATCAATATTTTGAAAAGAAAAAGTGGATGCTGTAGCATCCGCTTTTTTTAGATAATCTGGTTATATAATTGTGTGAAAAACTGGATATTACAATATAACCAAAAATGAGATACATTTTTATACAGAAAAAAAAGCAGGAGTATGAGATATGAAAAAGATAGCGCTTATCAATGACATATCCGGTTTTGGAAGGTGTTCGCTGACCGCGGCAATTCCGGTTGTTTCCGTAATGGGAATACAGGCCTGTCCGCTGCCGACCGCAATTCTTACGGCGCAGACGGGGTTTGATCATTACTATTGTGATGACTTTACAGACCGGATGGACCGTTTCACAGATCAGTGGAAACAGATGGAGGAAAAGTTTGACGGGATATATTCAGGATATTTGGAGGGGGCGCAGCAGATAGAGAAGGTACTTCGTTTTCTGGATGAATTTCAGACGGAGGACAACATTTATCTGGCAGATCCGGTCATGGGAGACAACGGCAAACCTTATACCATGCATAGCAGGGAACTGGTTCAGGGGATGAAACAGCTCATGAAACGTGCGGATGCGCTGACTCCGAATCTGACGGAACTTTGTATGCTTGCAGATATAGAATACGGTGATATGATATCGCATCGGTCGGAAAAGAATTATGTAAACCAAATTGAGACAGTTGTCCGCAATCTGATCAACGAGTCAAAGCGTGCGAAGTACATCGTAGTTACAGGCATTATCCGCGAGATAAACGGCGAAGAGCACATTGGTAATCTTGCCGTTTCAAAGCAGGATAGTTTTTATATTGAGAATCCTTACACGGGAATGGGTTTTTCGGGAACGGGTGATTTATTTGCGTCGGTGATCAGTGCTTCCCTTGTCAAAGGACTGAGTATCCGGAAAGCGATGGAAAAAGCGACCTATTTTTTACAGGAAGCGATTGAGGAGGCGTCACAGGAAAAGATTCCGGCGGTGCATGGGGTGTATTTCGAAAAATATTTATCGAGACTTCTTTAGGAGATGATTTATTAATGAAGATAAAATATATGGCAATGAGCGGTATCATGGCAGCGATTATCACGCTTACAACAGCTTATATCTGTCATGTTCCGATCGGAATAAACGGCGGATATATTCATTTGGGGGATGCGTTTATCTATTTCGCGGCAGCGATGTTACCTTTGCCTTACGCGCTTGCGACGGCAGCAATCGGAGGCGGACTGGCGGATCTTTTGACGGCGCCGTTGTGGGCACCTGCCACGATTGTGATTAAAATGCTGCTTGTACTGCCTTTTTCGAGAAAGAGTCCAAGATTTATATCAAAAAGGAATATTATGTCAACTATTGCAGGGTATTTTGTGTCCGGATTCGGATATTATGCGGCGGAAACGCTTTTGTTTGAAGAGGGCGCGGTTTTTGCGGTGACGATGGCGCAGACATTTGTACAGTCGGCGGGAAGTGCGGTTGTGTTTATTATGTTGGGACTTACCATGGATAAGATGCGTATGAAAAGCCGGTTTTTAGGAATAGGAGAGTAGCAATGGCAGATATTTTATATACATACAATAATCAAGTGTACGCAAATATTACCAATCGGTGTGATTGTAATTGTATTTTTTGCATCCGCTCGCACAAAGAGACGGTCGGAGAGGCGGATCGGCTGTGGCATACGAAGGATCCGTGTTTAGAAGAAATTAAGAAAGCAATGGATGAATTTGACTTTACAGAATACGATGAATTAGTGTATTGTGGATATGGAGAGCCGACCTGTGCATTGGAGGCGCTGATTGAAAGTGCAGCCTATGCGAAGGAAAAGTACGGAATCAGGGTGAGACTGAATACAAACGGTCTTGCGAATCTGTATCACGGGCGTGATGTCATCCCGGAATTGGCACAGGTAGTAGACAGTGTGTCAATCAGTTTAAATGCGCCGACGCCGGAACGGTATCAGGAGGTTACAAGACCTGTGTTTGATCATGCATTTGAGGCGATGCTTTCCTTTGCGGCAAAGGCGAAGGATGCAATCGGACAGGTGCAGTTTTCGGTGGTGGACGTGCTTTCCGCGGAGGAGATAGCAGCCTCCTTAAAACTTGCGGAAGAGATGGGGATTTTTCTGCGGGTTCGAAAATATTCATAGCGGAGGAAAATATGAGTCAGAAAAATTATGCGAAAGAGCTGGAAAGAGCGCTTGAAAACTGGTATTTTGCAAAGGATAACGGTTCGATTGCGCCGGTGTTTAATATTTTAAAGATGGGCCTGGAAGATGATATGCAGTTTATCATTCCGGTACATACGCCGGAGTCGGCAGAGGAATTGTCCGGATCGGTGCAGGAAATGAAATTTAAGGAACTGGAGTCTTCCGATCCGAAGATGCGCGGCAAGTATTTTATTCCTCTTTTTACGAGTCCGAAGCAAGTGGATAAGGGCGAGGAAACAGCGGTAGTAAACTGTACGCTGCGGGATATTATTTCGGTGCTTGAATATCGGCCGAATTGTCTTGGATTTATTGTGAATCCATGGGACAAAAAGATTATTTTGACGAAAGAAACATTGGATATGATTGAGAAGCATGAGCCGAAATCAAGTCTCAGCTTTATCAACGGAAGTGTTCTCTATGTATATGCGGATGCGATTGTAAATGCAGCCAATGAGTCGCTGCTCGGCGGTGGAGGTATCGACGGTGCAATTCACAGGGCAGCCGGACCTATGCTTTTGGAAGCGTGTAAGGCGCTCGGAGGATGTCCGACCGGAGGGGCGAAAGCGACCGGAGCTTATGAAATCCAAAATGCGGATTTCATCATACATGCAGTCGGACCGAAATATTCCGGCGATGAAAAAGATGCAAATCTTCTTGCAGCATGTTATATGAATTCTCTGGAGCTTGCGTGGAAAAACAATTGTATGAGTGTTGCTTTCCCGGGAATTTCCACCGGAGTTTACGGCTATCCGCTCGATGAGGCGGCAAGAATTTCGTTGGCGGCGGTTGTACGCTGGTTTGAACTTCATCCGGACGTAGTGATGAATGTATATTTCTGCTGTTTCCGCGAGGAAGAACTGGATGCATACAAGAAACTGACACAGAAGAGTGAATAGAAACATATAGGGTTGCCTTTGGGTAACCCTATTGTTGTATGAAGTGAAAGGGGTAGGACTATGAAAGCACTTTTTATCGGAGGTACGGGAACTATCAGTATGGCAATTGTGAGAAGACTTGCCGAGGATCCGCTGTGGGAGGTTTGGGTAATGAACCGGGGAAACCGGGAACATGACCTTCCAAAAGGGGTACATCAGATTATTGCGGACATTCATAATGAGGCGGATGTGCAGGAGAAAATAAAGGATATGTCGTTTGATACCGTCTGCGAGTTTATCGGTTTTCATGTGGAAGATGTAGAGAGAGATTATCGGCTGTTTGCGGGAAAAACAAGGCAGTACATATATATCAGTTCCGCGTCCGCATACAATAAACCGGCAGCTTCGTATGTGATTACGGAGGGAACGACACTTGCTAATCCGTATTGGCAGTATTCGCGTGACAAGATTGCAAGCGAGGAATTTTTGATGAACAAATACCGGACGGAAGGGTTTCCTGTTACCATTGTGAGACCGAGCCATACCTATGATGAACGGCACATTCCGCTCGGCGTGCACGGAAAAAACGGTTACTGGCAGGTAATCAAGCGAATGATGGACGGTAAGCCGGTGATTATTCAGGGAGACGGAAGTTCGCTTTGGACACTGACGTTCAATGAGGATTTTGCCATCGGATTTACAGGCCTTATGGGTAACCGTCATGCCATCGGCGAGGCGTTCCAGATTACCGGTGATGAGACTTTGACATGGAATCAGATTTATCAAACGATTGCAGATGCACTGGATGTGGAATTAAAGCCTTATTATGTGGCGTCGGATTTTCTGGCGGCAACCGGGGATAAATACGGATTTGATTTTACCGGAAGTCTCATCGGGGATAAATCCGTGTCGGTTGTGTTCGACAACAGCAAGTTAAAACACGCAGTACCGGATATGAGGACAACGGTGCGTTTTGATCAGGGTGTGCGCAGAGCGCTCGCTTATATTTTGGCGCATCCGGAATGTCAGATGGAAGATCCGGAGTTTGATGATTGGTGCGACCGCGTAATCGCAGCGCAGGAAAAAGCAAAGGCAGAGGTGTAAAATGCAATATCGCGAGGACAAATACGGAAACAAAATATCGGTGCTCGGCTATGGTTGTATGCGCTTTACACAAATGGCCGGCGTGATTGATATCGACAAAGCAGAAAAAGAGATTATGGCAGCAGTGGCTGCGGGTGTGAACTATTTTGACACAGCTTACATATACGGAGGCAGCGAGCAGGCACTCGGAAAAATTCTGGAGAGAAATCATATCCGGGAAAAAGTCAACATTGCAACAAAACTTCCGCATTATATGCTCAAGACAGTGGAATCTGCAGAGAAATGTTTTAACGAGCAGCTTTCGCGTCTTTGCACGGATTATGTGGATTACTATCTGATGCATATGCTTTCGGATATTGTGACATGGGAACGTCTGAAAGCAGACGGAATCGAAGAGTGGCTTAAGGAAAAGAAAGCATCGGGTGCGATTAAGCAGATTGGTTTTTCTTATCATGGAAATACGGACGGATTTTGTAAGTTAGTTGATGCTTATGACTGGGATTTTTGTCAGATTCAGTACAATTATTTGGATGAGCATTCCCAGGCGGGACGAAAGGGTCTCGATTATGCTGCGGCAAAAGGAATTCCGGTTATTATAATGGAGCCTCTCCGGGGCGGACGATTGGCTAACAATTTGCCGGAAAAGGCACAAAAGATTTTTGCAGACTACGAGATAAAAAGAAGTCCTGCAGAGTGGGCGTTTCGCTGGCTCTGGAATCAGCCGGAGGTAACTTGTGTGCTGTCGGGTATGAACTCCATGGAGATGGTGCAGGAGAATGTCCGCAGTGCATCCGAGTCGCGCATCGGTGAATTTACGGAAAAAGAGGAAAAACTCCTTTCGGATGTGGTAGGGGCCATTCAGGAAAAGATGAAGGTCGGATGTACCGGATGCGGATATTGTATGCCGTGTCCGAAGAAGGTGGATATTCCGGGAACCTTTGCAATCTATAACAAGTCCTACACGGATGGCTGGATTAAGGCGTTCGAGGAGTATATGCTTTGCACGGTGCTCCGCAAGGATTCCACTTCTGCATCGAATTGTATCGAGTGCGGAAAATGCGAGCAACACTGCCCGCAGGGCATTGCCATCCGCCAGGAACTCAAGCGGGCGAAGCGCCGCATGGAAGGTCCGATTTACAAGGTTTCCAAGTGGTTTGTGGGAACATTTTTGAAATACTGAGATAAGAGATGAGAGCAGATTAATGAAATCTGCTCTTTTTTTGTTATTTATTATCCAATTATATTGCAAAATCATTAATTGACGCATTTGAGTTATAGGTGTATAATTCGAGTTAGAAATAACTAACTTGAAGAAATAACCAAAGGAGTTAAAAAGTGGAAAATATAATTATTATAGGCATCATTGTAATTTTAATCATCGCAGGCGTGTGTGAGACGCTGAAGCATTTTAAGGGCGAGGGCGGATGCTGCGGAGGTTCTGCGAAGAAGAAGCGCAAGAAGATTAAAAACGTTATTGCGAAGAAAACATTTAAAGTGGAGGGGATGACCTGTGAACACTGCAAAAACCGCGTGGAGAGAGCGATTGATGACTTTGACGGTGCAGCCGGGAGAGTCAGTTTGGCAAAGAAAAAGGTCACAGTTTTGTTAAACCGTGAAATCAACGATGCGGAATTGATTGCGGCGATCGAAAAAGCAGGGTATGAAGTGATTCGGTAGAGATTGCGTTTGCGCTATCAACGGTGCGCGGGAGTTCGGAGATATATTTGTGCGGATGCTTGCGATACTTGCAGGAGTTTGTTCTTGGATTTTGTAAGAAGGAATGGTGGGAGGAAAAACATGTATTTGGAAATCAAAGATTTGAAAAAAAGTTATGGAGAAGGCGGAAGTTACATTCAGGTTTTAAAAGGTGTGACGACCGGCGTGGAGCAGGGGCAGATGTGTGTCATTGAGGGAACGAGCGGTTCCGGAAAATCAACACTGCTTAACTGTATTGGTGGTTTGGATTTGCCGGATAGCGGAAGTATTGTTGTGGACGGTCAGGAAATCGTCGGTTTGAAACCGGAAAAATTGTCGGATTACCGAAGAGAACGTCTCGGTTTTATTTTTCAGTTTTATAATCTGATTCCAAACCTCACTGTGCGTGAGAATGTGCAGGTTTGTGAGTATCTTTCCGAACATCCGATGGATATGGATGAACTTTTGGAAACACTCGGACTTACGGAACATCAGAACAAATTCCCGTCTCAGCTGTCCGGCGGTCAGCAGCAAAGATGCGCGATTGCACGTGCACTGATCAAAAATCCGAAGCTTCTGCTCTGCGATGAGCCGACCGGAGCACTGGATTCAAAGACTTCAAGAGATATTCTTGCACTTCTGGAGAAAGTCAATGAAAAATACGGAACGACAATGCTGATTGTCACACACAACAATTCCATTAAAAATATGGTGCATAAAGTCATACGGATCAAGGATGGTCAAATCAGTAAGGAATACGTGAACGAGACCCGTATTCCGGCGATGGAACTGGAGGATCTGTAAGATGCAGAAAGTATTACGAAAAAGAATTTTAAGAGATTTCAAAGAAAATCTGGTCCGCTACCTTGCGCTTGGCGCCTTGATTGTTCTTTGTATGTACGTGATTATTTCGCTGATCGGAACGGCGGACACCATCATTACGGGTTCGGAGAAATTCGGTGAAACGCATAAGGTGGAGGACGGACAGTTTTCGACATTTGTGCCGCTGACAGATGCAGAAACGGAGCAACTTTTTGAAAAAGGAGTGGAACTGGAAGCACAGTTTTATCTTGATTATGAGCTTGCGGACGAATCCACGCTCCGCATGTTTAAAAACAGGGAGAAAATCAATCTCATCGCTGTCGATCAGGGAAAAGAGCCTGAGAAAGAGGACGAACTTGTGCTGGAAAAGCGCTACGCCGAGGAACATGGACTTGGCGTCGGTGACAAGATTGTCGTTGGCGGAAAAGATATGCACATTTGCGGTATCGGATGCAGCCCGGACTATGATGCGACGTACAAAGACTTTACGGACAGCAGCGTGAGCAGTATTCAGTTCGGAACCGTGTTTGTGACGAAAGAAGCTTACCAGAACTTTTTAGAAGAAAAAAACAGTGTCAAAGTCGAGGAATATATATATGCGTATCGCATGGTAGAAGTGTCGGATGGCAGGACAATGACAGAGGACGAATTAAAAGAGTGGCTCGATAACCTGAAGGTGGAAGCAGATGAAATTGAAGATGCTTATTTTCAGGAGTTTTGGAAAGAACAGACGAAAGAGAAAACAAAGTTTGAAGACGGAATTGCGGACTTAAAAGACGGAGCCGGAGAACTGGCGGATGGTTTGGAAGAACTGTCCGGGATAAAAACAGGACTGTTGCCTTTGGATGAGGGTATAATAGAGGCGTCAGAAGGCGCAGGAAAGCTAAAAGACGGTGTGGATGAATTTGCCGACGAGACACAGGAATTTTTGGACGAAAATTTTGACGTGGAGATTTCCAATCTGCGCCAGATAATAAAAAAAGGGGACAATCCGAGAATTTTAGCTGCTGCTAACGATCAGGTGATTAACAAATACGGCGGATTGATTGCAGGTGTGATTGTTTTGATTTTGTTTGCCTATGTGATTTCAGTGTTTGTTGTATACGGTATTGAAAAAGAAAACAGTACCATCGGTGCCTTGTATGCGCTCGGTGTGCGAAAAAGAGAGTTGATTTTGCATTATCTCTGCCTTCCGGTAGTTGTCTGCCTGATTGCGGGAGCTATAGGATTTGTTATTGGGTTTGGCGGTATTGGTGAGAGCACGATTATGGGGAATTGCTATTCCTATTTTTCCATTCCGTATATGGAACCGATGTGTCCGGCGTATCTGTATGTTTACGGAATTATTTTGCCGCCGGTGCTGTCTGCGGTTGTCAATTATTTTGTGATCAGCGGGAAATTAAACAAACCGGCACTTGCCATGCTGCGCAATGAGCAGAAACAGAGCAAAATAAGTAATGTGAAACTCGGGAAAATGGGATTTGTAACAAAATTCCGTATCCGCCAGATGCTTCGTGAGGCGAGAACATCTGCAACGGTACTCGGAGGAATGTTTATCTCGCTCCTTATTTTGATGCTCGGTCTTGATTGTATGGTAATGTGTAATCATATCAGCATAGCCAACAAAGAAGATACGAAATTTGAATATCTGTATACGTATAAATATCCGGAGGAGAGTGTGCCTAAGGGTGGTCACGAAGCCTTTGCCAAGACGATGAAAAAAGAAAATCTCGGCTACAATCTGGATGTGACCATTCTCGGCATCACAGAGGAGAATCCGTTCTTTGATGTAAATCTGACGGACAGCAAGAGTGAGGTTGTGATTTCCTCTGCTATGGCACAGAAATACGGTGTCAGGGAAGGAGAAATCATTGTGCTTGAGGATGAGGAGACGGAGACACATTATGCGTTTACGGTGAAAGAGATTGCACTGTATTCAACAAGCTTTTATGTGTTCATGGACATTGAGCAGATGAGAGAATTGTTTGGAGAGAGTGAGACGTATTATAATCAGGTGTTTGCAGATGCGGAACTTGATATTGAATCCGGTCGTCTGTACGGCGTGACAACAAAAAAAGATATTGAAAAATCAGCGGATGTGTTTATCAATCAGATGAAGCCGATGATTGTCATGATGGTCGGGGTTGCAATTTTAATTTTCGGCGTCGTTATGTATCTGATGATGAAGGTAATGATTGACCGCTCAGCGTTTCATATTTCGATGGTGAAAGTATTCGGATATCGGTCAAAAGAAATTAATAAACTGTATTTGAACGGTAATTTTTATATTATCGCCGTAGGAGCAGCCGTCTGTATTCCGGTGGTCAAAAAGGTTATGGACATGATGTATCCGGTGATGGTGTCGAATGTGGCATGTGCGATGGAACTGGCATTTTCGTGGCAGCTTTATGCACTTGTGTATGCAGGCGTGATTGCGACGTATCTGATCATCAATGCGCTTTTAGTTGGAAGGTTGAAAAGGGTAAACCTGGCAGAAGTTTTGAAAAACAGAGAATAAATTATAGCAATGAAATATGAAATATAGTAAAATAAGGACTGTACATTGAAACCGTTGTACAGTCTTTATTTTTGTTATTTATTGTAGGAGATGAAAGATATGATTTACAGAGAGTTTCAGGGAGAGCAGCTGTCGATGCTCGGTCTTGGTGCCATGCGCCTTCCGCTTCGCAGCAGTGATGACGCAGACATCGATGTGGAGAAAACAAAAGAGATGGTAGCTTACGCTATGGAAAACGGTATCAACTATTACGATACGGCGTGGGGATACCATAACGGACAGTCAGAGATTGCGCTCGGCGGGATTTTGAATGAATATCCGCGGGAATCCTACTATCTGGCAAGCAAATTTCCGGGCTACGATATCTCCAACATGGATAAGGCGGAGGAAATTTTTGAAAAACAGCTGGAAAAGACGCAGAAAGAGTATTTTGATTTCTATCTGTTCCACAATGTATGTGAAGTGAACATTGATGCATATTTGGATGAAAAATACGGCATTTTTGAATATTTGATGAAACAGAAAGAAAACGGGAGGATCCGCCATCTCGGATTTTCGGCCCACGGTAGCTATGAAGTCATTGAACGATTTTTGAAAAAGTACGGTCAAGCCATGGAGTTTTGCCAGTTGCAGATCAATTACATTGACTGGGAGTTCCAGAAAGTAAATCAAAAGGTTGATTTGGTGCAGTCCTACGGAATTCCGGTATGGGTGATGGAGCCTCTCCGGGGCGGTAAACTTGCCCGCATTTCCGGAGATTATGAAGCAAGGCTCAGGCAGCTCCGTCCGCAGGAGACGGTTCCGGGCTGGGCGTTCCGCTTTTTGCAGAGCCTTCCGCCTGTGACAATGATTTTGTCCGGCATGTCCGATATGCAGCAGCTTGCGGATAATATTAAGACATTTGAGACGGATGCGCCGTTGAATGATGCGGAAATGAAATGTGTGATGGACATGGCGGGAGAAATGGTCGGAAAGATTGCGCTTCCGTGTACAGCCTGTAGATATTGTACGGCGAAATGTCCGAAGGGACTCGATATTCCGACATTGTTGGAACTTTATAATGAGCACATTTTTACCGGCGGCGGATTTTTGCCGCAATTCGGTCTGATGGCAATAGAAAAAGAAAAGCATCCGGATGCTTGCATCGGTTGCAGAAGCTGTGAGGCAGTCTGTCCGCAGCAGATTAAAATATCAGAGGCACTTTCTGATTTCGCTGAGAAAATGAGATAGAAAAAGGAGAAGAAGGAATGAAAAGTATAGCAATAGGATTTTCAAAAATCAAAACAAAGACGGTAGCTGTTCTCTTGGCAATTGCAGCTGCAGTGATTCTTCCTCAGCTGGCACATTTGGCAGGAGCAGCACTCGGAGTGGGAAGCAGTGTCGGTGAGATGTTCCTTCCGATGCAGTTTCCGGTACTCTTTGTCGGAGCTTTGATGGGACCGGCAGCAGGCCTTGTGACAGGTGTGTTGTCACCGCTTGTCAGCCATGTGTTGACAGGGATGCCGGTGTCAGTAATGTTGCCTTTTATAATGCTGGAACTCGGGGTATACGGACTGGCATCCGGATTAATGAAAAGCAGATTATGTAAACCTGCTGCGCGTATATTTGTTGCGCAGGTGGCAGGAAGAGCAGCGCGTACATTAGCGATGGTCGGAGCATTTTATTTTCAGGGAAGTTCGCTTCCGCTCCGTGCCGGCTGGACATATATTACGGCCGGCATTTGGGGAATTGTAATTCAGCTTCTTGTTTTACCGGTGCTTCTTGCCCTGGTGGAAAAGAAAAGAGGATAAAATGGAAAGTGATTTGACAAAAGCGCGTCAAATGCTGGCAAATCAATCTTTGACCTGCGCGTTTGTATCAGGCGAAATGGTTTACATAAGTAAAGAGCGCGGCGTAAAACCATTGTTGGACTGTTATTATGAAAAGAAGATACCGGAGGGCTTTTCGGCTGCGGATAAAGTGGTCGGAAAGGCAGCAGCTTTTTTGTATGTGCTGCTCGGTGTAAAAGAACTTTATGCGGACGTGATGAGCCGTCCTGCACTTGCTGTTTTGCAACAGCACGGGATAGCTGTGACGTACGGGGAGTTGACGGATGCAATCCGGAACCGTACGAACACGGGATTTTGCCCGATGGAGACGGCGGTACGTTTGATCAATGACCCGAAAGAAGCACTTAATGCAATAGAAAAAACGAGGATTGCTTTGCAAGAGGCAGCTTCACAGAAGGAGAAGTAGAAATGAAAAAAGAGAATTATAAAGCATTGTTACCGATCGGCGTATTTCTTGTGCTGTATTTGGGACTCGGAATTTTGTTTGAGTACGTGCTGAAGATCGAGATGGGATTTTACAATATTCCGATTGTGGTTATCTTTCTTGTGGCACTTTTGGTAGCGTGCCTGCAGAATCCGAAACTGAAATTCGATGACAAATTGGATATTATGGCAAAAGGAGCCGGAGATAAGAATATCATGACGATGGTGCTCATTTTCCTTGTAGCCGGTATTTTTGTCGGTGTGGTCGGCAGAAGCAGTGCCGAGAGTGTGGCTTACTGCCTGCTTTCCATTATTCCGTCACAGTTTGCCGTTCTTGTACTTTTTGTGGTAAGTGCGTTTGTGTCACTTGCCATGGGAACGAGTGTCGGCACCATCACCTTAATTACACCGATTGCGGTAGCGATTGCAGGAAGTACCGGGTTTGATGTGGCGTTCTGCGTCGGATCGGTGGTCGGCGGTTCTATGTTCGGAGATAATCTTTCTTTTATTTCTGATACGACCATTGCAGCCTGCAACGGACAGGGGTGTCAGATGAAAGATAAATTCAAAGCAAATTTTGGAATTGCACTTCCGGCAGCAATTGTGACAGGCGTGATTATCGCTTTGAAATCACTTGGGACCGATGTAGGTGCGGCGATTGTTCCGGAGTACAATCTGGTTCAGATTATCCCGTACATTCTTGTACTTGTAGGCGGAATTGTCGGCATGAATGTGTTTGTGGTTCTGCTGATTGGGATTGTGACCGGGTCCGTGATTATGCTTGCGACGGGGGCGGTAAAAGCAACAGAAATTCTCGGAAATATGGGCTCCGGTGCTTCAGGTATGTTTGAGACGGCGATGGTGGCAATTCTTGTATCCGCAATCTGTGCTTTGATTCAGGAATACGGCGGTTTTGCAGCGTTACTGTCTCTGATTAAGAAGACATTTAAAGGGAAAAAGGGCGGACAGCTCGGCATGGGGCTTTTGGTCGGTGCCATGGATATTGCAACCGCAAATAATACAGTGGCAATTGTGATGGCAAATCCGATTGCAAAGGAAATTGCAAAGGAATATGATATTTCACCAAAAAAATCAGCGTCTCTTCTTGATACATTCTCCTGTATTTTTCAGGGGGTGATTCCGTACGGTGCACAGATGCTTGTGGCTGTATCGGTGGCTGCGGAACTGGGATCCGGAGTATCGGCATTCCAGATTATGCCGAATTTGTTCTATCCGTACATGCTTTTAATCAGTTCCCTTGTTTTTATTTATCTGATTCCGGAAAAGAAAAAATAACGTGCGATATCATAAAGGCTGTCCCGATATTTGTTCGGGGCAGCCTTTTTTTCGCAGGTTTTACAGATTGTTTTCGGTCAGAGGATTAATCTTCTTTTTCGGAAGAAAACAGAAACGGACCGTCGTCGTCTGTAAGAATATCTTTGCAAGGTGTGCATTCGCAATCGACGTATGTATCGCCGACTTTCACTGTCGCACCGAATTCCACCGGAAGGTCAATCTGGATTTTCTGTGAAATGACAAAATCACATTTTCCGTTAATTTTTCCGGTGCATTCCTGGCAGGTGTTGTTGATGACGGCTGATCCGCGGCATTTTACGGTTGCAGGACCGGTGACCGCGTAAGGGCTGATGGAAACCGGAAGGCAGACTGTTGCGGATTGCGAGCCGACAGTCGGGCAGGTCTGATTGTTACAAGTCATGTTTTCGTTCATAAAAGACTCTTTTCATTATTTGGTTATTTTATTATATGAGAAAACAGAAAAAGTAGTGCATTTTTCTTTCTTTTTTCTTTTCGGGGAAGCACATACATGTTATACTTTACATAGTTTTTGAAATTTATACTTATGGAGGAAAAGAGATGGAAGGTACATTTTGGTCGCTTGTGCCGCCGATTCTGGCGATTGCACTTGCACTCATCACAAAAGAAGTTTATTTTTCACTGCTTGCAGGTATCTGTGTGGGCGCATTGCTTTATACGGATTTTGCAGTAGGAGCGGCGATGGAGACAACGGTCGGCATCATGAGCACAAAGGTAGCAGATAATATCAGTATTATTATTTTTCTTGTTTTGCTCGGAATGCTTGTGGCACTGATGTCAAAGTCAGGCGCATCCAAGGCGTACGGCGAATGGGCGGTAAAAAATATCCGTAGCAAGAGAGGTGCACTGTTTGCGACTGCAGGACTTGGTACATTGATTTTTGTGGATGACTATTTTAACTGTCTGACTGTCGGTACGATTATGAGCCCGATTACGGACAAGCAGAAGATTACTAGAGCGAAGCTTGCGTATATCATTGACGCGACAGCAGCTCCGATTTGCATTATTGCTCCGGTTTCCAGCTGGGCCGCAGCAGTGAGTTCATCCCTTCCGGAAGGAACGGGATTGGATGGTTTTGTACTGTTTTTACAGTCGATTCCGTACAACTATTATGCATTATTTACGCTTCTTATGGTATTTTTGCTTATTGTCTGGGATTTTGATTTCGGTAAGATGAAAAAATATGAGGAAGCATTCGGAACCAAGGTGACCGGCGAAACAGATGCGGATGTAGAGGCTTATCAAGCAGTCGGAAACGGAAAAGTAAAAGATTTGATTATTCCGATTGCACTCCTTATTGTATTCTGTATCGCAGCAATGCTCTATACAGGCGGTATTTTAGAAGGAGCCAACATTAAAGATGCATTTGCGGATTGTTCTTCGGCATATTCCCTTGTAATCGGATCTTTCTTTACGATGATAGCAACGGCATTGTTGTATTTGCCGAGAAAGGTAATTACATTCAAGCAGTTTACGGATTCGCTGGCAGAAGGATTTAAGGCAATGGTACCGGCAATCTTAATCCTGACTTTTGCATGGACACTGAGCGGTATCTGTGGGGAAGAATATTTGAATATCGGTAGTTATGTAAGTGGTGTGGTTTCCGAAGGTAACATTCCGCTGGCAGTCATTCCGATTATCTTCTTTGCAGTAGCTTTGGGACTTGCATTTGCAACCGGTACTTCCTGGGGAACATTCAGTATTCTGCTTCCGATTGTGTGCACAATCTTTGCAAACGATCCGACGACACTTATGGTTCTTTCTATGTCGGCGGTAATGGCCGGAGCTGTTTGCGGAGACCATATCTCTCCGATTTCCGACACGACGATTCTTTCGTCCACCGGTGCAGGATGTAACCACATTGAGCATGTAAATACGCAGATTCCGTACGCAATGTTAATTGCAGTGATTTGTTGTGTATGTTACCTGATTGCCGGATTTGCAAACAATGGATATATCGGTCTTGTGATCGGACTTGTGCTGACTGCACTTGTTCTTTGGGTTATTAAGACAAAAACAAAGAAAGAGGGCAGTAAAAGTGCAGCCTAAATCAAAACAGAAAAAACAGGTACAACAATCCAATTGCGATACTTGTATCAATTATGTGTATGATGATGATTATGAATGCTATTGCTGTGAAATGAATCTTGATGAAGATGAAATGGCAAAATTCCTTGCCGACAGCTTCCGTGATTGTCCATACTATCAGCTGGATAATGAGTATTTGATTGTCCGGCACCAGATGTAGTAAAATAATATCAAAACAGAGCTTGTGACAGACAAATATTTTTTCTGCTAAAACAATCTATGAATTATTAAGAGCTTGAAAAATTGTTAAAAAACGGTCACCAAAACACCAAACTCGGAACGCAGGCGTTCCTCAAACAGGTGGTGTTTTGATGACCAACACAATTTTTCGGGCTCTAACTAATTCTAGAGATGTTTTAGAAGAAAAATATTTGCCATGTGCACAAGCTCTGCTTTTGATTTTCTTGTAATTTCGCTAGTAGTAATCTGTTGATAAATATCAAAAAGATAGGCAAACAAATAATTAAAGTGTGCTTACCTTTTGAGATTTTACAATAGTGTCTTACAATATCTTCGCCAAAAACGCCTGCAACCGCTCACTCTGCGGATTGTCAAACAGCTCATTCGGCGTGTTTTCTTCTAATATCTTACCTTCGTCAATGAACATGACACGGCTTGCCACTTCCTTTGCGAATCCCATTTCATGGGTCACAATCAGCATGGTCATGCCGTTTTCGGCAAGGTCTTTCATAACTTCAAGCACTTCCCCGACCATTTCAGGGTCCAGTGCACTTGTCGGTTCGTCAAACAGGAGCACATCCGGATCCATGCAGAGGGCACGGACGATGGCGATACGCTGTTTCTGACCGCCGGACAACTGGCTTGGATAAGTGTTTGCCTTGTCGGCGAGTCCCACACGATTCAGGTATCCCATGGCAAGCTCTGTCGCTTCCTTTTCGGAAAGTCCGCGAAGTTTTATCGGAGCCAATGTCATGTTTTTCAGAATGGTCATGTGCGGGAACAGATTAAAATGCTGGAACACCATACCGATCTTTTGGCGATATTTGTCAATGTTCATATGCTTGTCGGTGATGTTCTGCCCTTCGTAATAAATTTTGCCGTCGGTCGGCATTTCCAACAGATTCAGTGAACGGAGAAATGTGGATTTTCCGGAACCGGAAGGTCCGATGATCACAACAACTTCACCGCGCTCGATATCCGTGGATATATGGTCGAGTACGAGACCGCTGCCGAAAGACTTGCACAGGTTTTCTATGTGAAATAAACTGTTATCGCTCACTACTACGCAGCCTCCTCTCGAGAAGTTTTACAAAATGAGACATTACCATAACGAGAGCCAGGTAGATGAGAGCAACTGCAATCAAAGGCATAAATGCTTCATATGTACGGCTTCGGATGATATCTCCGCCTCGGGTTAAATCCATCAGGCCGATGTAACCGCAGATGGATGTTTCTTTTAAAAGTACGATAAACTCGTTGGCAAGGGCAGGAAGAATATTTTTGAAAGCCTGTGGCATGATGATATACCACATGGTTCTCGCGTAGGAGAAACCGAGGCTTCGTCCGGCTTCCAACTGGCCGCCGTCGATGGACATGATTCCGGAACGGACGATTTCTGCCACGTAGGCACCGGAGTTAATACCGAAAGATAAGATGGCAACCACGACTTTATCCATGTTGGAAGAACCGAAAATCACATAGTACATAATGAGAAGCTGTACCATGGCCGGAGTTCCGCGCACGACCGTCAGGTATATGTTACAGATTACATTCAAAAATTTGAGTTTCCCTGTTTTGTCGTAGGTGGAGCGGATAATCGCAACAATGAATCCCAGTGCGATACCGATTAAGGCTGCAAAAAGAGTAACAAGCAGTGTTACACCGAGACCTTCCACCAGATACATATAACGGTTGTCATCTATAAAATTGTTTTGAAAACTGGCAATAAAATCATTCACGATAGTTCCCCTATTTTCTTACGATAATAACCTGAGTAGCTGTTGTGTAAGAGTCTGAGAAATCAATACTCTTTAAGCGGTCTTCTGTCACAGTCATACCTGCAACACCGATATCAGCTTTGCCTGACTGTACGGCGTTGATGATAGAATCAAATTCCATATCTTCGACCTGAAGTTCATAGCCTAATTTGTCGCAGATAGCGCGAGCCATGTCTACGTCGATACCGACGATTTCGTTTCCTTCATAGTATTCATATGGCTCGAAAGCAGCGTTGGTAGCCATAACGAGAGTTCCGTTGGAACGGTCTACGTCAGCCGGAGATTCGTACGGGCATGTTCCCTTTGTGTCATCACCGATGTAGTTGGCTACAATCTGATCCAAAACAAGTTCTTCTTTTAACTGGGCAAGAACAGCGTTGATCTTTTCTGTCAGGTCTTTGTTATCCTTTGAAATTGCAATCGCATACTCTTCCAACGCGAAGTCCTCTTCCAAAATCATAAGATCATCATTTTTTGCAACGAATGCTTTTGCAGGCTGTTCGTCAATAATCACACAGTCTACTTTACCCTGTTTCAGAGCCTGAACCGCGTCATTTCCTTTGTTGAAACGTTCAATAGTGGAAGCCGGTGTTTCCGCATCAGTCGGTTCCTCGTAATCGGAAGCGTAGATGTCGCCTGTTGTGCCGAGCTGTACGCCGATTACTTTGCCCGGAAGGTCATCCACAGAGAAAACCGTGTTTTCCGGAACTTTGCTTCCGCAGGCTGTTACCATAAGTGTCATGCTGCAAACGAGAGCAAGACTGACTAATTTTTTCATGCTTTTCATAATTATTCTCCTTCTTATTTATATGTTTTTCAAAAGTCTTTGTTTAGTATAGCAGAAGGACTAATTTTATACAATATTGATAATTGAAAAACTATGTAAAATAGATTACAATTTTAGTATGTGTAAGCATACAATTTTCAAAAGAAGAAAGGGAATGACGTATGATCTATAAGTGTAGAAATTGTGGGGCAAATGCGATCTACTCGCCGGAAAAGCAATCCATGTACTGTCCGTATTGTGACAGCGTTGACTGTGAAGAGTTGTCACCGGGGCAGGGAATGCAGGTGTGCAACAACTGTGGCGCGGAAATCAATCCGGGAGATTATCGCTCGGTAGTGAAATGTGAAGCGTGCGATTCTTATATTATTTTTGAGGAAAGAACAAGCGGAGAATACGAACCTCGTCTGATTATTCCGTTCAAAATGGGAAAGAAGCAGGCGCAGGCGCTTTTGAAAAAAGAATTCGGTAAAAGACCGTTTCTTCCGTCAGACTTTCTGTCGGAAGCAAAGCTGGATCAGATTGAAGGCATGTACGTGCCGTATTTTATGTATGATTTTGATTGTGATTACATGTTCCGAGGAACCGGTCATATCGTGCGTTCATGGAGACAGGGCGACTATCAGTATACAGAGACGTCCATCTATCGCATCGAGCGTGATATGAATATCAATTTTGAAAAAGTGCCGGTGGATGCGTCCATCGCAATGGCAGATGATATCATGGATCTTTTGGAGCCGTACAGCTATGGCTTGTTGGAGCCGTTTGATACAAAGTACCTCTCGGGATTTGCAGCGGAGAAATACAATATGTCATCTTCGGAGCTGGAGCCGAGAGCCATCAAGAAAGCAAAAGCGGATGCCAGGGCACTGATGGACCAGACGCTCACGCGCTATTCATCGATCCATGACAGACAGGATAATGCTAATTTCCGGACGCAGGCGGACAATTATTCGCTTCTTCCGGTATGGAATTACACCTATACATACAGAGGCAAACCGTATCCGTTCAAAATCAACGGACAGACCGGTAAGATGAGCGGAAAACCACCGGTATCTATCCCGAAAGTGATTGCTTCGGGCCTTACGGTTTTCCTGTCACTTGCTGCAATCGGCGGTTTGTGGAATATGATTATGGGGGTGATTTAGGATGAAACAGTATTTTAAAAGATTTTGGTTTTGGTATGTGATTGTTGCTGTGATGCTGATCGTTTACCTTGTGGCGAGATTTTCGGGCAAAAATGCGGACCAGGCATATGTCCGCACCAATACGGAATGTCTGACGGAAGAAAGGGTGTTTGATTATGCCGACAAGATGTCGGATTCCGAAGAAGATGCACTTCGTGAGCTGATTGCAAAAAGAGAGCAGCAGGTAGGGTGCGACATTGTACTTGTAACGCTGAATGACTCTGAACTGGACAGTGATGCGAAAATGATGAAATACGCTGACTATTTCTGTATTGATAACAAATTCGGATATAACAGGGCAGTCGGTGATGCGGTAATTTATGTGGATAACTGGTACAACGGTTATGTCTGGATGTGTACCAGCGGAAAAGCGGAAGCAAGATATTCCTCATCCATGATTGACAGTCTGATTAAACATGCGTGTGATGTAGTGAACAGTAATCCGTACAAAGGATATGAACGTTATGTCAACCGTATATACAGAGATTTGTCCTCAAATTCTGTGATGGGGTCGTTTAGGATTAACAATGCAGTCATACTTATTGTGGCGTTAATTGTAACCGTCATATATTTAATTGCAGGACTTTCCGGACATAAGGGAAAAAGGACGACCACTGCTTCGACCTATGTGGCAAACGGAAGACCGGATCTGCGCAACACGGAGGATATTTTCATCAATAAACATGTGACCAAACATAAAATTGAGAGCAGCTCGAGCAGCGGCGGAGGCGGCGGTCATCACACGACAGGCGGTCATTCCTTCGGAGGCGGCGGAGGACGTCATTAATTAAAGTCACATTTAATAATTAATTTAATTCAAATGCCATATTAAGCGCTTCAGATATTGTATAGCTGAGGCGCTTTATTGTTTCAT
>JAFTVQ010000010.1 GCA_017461865.1 Lachnospiraceae bacterium | reverse complement strand
TCTATCAATCGACGAACTACGTCGGAAATATTTTCTTTACAATTGGGTGCGAACTTAACGTTCACGATATATGTCGTATTACCGATTTTGTATTCGGTTGCAGATGTGATATCCTTTTGCATAAAGCTGAGCCTCCTTCCTTTTAAAAATATGAAAATCATAATTTTATCCCATCCTTTCCCTCGTTATTCCAATTCAGCAGACCGCCTGCGCTGAATTTCCTTATCCTTTTCCTCATAATTCGTAAGTCGCTGAACATTGTAAATCAGCGTTTCCATAACAGCCACATCATCGCCCATCTTCTCAACCTTAGCACGGTCAACCTCAGCAGATTTTTTCAGTTCATTCAGTTCCCTCTGCCACGCTTTCGGTGTAAGCTTAGCACCGTTCAGATTGCTGTCAAAAAAAGATTTTGCAGTCTTGAATAACGCAATCTCTCCGTAATGCTTGTCATAGAACTTTTCTTTTTTCTTCGGATTTGTGATAGACTGCCACTCCAGATAAACAGTCTTATTCTCCTTGTAGCGAGGATAATTGTCAAGCAGTTCTGTCAGCTCTTTCATTCGCTTCTGTGTGCTGATGAGCTTGGATTTATAATTTTTCAGTACTGATTTTGTTTCAGAATTTTTCTCCGCAAGCTCCGAGAGCGTTCCGATTTTATGCCCCTGAACAAAAGCAATCAGATGTGATAAATCCTTGAACTTTGCAATCTTTTTCAGATTGGAAACGCTGACTCCACGCACTTCATTGAACTTAATTCCGTTATCGTGAAAGCGCATAAGCATTTCAACAAGGCTATCCTCTTTCGGGATTTCCTTCATCTTGGCAAGCTCGCCGTCAAGCATATCAATACGTTTGAGCAGAGCAGAAATTTTTGCGTTTATGGACTTGATTTCACGGTTGGTATCGCCTTTGACGGTGCGTATGCCTTTACGCTCCATTTGTGTTGCGGCGACTCCCATATGGACTGTTGGTTTCTCAATTTTGCCCTGTCTTTCAAAAGAACGGTGGTCTACTTTTTCGATAATGCCTTTTTCAGCAAGTGCGGAATTTATGAAATTTTCCCATTCAGTTCGCCACTCCTCAGCCTTTTCACGACTGTTCCAATCGGTAGTCTGAAGGGTGCGGCACTTATAAGTCCGTTTCCGTTTATCATAAATTTTGTTGCCATTCTTATCAAGCAGATATTCTTTACGCTGCTTGTCACCCCACGTCCCGTCCTCGTTGAACGGTCGCATTGTCAGCATAATGTGCGCGTGGATATTTTTCTGCTCACGGTTTGGATTGTGAATACAGACATCAGCGCACATACCTTTATCAACGAAAGTTCGTTGTGCAAATTCTTTCGCAAGAGAGATACACTCCGTTTCGGAAAGTTCATTCGGGAGAGCAATTTCAATCTCCCGTGAAAGCTGTGCGTTCTTGGATTTCTCTACCGCTTCGACAGCGTTCCAGAGTGTAGAACGGTCTGCATATTCTCTCGGCGCATTGTCGGGCAGGAGAATTTCCGTATGAACCACGCCGCCTTTTCGTGTGAAGTCGTGAGTAGTTCCGTCATAGTCATTCGTGAGCTTTTCGCCCGAACGATAGGCAGCGGCGGCAACCGCAGACTTGCCCTTGCCACGGCTGATAATTTTGATGGAGCAATGATAGATTGCGATTGTCAAAACCTCCTTTCGGCAGTATTGCCGATTTCTCCGTTTCCGCAGAAACCGCACATACCACATTTGTGGTATATAAGTGCGCCCTTGTACCAAGGGAAGCAGTATTGCTGAGCTTGCAAAACAGCTTTTTCAAGAATTATCACGCAGACTTTCGGGAAAGTGTATGCCCTGTAAACCGTCGGGAAGATTTCCGAAAGCTATCTTGATAATGTGCTTTATCTGCTCATTGGTGTAACTCTCAGCGTTGGGAATAAGACTCTCCAGAATTGCGCCACGTTCGATAAGGCGGTGATTGCGACTGCGGCGTTTCTGCTCCTTGTGCCGATTTTGCATAGTAGCAACCTTGTGTTCTTCCTGCGTTTCTTTTTTCGTCAGGCGGTCAAGCTCTGCCTGAAGCTTATTGCGCTCGGCAAGAGCTTTTTCAATTTCGGCTTCGGTGCGGGTAAGTTCCTTTTCATTATAATTACTCACGCTACATCACCGTCCTTTCGGTCATAATTTTCTCCGAACACAGCCCTGTACAGATTTTCCTCTGCAATAAGATATTTCTTCCCTGCCATAAAGCACGGGAGCTGTCCCGAAATGCACATCTGACGGATACGATATTCGGTGAGTCCGTCGATAAGCTGTGCTGCTTCCTTGATTGTGAGAATTTTTCTCTTCATAATGATTTCCTCCATAAGAATAAATTTCAGCAGATTTCTGCCGACATACGCTTTTGCGTTATGTAAAAAGTCGGAGAAGTGTTTATGATATTTTTACTGCACGGCGAAAAATCTTCACCGTGCTTTCAGTCGTACCGCCGCAGAAGAACGCTTCGATAAATATCTCGGACATTCAATCAGAATTGCACGGTAGCTCTGCTTGCAATCGTAAAAGCACCGCCGACATAATTCGTTGCAGGCTATGCGACCACACTCGTTCAGGAACAACGACCATTCCAATTTTCTTTTCTTGCTCATTCTCGGCATAATTAAAATTCCTTTCATTTTTTTGTAAGGGAGTAACGAATGGTTACGCCCTTTGCACAATTGTAATAATAAAATCTCGGAGTTGTACAGCATCTTCCCATTTTGCGAATTTGCCAATGGGGTGGTGAATTACCACCTCGTTGTTATTTCTAAGGTCGGATTTCACTACCTTTGGATTTCGGGGGTCATCGAAATGATGACTCCTTTAAACCTCTTTTGTTTCGGAGATGGGGGTCTGATTTGGACCCTCATCGAAAAATTGGTTTAACTATGCTTTTCGGTTCAAGGGGTGTCCAAATCGTCCACCCCTTTCAAAGTATGCGGTAAAACACCGTTCCCTTATATCTGATTTTTCATAAACCACTGTCGCAGTTTGCGACGGTGGTATGAATGGCTCTGTGCCGATTGTAGGGCGTGAAACACTACCCGCCTAACGTCGCATTTCACGACGGTATCAAAAGTGAAAATCTTGACTTGCTATGGAGTCGCAAATCACGACGGCATAAAAGTCATTCCCAGCACACGCCCTGAAACAAGGCATCCTTTGAAATAATCACGCTGACATTTTACAGAATGACTGAAATGCTATATCAACTATGACTCCCCGAAACAGGGAGTCACAGTGGACGATGACGCCCTAATTCAGGGCATCATCATTTTCGCTGTGAAATGCTTCATATTCGACGATTGGAATATCGCAAATGGTGTAAACAGCGTTTGCAATTTTTCCTTCCTCTGTCCTTGGATAGCTCCGCCGTAGATAATCAAACTGTTCCAACTCCCGTAACGCAGAAGAAATGGCACTTTCGCTCTCCTTGTTGATGTAAGCAAGTCCTTCGATAGAAAATCTCCAGTCAGGCGGCAGACACAGCATACACGTAAGGAGTCCTTTGGCTTTCAGCGATAAATCCTTTCTTGTAAGAAATTCGTTGTCCATAGAAACAAACCTGTTTCGCTTTGCTAATAATTTTGGCATTGTATCAATTCCTTTCAGTTTTATTTCTCCCGTTAATCGGGATATGTAAGTCCTCTACTATATACAGGAAAAAATCAAGCGAATGTTAACCGCAGAAAATCCCCCCTACTATTAAAGGTAAAAAATCATATGGGTGTACGAAAAAATTTCTGATATTTACAGTAAATTTACAATTCGGTGTACAAAATTATCTCTTTATTTCCGTCACAAATCGTTACGTTTTTCTTATCTTCCTCATCAACGTGGTCAAGACCCGTAAAATTATCCCTCTAATATATAAGCCGAAAAATCGGGTATGTGTACCAAATTATTTTTTGAGAGAGACTGCTAATGCGGTAGGTCGTATTTCACGCCTACCTGTAATACCGTCATACCCCTAATATTCAAGCCGAAAAAACGTAAGTTGGGCGAAAATAAATTTATTCCTTCACCCATTGCCATTTTTAAGCCGTTTTTATAAGGTGTTTTGAAAAAGTTTCATCAAACTTTCACATTCCGTAGAAATTCATAGCAGCTATTCGGAATATATCCCTCTAATATTTACGCCGAAAAATCAGTGGGTTGAGCCAAAGTATTTTCTACATCTCTAAAATGCCCTCTACTATATACAGTAAAAATCAAGACTGTTAATGCATCCTTCAGGGCGAAAATACCGTTTTTTTCTTCGTAAAAGCGTGAATTTTTATAATACCCCCCTACTATTAACGGTAAAAAATCAGGTATGTGTTAACCTTGAAATTATCTCTCCACTTTTATACGCCGAAAAAATTGCAGAGTGTAAACCTCAACGCATAAAAAAGCACCGTTCCGATACAGATTTACTGTACCTTCTCGGTGCTGAAATTGCCATTTTATTCAGTTGTACCGTGCCGCAAAAATCCTGTTACGGCAGTTTCCGTTTGCGTAGATTGATAGATTGATTGTTAATAATAGCTCTTTTGTTTTTAGATGATAGCAACCTATATCTTTAATATCTCCCGTAATATTCCCTGCCTGAATTTCTGTGGCTTGGAATATGATGTGCCGATGTTTCGGTGCAGGATATTATCCTACTATGGTAATTTCTGTGTGAGTTGAAAACTTTTTTCGGGTTCGCTGACAGTATGAAATTTACTGTGCATTTTGGGGGCGAAATTTCACTTTTATATACGCTGTGTTCTCTGTGAAATGCGTGGCAGGGTGATTTATTCATAGAAGTTAAAATTGCTTGTAGGGTTGATTTTGAAGAATATATTAGAGTGGGTGCGTAACGAACTGCGGCGGAGTTATCTCCACCTGTGTGTGCTGGTGTAAGAAAATCGAATTCACTTTTTAAAATCAAAGCATAAAATAAAATCAAGAAAAAGTTTCCAAACCTATTGACAAAGTAGGTTGGAAGTGCTATACTGTAAAAAAATAAATATTCGAAACCGTTGAGACGGAGATAACGGCAATGATGCCTTTACAGAGAACCTGTGGTGCTGAGAGTCAGGTAAGAAACAAGTTGTCAAATGGA
>JAFTVQ010000103.1 GCA_017461865.1 Lachnospiraceae bacterium | reverse complement strand
GCGTCCTGCAGGTGCAGATGCCGGATAAAAAGATCTGGATCAACCATAAAAGAGTGAAGCTGCATGTAGCAGCTGCAGAACTTTATCCCGAAGATTATGACTTTTCCATTATTTTTGATACGGTGGAGAATCGGAAACTGCGCCATCAAATGGGGAAGCATCATGTGGAGGGAGCGCAGATTCAGATTGACGAAACCTGTTGAGGAGCTGGCGCAGCAGTGGGATATCTCTTGTATCAACATGGATAAGGGATTCCAGGAGCATAGTGTGTTCCGGGTGGGTCAGTAAAAAGTCCACGAGGACCTGAGAATCTTCACTCAAACTGCTTGCGGATAAACATGTATTTGTGGATATGTGTCCCAGTAGGAAATTCATATCGACACGGAAAAAATCTGCAATTTTTCCCAAGGTGAGGAAGTCGGGTTCTCTTTTATTGTTTTCGTACATGCTGATGGTGGATTTGGAAATTTGCAAAATGTCGGCTAGCTCAGATTGCGCTAGCTCATGGGTGGTGCGTAGATATTGTAATCTTTCTCCAAATGATGACATATTAGGCATCCTCCGATTGACAATTGATACAACTTGTCATATAATATAACAAAAGAGAGCCGACAGCTAGATGTCTAGCCGCTTTCGGTTTTCAGGTTCATTATACTAAAAAAGTAGTCGCCCTTATACCGGTCAAAGCATAGAGGGCGATTACTTTTTGTCTTTATGATTCATGATTGCAACGATTAATCCTGCAACTGCTACTATCAGCATTAATTCCTCATATGTACTCAAGTGTATCACCGCCTTCCCGTGTTGCAAGTAAAGCGGCCTTCATCGCCCCATCGGCTCCCTCAATTATAATTATACACGAAACGTGAATTGGTTACAATATGTAAATTGATTATTATTCATTAATTCTTAAGGAAGAAATGATTGCAAGAATGTTAGAGAGTATATTATACTGATTATAAAGAAAATATTGATGAATTGCAAATTAATATAACTGCAGTTTGTATAATTGTTAGAAAAAACTGAAAAGGGGGAAGCGTATGAGGCGAAAACTAATTTGTAAATTTCATAAAAAGGCACAGTCGATAGGGAGAAAATCTGTATTTGTATTAGTGGCATCGATTTTGTTGACAAGTTGTGGGCAACAGATCGTAACCGTTGATAACAGAGAAACGGCTAAATCCATGGAGGAATCCATACAGGAACAAACTACTTCCGAAAGTAACAATGAAGAAACCGTAGAAACTAAGGTATCCCGGATTCCTGAACCGGCAGATTTGGAAACGCTGAAATTTCGGTGGTCCAATGCTCAGACCATCATTACTCTGGAAACAGTGCAGCAGGACCTGGATCAAAACGGTATCACGTATGAAGGCTGCTATAATCTTTCAGGTGAACGATTGAATATGACACTGGAAGATGGAACTGAGCTGATTTTTTTCCATACCAATGATCCGGAAGACAATCGTAAGTCCTGGAAATGTGAGGACCGAGATGCATCGAGGTACGAGCTTGTGATGTTTGACCAGGAACTGTATTACTATGTTTTTCAGGAAAATTATCTGAACCAGTATGATGTAGCCATTGACGAGTATTATTATGCAGATACCACGCAGCTTTTGGAGGAAGCCGATTTGTGGGTACTGAATCAGACCGACTTGTCCATTTTGAGGAACCAGATATTTGCTCAATACGGAAGGCAGTTTGATGATCCTTTCCTGGATGCAATTTTTAGCGCAAAGACCTGGTATGAACCGAAGTATATCGGCGCTGAGTTCGACGCAAAGCAGACGGAATTGCTGAATGATGTTGATCGATCCAATTTGAAACTGCTTGTGGAAGAAGAGACTGGGAAAGGTTTTCGCAGGGACGGAGGAGCAGACAGTTACCTGACACCTCTTTTATCGGGCTCCTGGCTGGAACTGGATGGGGATGGCGAGAGGGAGCAGATTTTCTTTTCGATGGAAAGAGACCAGTATTATGATGGTTCCAGAAGGCTGGAGGTAAAAGACGGGGAGCAGGTTACTTTTGTGGAGGATACCTATGTCTCGACTCCGCTGCCGGACTGCTATCTGGCTATCGTAGAGGAAGAAAAATATCTGGTGCTGGCAGATCATGGTCCCAGTGCGGATCCCTCCTTGGATTTTTACAGCTATTCGGCGGGAAAGCTGAAGGAAATGGGCAGTATCTACGGGTATGAGGACAGTCTGTGCATTGAGGGCGATGTAATGTCCAATTACGTGGAATCGCTGCATTTGCAGTGTCAGCCTGTTATCAGGCAGTACCAGGTTATAAATGGACAGGTTGTGGAGATAGAACAGGAATTTTACGAATATTCCGGCAATACGGCAACGGTGAGTGCAGATTCGCTTATGCTGTATCATGAGAAAGGAGATGCAGAGCCGGGGATAACGTTAAAAAAGGGAGACCAGGTTACCATATTGGGTGGTGATTTAAAGGAATGGGTTTTGATTATGAAGGATGCTACTGCTGAAACAGGCTGGATCAAAGTAAACGGGATGGACTGCATTCTTCCCGATGGTGAAACAGTGAAAAGTGATTCGTTGTTTG
>JAFTVQ010000102.1 GCA_017461865.1 Lachnospiraceae bacterium | reverse complement strand
CGTTACGCTCTCCGATTTTTCAGACAGCGGAACTCCCGGTGCATACAAACAACAGTCAATTCCTGCATTTTCGGCCCCCTTCATATCCGAAGTCATGGAATCTCCCACAATCAGGATACGACTTTTGTCTAACTTTGCACACCCCATGCTTTGTGAAATTTCTTCCATACAATGTTCAAAGAATCGAAGATCCGGCTTATCATATCCCACCGCCTCCGAAACAAAAATCTTCTCCATTAAAATATCAAATCCTGCCAGATGAAGTTTGTTTTTTTGTACCTGTTCCAAACCGTTTGAAACAATGTACTGCAAAAAACCGTCTTCTTTCAACTTCCCGCATAGCTTTTGGGAATCATCCATATAAAAATAGACACTGCCCAAGAACTTCTGGTAGCATAACCGGAATTCATCCACATTGATTTGAGACAGCGTTTCATATGGAATCCCTTTTCCGGTAAGTACTCCGCCGGGCTGAAACAAAAGAAACAAATCCGCAAAACGGCCTATGAGAAGCTGTGCCCTCGTCACTTCCTGTCTCTCTAACCGTTTCCAGTAATTCAGATTAATCTTGTAAAACGCCCGGTATATATCATCATCTATTGTCATGCCGTACGAAAGAAACGCGTTCTCCAATGCCCAGCGCTCCGAACGGTGAAAGTCAAGAAGTGTACCATCCACATCCCACAAGATGATGTCATATCTTTTTTCTCTCATAAGATTCCCTTTCTTTGTCTGAAAAAAGAACAATGAAAAAACAGGTGCTCAAACTTCTTTGAACACCTGTGCCTTATACTATTCGGTTTCTGTCGTTTCCGTCTCTTCCAGCATCGCTGCGTCCTTGGCATTCTTAGATTTTCTCCAAATGGAACCTGCCCAAAAGCCAAGTGCTGCCACAACTGCAATTACAATCATCAACACAATATAAGATAAAAATGTATTTACAAATAAAATAAGATTATTCACGGCATATACCTCCAATCACTTTAAGTATCATACCACTTTCCCATAGCCATCGTCAAGGGTCCGCAACGTTATCTTTGCCAATATAAAGCTTATTTCCATTCACCGTCTGTCAGGAAATCAGATGCTCTTTTTTCCGCCTTTCTAATGATGTCCTCCTCATAACCGAGCACCGAGAGAAGCCGGATGGCATTCCGGCTGGTTGCCTTCCCTTCCTTTAATAAATAGTTAAACTTTACATCACCGTTTTCGATTATTTCATCGAAATGATAGTTTTCATACTGCTCTTCCAATATCGATGTCAGCTCAATATCATGGGTTGCGGCAAAACACAACACATTTTGCCGTGCAAGTCCTGATAATATCTCCGAAGCTGCTGCAATCCGTTCCACGGTGTTTGTCCCGCGCAAAACTTCATCTACAAAACACATCACAGGTAAATTCTTTTCCTCTGCTGCTTCCAAAATCCTTTTCAGCGCCTTGATCTCAACAATAAAATAACTCTCATTGCTTTCAAGATTATCCCTAAGCGCCATGGAAGAATACACTCTGTAATATGCACTCCGGTATTCTTTTGCACAGACCGTGTGCACCGACTGCGCCATAATCTGTGCGATTGCTATTGTCTTTAAAAACGTGGACTTCCCGGAGGCGTTAGATCCGGTAAGAAGCATTCCTTTCTTTACCTCAAATGTATTGTTCACCGGCCGGCTGAGCAGAGGATGATATATTGCATCCGCACTTACTGCATCCTGTTGCCGATCATTTTCTCCGGATATGGTTGTTTTTTCCGAAAGCACCGGAATACAATGATATTCCAGGCTTGCCCTATAAGCCGCAACCGAAATCATACTCTCAATGAATCCCATCGTCTCAATGATCGAAATCATATCATCTTTGTATTTTTTACATTCGGAAAGCATCGTGTTGAATTTAATCAAGTTCAAATGAAGCCCCATGCGAACATAATCCATAAGTATATCCATAGGATTCCCGCTCATGGAATCCTGATGCGTAAGAAGTGATGAAAAGCGACGGAATTTTTGAAACTTTCTGCTTTTCTCATCCATATCCGCAACCATATCGGCGATTACTTCCACCTTGCAATCAGAAAATCGGCTTTCCATTTCCAAAATACGTAACATATAGGAAAATGTAGTAATGTATGGATCTATTTCGCCTTTTTCCTTAAAATAGCTTGCCAGATTGTAGCAAAGCAATCCGCAAAGAAAAACAAACCCGATGCCGGAATACGCCGAAAAACATACGCAAATCGCAATAACCATTGCAATTATGACCGCATAATGCCTTGTGTTTTTCTTTTCTTTCAGTCCGTCGAGATAATCCATGTATTCGTATATGGAATATTTGCCGGTTCTGCCGATTGCTGCAAACAAAAGCTGTAATTTTACTCTGTCATCTGCATGTTCCGAAAACCATCCGATCAGTTTTTCCCGCTTTGTCAACTCGTCCTCATCTGCAGTCGGAAGCCGGAGCAATGCATAGAGCATCTCCTCGCCCGTCGCAGAAAACGTATAATCCATACGGCAAAACACCTTGTCCATTTCCAAGTCATTCCATGTAATGTCATCCACACAAAATCCCGTGTTTTTTCTGAAATGCGTTGCAAGCGTTCCAAGCCGTCCTTCCGGATATTTTTTGGAAGGCATTTTTCCGTAATTTTCGTACAGACTTTTTTTGAATTCCTTTTTTCTTCTTTTTTCATCCAGAACACAACGAGTCATATAAAAGATCAAAAACAGGACTATCGCCGCGCCAAACATGATATACTCCATGCTTATTTAAACCTTTCTGCAATGGCATTGGCTTTTTTATAAAGCTCTTCCGGGTCTTCCCCGATATCAAATCTGCCGTTTTCATATAAAATCTTGCCGTTAATCATCGTCAACTTCACATTTTGTTTGCTTCCGCTGTAAACAATATTCTTCGCGATATTGTTAATCGGCTGCATATTCGGCTGATGCATATCAATCATGATAAGATCCGCATATTTGCCGGGTGCAAGCACATCACAATCTGTAAGTCCCATCGCTTTTGCTCCGTTGACCGTCGCCATGCGAAGCACTTCAAGGGCATCCACACTGGCTGCGTCCCTGTCCAAATACTTGGCAAGACCGGTCACGAGAAACATTTCACGGAACATATCCAGACAGTTGTTGCTTCCTGCCCCATCCGTACCGATTGCAACCGGAATTCCCTCGGAAAGGAAACGGCTGATCGGTGCAATACCGCTTGCCAATTTCAGGTTGGACGCCGGGTTTGTCACCGCCGTTAACCCTCTGTTTTTAAATATCTCAAAATCTTTGTCGTCAAAATAAATACAATGATAACCGCCACCGCCGAAATCATACAGACCCAGCTTGTCAAACAACTGTGTCGGTGACATACCGTAACGTTCAAAGCATTCCTTCACTTCCAACTCTGTCTCGGAATTGTGGGCAAAAAACGGCACTTTATATTTCTGCACCATAGCTGCAATCTTTTCCAAAAGTTCCATAGAGCATGTATACTCCGCATGTGCTCCGAGCATATAAGACGATAAACTGTTTTTGGCGTTGAGTTTAAGGAAACGTTCTTCCATAACCTCCGGCTCCGGTCCGAAATTATTGATACCGCTGACCTGCACATTTCTCATTCCGCACTCGCTGTACGCATCAATGATTGTTTCCGGCGTCAAATACATATCAAACACCGCCGTCACACCGCTTGTCAGATATTCCAGCACCGACATTTTGGTAAGTTCATATACATCCTGCCCTGTCATCCGACCTTCTACCGGAAAAATTCTTTTTTCCAGCCATCCCTGTAACGGTTCATCGTCTGCCAAAGAACGGAACAGCACCATGGCCGAATGTGCATGTGCATCCTTAAATCCCGGCATCAAAAGATTTCCCTCACAATCAATCTCTCTGTCCCATGCAGGTACTTCCCGACCGATTTTTGTCTCAATCTTCTCCATCTCTGTATCCGGTCCCACATACAGAATTCTCTCACCACTGACCCACAGCTGTCCTTCCATCACTTCCATCGGTTCTTCCATAGTCAGTATTCTTGCATTATAAAAACGAATATTCATCTTTCTTTTCCTCTCACTTAAGATTGGCGGCGCCGAAACCTTCCGGCATCAACTGCGAAAGTGTAAACACCTTGTATTCCTCCGGGCTTTTTGCAACTATAACCTGCATATTCTGCGGATCACAGAACTCCATCATCACCTGTCTGCACACACCGCACGGAGCCGCGTAATCGCCGTCGCTATCTTTCTTTCCGCCTACAATAGCAATGGCCGTAAACTCTTTTTTTCCTTCACTTACCGCCTTGAAAATTGCCGTACGCTCGGCGCAGTTGCTTGGTCCGTACGCTGCATTTTCAATATTGCATCCGGTATAAATATCACCTTCCGCTGTCAAAAGTGCTGCCCCGACCATATATCCGGAATACGGGGAATACGAAAACTCTCTTGCAGCTTTTGCCCGTTTTATCAATGTGACAATTTGTTCTTTTTGCATAGGCTACCTTCTTTCTGATTTTGCTTTCTGAAATCACTCATCCAAACGTATCAGAAACGCTTCACACTCTCGGTAAGCAGCTTTTTAAACAGCGGGGCTGCTTTGTTCGCCGCTTCCTGCACCTCTTCGTGGGTGAGCGGATTGGCTGACAAGCCTGCTCCTAAGTTACAGACACAGGAAATACCGCAAATGCGCATTCCCATATGATTTGCCGTAATAGCTTCCACCGCTGTGGACATACCGACCGCATCCGCACCGAGAAGTCCCGCCATGCGCACTTCCGCCGGTGATTCAAAAGAAGGTCCCGTAAACTGGATATATACACCTTCCTGTAACTTGATATCATTCTCTTTTGCAGTATTGCGTATAATATCGCACAACTGTTTATCATATATTTCCGACATATCCGGAAATCTCGTTCCCAACTCATCAATGTTCGGTCCCATAAGCGGATTCGGTGCAAACACGGAAATCTGATCGGTGATTAACATGAAATCACCTGCTCCGAACGCAGGATTCACACCTCCGGAAGCATTCGTCAGAAATAAAATTTCTGCCCCCATAAGTTTCATCAGTCTGGTCGGAAGAACCACATCCGAAATCGGATATCCCTCATAATAATGCACGCGTCCTTTCATACATACAACAGGAACTTCTCCCACATATCCGAAAATGAATTTACCTGCATGTCCCGGTACAGTAGAAACAGGAAATCCCTTGATATCCTCATACGGAATCTCACACTCCACACGGATGTCATCCGCGTAATCCCCGAGACCGGACCCAAGCACAATCGCCACTTTCGGCACAAAGTCCGTCTTCTCTCTCACACTCTTTAAACAATCCTGTAATTTTGCGTATACCTCATTCATATCATTACCTCCTTTTAATTATCATAAGCTTTTACATAAACAAAATTTTCATTGGCCCGGCCCATCTCATAATCCGGATTTAAGATTGCCTCCAGCAAATGCCCGCCCGTGCATTCCGTCGGTTTGACAGTTACCCCAAGCTCACTTTGCACATCTTCAACCGTCATATCATCCAGGAAAACTTCCTCTCCGGTACGGAGCATATTGCACGGAATCAGCACCGCATCCCCAAGCTTTTGCCCCGCCTGTTGTCTCTCCGAAAGCTGCGCCAGAAGATCCTGTCCGGTCACAAGCCCGGACACAGTAATTGTCTCACCGAAAAAATCATTCCGGATTGCCGTCACTTGAACCCGGATTTTCGGGAAACGGTCCATAATCTTTTCTGCAAAAGATACCAGGGTATCGTACGTCAGTTTCCCAGTTGCAAGTGTTACGGTACGCTCACATTCATCCAACGCATTACACTTGGTTGTATTCTGTAACAATTTATCCCATGCCTCGCTAAACTCTGTCATAAGAAGCCGCATCATACCCACACCGTTTTCCAATTGGATATATCCGTCGTACCGGTCTTCTTCCGGAAACGCTCTCCCTGCAAGAATATACCACTCATCGCTTGCGTGAATAAAATGAAGACCGTACGCATCATAAAACCCCTGCTGTCTGCTTTCAATCAAATCAATAATCTCGCCGGCTTCCTCTTTTGTGTAGAGTTCAAGCGGAAACAGTCCGTCACGGAATTTGGTAATACCGGCAGGCACCACCGATACACTTCGCATAAACGGAAGATATTTTGAAAGATCGTCGATGGAACGTTTCAGCTCCTCTCCGTCATTGACCCCTTTGCAACAGACAATCTGTCCGTTCATCTCCACATGTCCCTCATACAGCTTGTCCAGATATTTGAGTTTTTCCCCCGCAAAGCGGTTGTTAAGCATCTTGCAACGAAGCTCCGGATTGGTCGTCTGCACCGAAATGTTAATCGGTGCTAACTGCATCCGTATAATGCGGTCAAAATCCTCATCGGACATGTTGGTCAGTGTAATATAGTTGCCTTGGAGAAACGAAAGTCTGGAATCATCATCTTTAAAATACAGCGTCTCACGCATCCCCGGCGGCATCTGGTCAATAAAGCAGAAGATACACTTGTTGTGGCAGCTCCGGTACTCACTCATAAGTCCGTTTTCAAACTCTATCCCCAGATCATCATCAAACTCCTTATCGATTTCCAAAAGCCACTCTTCTCCATCCTGCTTGCGGACCAATACTTCTATATATTCATCCTTGATTAAAAAACGATAATCAAAGACATCTTTTATCTCCTGTTCATTGATTGAAAGAAGAACATCTCCCGGCTCAATCTCCATCTCCTCCGCAATGGAACCCGGTATCACTTCTTTAATCACATGTTCATAACATTTTTTCATTCTGTTTTCACCTTGTCAGTCTGCTTTTTCTTATTTAAAATCACACTATTATCTTACCAAGAATCGAAGCTTGGTTCAACCTTTAGTTCTTTGTCAGTCTTCTGTTTTGCGACGCCCTTCTGCCTGACGAAATCTTTCTGCCCGGCGACTTGGGCAAATAGTCGCAACCTCCCAAAAAAATACCCGAAATTTTTGATGATTCCGGGCATTTTTGTTCAAAATATTGCCATAGGTCCAAAACCTATTCTGATACATAAAAAACAGCTTGTTTTTGACTTTATTTTGGACATAATTCATATATTTTTTTGTATATGCCCAATTAAGCATTTTCAATCTTTATTATTCTACCCAGCATTTTGATACAACAATCTGCATCTTATATGATAATGCAGACAAGACCTCCGTTGGTGTCATTGACAATCTTCTGCATGGTATCCTGGAGTTTTATTTGACTCTCCTCCCCGATCATGGAAACTTTGGCCGTAATTCCGTCCTGCACCATTTGTTCTACCGTTTTACCGAAAATGTTAGTCTCCCATATTCCGTCATTTCCCTGCTCGTTCTGTCCGATATATGCAATCAGATCCTCCGCCTGTTCTTTGGTTCCGACAATCGGCGCAATCTCTGTCTCTATATTGGCACGGATCATATGTATGGAAGGACTCTGGGCACGGATTTTTACACCAAACTTGTTTCCATGATGTATTACTTCCGGTGTCTCCAAAACAATTTCACTGCGCTCCGGTGTCACTACACCATATCCTTTTTGGCGGACTGAGCTGATTGCCGTCTCTACCTTCTGATACTCTTTTTTCATCCGTGCACTTTCTTCCAGATAATCCATCAGTTCATATTCGCTCTCTATTTCCTG
>JAFTVQ010000101.1 GCA_017461865.1 Lachnospiraceae bacterium | reverse complement strand
GTAAGAAACGGATGAGACAGATCGGAAATGTGGAAATTCCGCAGAAAGCCTTCATGAGTGTCTTGAAACTGGATGACAGAAAATAGGATTCTACAACATGAAAAAGAATGATTTGAGCCTGTATATTCATATTCCGTTTTGTGTGCGTAAATGCCTGTATTGCGACTTTTTGTCGGGACCGGCGGATGCACGGGGCAGGGATGCATATATGCAGGCTTTGCTTTTGGAATTGGAAAGTTACAGGAATCATCCTTTGGCAAAGAGAAATATAACAACTGTTTTTATTGGGGGAGGAACGCCGTCCCTTCTGACGGAAGAGCAGATAGAGGCTCTTTTTGCCAAGCTGAAGGATGTATTTTTTCTGGAAGAAGATTGCGAGATCACCATTGAGATGAATCCGGGGACTGTGACAAAACAAAAAATCGACTGTTATCTTAAGGTGGGAATCAACCGGTTCAGTATCGGTTTGCAATCGCCGCATGATGCTTTGCTCAAGACATTGGGGAGAATTCATACCTACAAACAATTTCTTGAGACATACCATATGCTTCGGGCAGCAGGTGCCGACAACATTAACATAGATTTGATGTCCGCCCTGCCGGGCCAGACGGTGCAGATGTACTGTGAAGGACTGCGCAAAGTGTTGGAGTTGTCGCCGGAACATATCTCGGCGTACAGCCTGATTGTGGAAGAGGGTACTCCGTTTTATGAGAAATATAATAACAAGTGTAATGATTTGCCGGGAGAAGAGGAAGACCGGCTAATGTATGAGTGTACCGGAGAGATTTTGCACGATGCCGGTTATGAGAGATATGAAATTTCCAATTACGCAAAAGAGGGATTTTCCAGTCGCCATAATTCTGTTTATTGGGAGCGGGGCGAGTATCTCGGAATCGGTTTGGGCAGCGCATCCTTTACGGACCGATGCAGATATAAAAACACCAGTAATTTAAAAGAATATATAGATGCATGGAATGCGGGGAACGGTGCAAGCGTGCAGAGAATGGAAGAAGAACGGCTCACCGGAGAGGATGAGATGGAAGAGTTTATGTTCCTTGGGCTCCGTATGATGAAAGGAGTTTCCGGTGAAAAGTTTTGTGAGCAATTCGGTGTGATGCCTGAGGAGGTTTTCGGCTCCGAAATTGAAAAACTGATACAGCAGAGACTGATTCAGAGAGACGTGGAAAGCGGCAGAATTTCCCTTACAAAAAGCGGGATTGATGTCAGCAATTATGTGTTTGAACATTTTTTATTATAGCTTGCCTTTTGGAAACTTAATATGTATAATAAAAATTAGACTGTTACGTTAACCAAACCCTATGCATAGAATAGTATAAAATGTATTTGGGAGGCTTCCCTTGCAGACCTTTCAAAAACCCCTTTCCGAGGAGGAAGAATTATACTATTTAAAAATGCTGAAGTCCGGGGATACAGAGAAAAATAAGGAAGCCAGACAGATACTGATTGAGAGAAACCTTCGACTTGTTGCTCATGTTGTGAAGAAGTATCAAAATGTGAATGAGGACGTAGAGGATTTGATTTCCATCGGGACCATCGGTCTGATTAAAGCCATATCCGGTTATGATGAGTCCAAGGGAAGCCGGCTTGCCACATACGCAGCCAGATGCATTGACAATGAACTTTTGATGATGCTTCGCATGCGGAAAAAAACGGCAAAAGATATTTCGCTGTATGAGCCTATCGGAACGGACAAAGAAGGGAATGAGATAAGCCTGCTGGATGTGACGCTCTGCAGTCAGGAAGACTTTGCACAGGAGCTCAGTAAACAGGAGGATATACAAAAGATCAGGGAACTTGTGGAGACGCTTTTGCCTCCGCGCGAAAAAGAGATCATTGCTTTGCGTTACGGCTTTTACGGCGAGGAAGAGTTGACGCAGAGAGAGATCGGAGAGAGACTTGGCATATCCAGAAGCTATGTGTCGCGCATAGAGAAGAAGGCTCTTATGACGCTTCGCGCAGCTTTTGAGCAAAATATGTAATGGATTATTCCGCATGGGGAATGCGGAAAGAAAAGAGAGGTACAATAAATATGTTAGAGTTAGTAGAAATACTCCAGGTGGCATATCAGGCAGGAGCATCCGATGTACATCTTACGGTTGGTATTCCGCCGACCATGCGTCTGAACGGTCATCTTGTAAAGATGGATTACCCGGTGCTTAAACCGGAAGATACGTTGGAGTTATGTCTGGATGTTTTGAATCCGGTACAGCGTGAGAAATTTGAGGAGAGAGGAGAGTACGACCTTTCTGTTGCGTTCCGCGGCATCGGACGTTACCGTGTAAACGTATATAAACAGCGTGGTGCAATCGCACTTGCCCTTCGTACAATCACAGATGAGATCCCGGATCCGGAAAAACTCGGTGTGCCGAAATCTATCGTAGATCTCTATCAGCGTAAACGTGGACTTGTGCTTGTGACAGGACCTACCGGTTCGGGTAAATCTACGACGCTTGCATCTATCATTAATAAAGTAAATGAAAACAGAGATGCGCATATTATTACACTTGAGGAACCGATTGAGTATGCACACAGGCATAAATTGTCCATGGTTAACCAGCGTGAAATCGGTCAGGATACACTCAGTTTTGACAACGGACTTCGTGCTGCGCTCCGTGAGGACCCGGATGTTATCCTCGTGGGAGAGATGCGTGACTTCGAGACAATCAGTATCGCTATCACAGCAGCAGAAACAGGACACTTGGTATTCTCCACACTGCATACAGTGGATGCAGCGAGTACGGTAGACCGTATTATCGACGTTTTCCCGGAACATCAGCAGCAGCAGATCCGTGTTCAGCTTTCCAACGTTATTGAAGCGATTATTTCCCAGACGCTTATTCCGAATATAACCGGAGACGGACGTTGCGCGGCGTTTGAGGTAATGCATGCTACATATGCGGTTCGAAACCTGATCCGTGAAGGAAAGTCACATCAGCTTGATTCCATCATCCAGACCGGTAAGAAGGAAGGCATGATGACGCTGGATGACTCATTGCTCGCTCTTTATATGGCGCGTAAGATTTCGAAAGATGATTGTATCCAGTTCTCAAGAGATCCGGAAAAGATGAAAACAAAAGTATTCTAAATCATATTTAAACATATTTATATTTCTTGTATATGCGTCGGCTGCGCTTGTCGCAGCCGACATATTAATTACATTTCAATTTACAATTTCTATTATTTCATTATTAAATCTTTATTTTAATTTCCAAAAAACAATTTCATATATCAAATCGAAAGGAGGATTTATTTTGTATCAGACAATTTTATCCGGAGCTTACCATGGGCTGGAGAGCTATTTGGTTCACGTGGAGGTGGATGTATCCGACGGACTTCCCTGTATGGAAATGATCGGTTATCTCGCGAGTCAGGTGAAAGAGAGTCGGGAGAGAGTGCGTGTGGGAATAAAAAACAGTGGTTATAAAATGCCGCCCAAAAGGGTTACCATCAGTCTTTCGCCGGCAGATATAAGAAAGGACGGCAGCGGGTTTGATTTGGCGGTCGCTTTGGGGATTTTGCTGACGCTTGAACCGCAGGAGGCAGGCTGTGCTGACAACTCGATTGAAAATGCAGGCGGCAGAGAGCAGGTTTTGGTCCTGGGAGAACTGGGGCTGGACGGAAGTGTGAAACCTGTCAGGGGAGTTTTGCCGATTCTTGTGAAAGCCGCGGAGGAAGGAGTAAAATACTGTGTCCTGCCAAAAGGAAACAAAGGGGAAGCGCAGATTGTAAGAAGTGTCACGTGCATTTGCGTCGAAACTTTGGAACAGGCGTTATTAAATTATAAAAGCATTTTGTGCGGAAATGTTAAACCGGAATACACGGTCGGCGAGATAGACAATATGACAGTGGGCGCAAATAAGATAACGGGTGTAATAAAAGATTTTTCGCAAGTGGCCGGGCAGGAACAGGCAAGGCGTGCGGCGGAAATCGCTGTAGCCGGTTTTCACAATCTGCTTTTGTTCGGACCGCCGGGAAGCGGAAAAACAATGATTGCGGAGAGACTTCCGGGAATCATGCCTCCGATGACCTATGAAGAGAGCATGGAGGTGACAATGATTAAAAGCGTTATGGGGGAGTTGCGAGAAAAAGAAACACTTGTTACGGTAAGACCTTTCGAAACGGCACATCATCTGATTACACCGCAGGGGTTGGTTGGCGGCGGAGCGGTTCCTGGACCGGGAATTGTCACCAGGGCACATAACGGCATATTGTTTTTGGATGAATTGCCGGAGTTTGGGAGAGAAAAACTGGATCTGTTAAGACAACCTTTGGAGGAGAAGAAGGTGCGGATTGTTCGGAAAAATTACATATGTGATTATAAGACGGATTTTATGTTGGTTGCAGCAATGAATCCCTGCCCCTGCGGATATTTTCCGGATCGCAGGAAATGCAACTGTAAGATTTCGGATATCAACAGATATCTTCGAAGAATATCGGGACCGCTCCTTGACAGAATTGATCTCAGTGTTGAGGTGGGGAGAGTGAATTGGGAACAACTGCGGTTGAGGGCAGAAGCGGAAAGCAGTGCAGACATCAGAGAGAGGGTGAAGTTTGCAAGAGAGTTTCAATTACAAAGACAAGGAAAATTAAATGCAAACTTAACTGCGGAAGAGATGCGGCGCATATGTGTCCTTGAACGGGATGCAGATAAGCTGTTGGAAGCTGTTTTTTTGAAAAAGGAAAAGAGTGTCCGCGGGTTCGACCGAATCCGTAAGGTTGCGCGGACGATTGCAGATCTTGAACAGTCTGAAGTGATCCGGGAAAACCATATGGCGGAGGCAATTGTGTTGAACGGAGGTATGGAGGCTGTGCATGAGAAGGGGGCGGATTTTTATGGGTAATGGTAAGGGTAAAAAGGATAATACATTATATATGGGCCGGCCGGACGATGCAAAGTATGTCAACTGGCTTTATCATGTCCCGGGAATCGGACGAAAGACGCTTTCTGCCATGCTAGCAGGAGGATTGCATGCGGAGGAATTGTGTGCGATGAACGAAGAGAGGATGCGGATGTATTTGAAAGAAGTATGCAAATTTTCCGAGCGTATGAGTGCTGCGCTTGCAGAAAAAGTAAATTGCTGGAAACGGAAATGCGATGCGCAGCGTTTGTGGGATAAGATTCTGCAAAAAGAGATATGTTTTGTTCTTCCGAATATGGAAGCGTATCCGGAGCGTTTGAAGCAGATTCCGGATGCGCCGCTCGGATTGTATATAAAGGGTGGAGGAGATTTTCGGGCTATGTCGGAGAAAAGGCGACCGGTTGTTGCGGTCGTCGGCGCCAGAACATGTTCGGAGTACGGAAAGTATGTGGCGCGAAGGATCGGACAAAAATGCGCACAGAGAGGCGTGATGATTGTCAGCGGAATGGCTTTGGGGGTGGATGGTATTTCCCAATGGGGAGGTCTGGAAGCGGGAGGACTGGTGGCGGCTGTGCTTGGATGTGGGGCTGATATCTGTTATCCGGAGGCAAATCTACCTATATATAATGCGCTGTGTGAAAAAGGATGTATCTATAGTGAGTATGCACCGGGCACGGAGCCGAGGTCTAATTTTTTTCCGCCACGCAACCGGATTATCAGTGGGATGGCGGATGTGCTGGTGGTTGTCGAAGCGAAGGAAAGGAGCGGAACTCTGATTACGGTGGATATGGCACTGGAGCAGGGAAAGGAAGTCTATGTTATTCCGGGGAGAGTGACGGACCCTATGAGTGTCGGTTGCAATCAGTTAATCAGGCAAGGGGCGTCGGTCATATGTGATTTGGATTCGTTTGTGGAAGAGATTGCAAACACCGGTTTGCATCATTTTGGGAGTGCGTATGAAGAGCAATGTGCGGAGGAGGAGAGCGGTTGTAGCCCGGAAAATCCATATCCTGTGAACAGTCTGCGCAATTATATATATAACGCACTGGACATAAATCCG
>JAFTVQ010000032.1 GCA_017461865.1 Lachnospiraceae bacterium | reverse complement strand
GAAGATGTCGTGCTCAAATACAGGGAGCAAAAGGTGATAGAGCATAAGATTGCAGCTGCTTTGGAAGAAGACCGTGTGGAAGTGTTTTTTCAACCTATTTTTTCAAACAAAGAGAACCGGTTTACATCGGCAGAAGCTTTGGCGCGTATCAGGGAAGAAGACGGCGGTCTTATGCCACCGGGATTGTTTATTTCCGTGGCGGAGCGGAGCGGACAGATCGTGCAGCTCGGCGAGCGGGTATTTGAAAAGGTTTGTGAATTTTTGAAAAATTCGGATGCAATTGCGCATGGAATTGAGTATGTGGAAATTAATCTTTCCGTGGTTCAGTGTGAGATGGAGGATTTGGCAGAGCGTTTGATTTCTTTGATTGAAAAGTATGAGGTGTCGCCCCGTCATATTAATCTTGAAATCACGGAGACAGCATCGGTTACGGCAAGAGCCGTTCTCTTGAAAAATATGAACCGGCTGGTAGAGTACGGTTTTACGTTTTCGCTTGACGATTTCGGAAAAGGAGAGTCCAATCTCATGTACGTGGTAGAAATGCCGGTAGATTTGATTAAGCTGGACTATGACATGTCAAAGGCGTTTTTCGCATCGACAAAGGCGCAGCATGTGGTGCGTGCAGTCGTTCATATGGCGCATGGAATTGACCTTAAGCTTGTGGCCGAAGGCATAGAGACCAAAGACGAGATCGATGGTATGTTCAACGAAAACATTGATTATATCCAGGGTTATTATTATTCCAGACCGTTACCGCAGCGTGAATTCATATCATTTGTAAAAAAACAAAATTGTAATTAAAAAAAGAACCGGAGACGGTTCTTTTTTGAGTGGTGTGTGGTGTGGATTGAACAGCTTTGGGACAAAAAAGTTTCAAGCCGGACATATGGAGATGAAAGGCAGCTCTGTACCCTCGATTTTTCAAAAAATCGGGTATTATCACAGATATATGTGGGGGTATACCCAAAAGGTTTACATAATGTCAAGAGAAAGGGAGCAGTCGGGGTACTAAAGAAGAATAATTTGCTATATACCCAACAAGTTTACATAACACAAAACAACTGGGCAAAAAAACTCAATATGAAAGAATAAAGTAAATCCCCGGCAAATTGCCGGGGATTTAAAATTTAATCTTTTAGGTTTTGGTTTGCTGTCGACAACATCAGTTTGATACGGTTCAACTGGTTGACTTCACTTGCGCCCGGATCGTAGTCAATGGCCACGATGTTGGCAGAAGGGTATCGTTTACGGATTTCTTTGATAACTCCTTTTCCGACCACGTGGTTCGGAAGACATCCGAACGGCTGTGTACAGACAATGTTGGCTGCACCGCTGTGGATTAATTCCAGCATTTCGCCGGTAAGAAACCAGCCTTCGCCGGTCTGATTTCCGAGGGATACGATATCTTTTGCCATTTCTGCCAGATCATAAATATTCGCAGGCGGATCAAAATGTTTTGATTTCGAGAATGCCTTGGAAGCAGCGCCGCGGGCGAAATTCATGGCTGCAATGCCGGCTTTACATGCCCGTGCAGTCTTTTTCGGTGTTCCGAATTGCTCGGATTTGTAAATCTGGTTGTAGAAACAGTAGAACATAAAGTCCAGAAGATCCGGACAAACAGCTTCGGCACCTTCCGCCTCCAAAAGCTCAGCCAGATAATTGTTGGCAGCCGGTAGGAATTTTACAAGAATTTCACCGACAATTCCGACACGGGGCTTTCTTTCTTCGCGGATCGGAATGGAATCAAACTCCGCAATCATTTGTCTGCACATACGTTGGAACGTTGTGAACGACATATATTTCCGTGCCACAAATTGCTGACATTTCACTTTCCATTTTTCATGTACTTCATTTACACTGCCCGGTGTGATTTCATACGGGCGCATACGGTACACACATTTCATGATGATATCACCGAAGATTGCACCGTAAACCGTGCGGATAAGCACATTGGCATCGAGTTTGAATCCCGGATTGCTTTCCAGTCCGCTCATATTGATGGAAATAACCGGAATGTGCTGTAAGTTGGCCTTGGCTAAAGCACGGCGTATGAAACCGACATAGTTGGTTGCACGACATCCGCCGCCGGTCTGGGTCATAACGACTGCGGTTTTATTTAAATCATATTTGCCGGATTGCAGTGCATCCATAATTTGCCCCACCACAATCAGAGAAGGGTAGCAGGCGTCATTATTTACATATTTCAGTCCGGTCTCAACCGCATGACGGTTATCGGATGGTAACACTTCAAAATTATATCCGCAGGCTCTGAATCCCGATTCGATGATGTCGAAATGGAACGGCGACATTTGCGGACAAAGAATGGTATATTCTTTGCGCATTTCCTCCGTGAAAGAAACCTTGTTGATTGCGCTGGAGTGTACCACGCGCTCGGCACCCTGCAGCTCTTTGACATGGAGCGCTGCAATGAGGGAACGGATACGGATTCTGGCGGCACCGAGATTGTTTACCTCATCAATTTTCAGACAGGTATAAATCTTGTCGCTTGCAGTCAGAATGTCATTTACCTGATCGGTGGTTACAGCGTCAAGACCGCAACCGAAGGAGTTCAACTGAATCAAATCCAGATTATTGACCGTCCGCACATAGCACGCAGCTGCATACAGTCGGGAGTGGTACATCCACTGGTCAGACACAATCAGCGGACGCTCCGGCCAACCGAGATGCGAGATGGAGTCTTCCGTCAGCACGGCGATGTCGTAGGAGTTGATCAGTTCCGGGATACCATGATTGATTTCAGGGTCAATGTGGTAAGGGCGTCCGGCAAGAACAATTCCGCGTTTGTTGTTGGCGTTGAGCCAGGCAATGGTTTCCTCGCCTTTTTTCTGCATATCATAGCGGGCATTTTCCAGTTCGTCCCACGCTTTATCCACTGCGTGATAGATTTCACTGTTCGGAATGTCAGGGAATTCCTTTGACAATACTCTGTAAATGGTGTCCCTGTCGCGGAAAGAAAGGAACGGATTGTGGAACCGTACATCCCCGCGTCCGATTTCTTCCACGTTATTTTTAATATTTTCGGAGTAGGAGGTTACAATCGGACAGTTGTAGTGATTGTTAGCTCCCGGTACTTCATCGCGCTCGTAAAACAGGGCAGGATAGAAGATGTAAGGTACCCCTTGCTTAATCAGCCATGAAATATGACCATGAGCTAACTTTGCAGGATAACATTCGGATTCACTCGGGATTGATTCGATACCAAGCTCATAAATCTTGTGAGTCGACAGTGGTGAAAGTACCACACGGTACCGGAGCTCCGTAAAGAAAGTGAACCAGAACGGATAGTTTTCATACATGTTGAGAACACGCGGAATTCCGACCTGACCGCGCTCGGCTTCATCCGGTGTGAGCGGTTCGTAGTCAAATATCCGATGTAATTTATAGTCGTATAAATTCGGAATGTTGTTCTTATTCTTTTCTTTGCCGATGCCTCGTTCACAACGGTTGCCGGATATGTATTGGCGTCCGCCGGTAAACTGGTTGATTGTCAGACGGCAGTGGTTGGTACAACCCTGACATTTTGCCATGCGTGTTGTGAATTCCAAAGCGTTGATTTTGTCGATGGACAGCATAGTGGAAGTCACATCGGCCGCATCGATATCCAGCGCAGCAGCAGCTTCCTTTTCGTGGAAACGTTCTTTTGCAATCAAGGCAGCGCCGAAAGCTCCCATGATTCCGGCAATATCAGGTCTCACGGCTTCACATCCTGCGATTTTTTCGAAACTGCGCAGCACGGCGTCGTTGTAGAAGGTTCCGCCCTGTACGACAATTTTTTTGCCCAGTTCGCTGGCAGAGGACACTTTAATTACTTTAAATAAGGCATTTTTGATAACGGAATAGGCAAGTCCTGCAGAAATATCGGCAACGGACGCACCTTCCTTTTGGGCCTGTTTTACCTTTGAGTTCATGAAAACCGTACATCTCGTACCGAGATCAATCGGATTTTTGGCAAACAAAGCTTCCTTTGCAAAATTTTCCACGGTGTAATTCAGTGATTTGGCAAAGGTTTCGATAAAGGAACCGCAACCGGAAGAACAAGCCTCGTTAAGCTGTACGCTGTCCACGGTTCCGTTTTTGATTTTAATACATTTCATGTCCTGACCGCCGATGTCAAGAATACAGTCTACGTCAGGAGAGAAGAATGCAGCTGCATAATAATGCGCTACTGTTTCAACTTCGCCCTCATCCAAAAGGAAGGCGGCTTTCATGAGAGCTTCACCGTAACCGGTGGAGCATGCGTGCATGATATGTACATCTTCCGGCAACTGGGAATAAATGTCTTTAAAAGCGGTAATGGCTGTTTTTAAAGGACTTCCGTTGTTGCTGCTGTAGAAGGAGTACAAAAGAGAACCGTCCTCGCCGATCAAGGCAACTTTTGTTGTAGTAGAGCCGGCGTCGATTCCGAGATAACAATTTCCTTTGTACTGAGAAAGTTTCCTGCTGCGAACTTTGTGCGAGTTGTGTCTCGTAGTGAAAAGTTCGTATTCGGTCTGTGTTGCAAAAAGAGGAGACATACGTTCCACTTCAAATTCCAGTTTGATGTCTTCGGACAATTTACCGATCATATCGTCAAGAGAAAGACAAACCTCTCCTTTGGCAGTTAAAGCAGAGCCGATCGCTGCAAAAAGATGTGGATTCTCCGGGGAGATAATATGGTCATCGTCCAGTTTTAATGTACGGATAAAAGCCTCTTTCAGCTCCGACAGGAAGAAAAGAGGTCCGCCCAAAAAGGCCACATGTCCGCGAATCGGTTTTCCGCAGGCAAGACCGCTGATGGTCTGGTTAACTACTGCCTGGAAGATAGAAGCGGAGAGGTCTTCCTTGGTTGCACCGTCGTTGATGAGCGGCTGAATATCGGATTTGGCAAATACACCGCAACGGGCTGCAATCGTGTAAAGGGACTGATAGCCTTTGGCATATTCGTTGAGACCGGTGGCATCCGTTTGGAGAAGGGAGGCCATCTGGTCAATGAAAGAACCGGTACCGCCGGCACAGATGCCGTTCATACGCTGTTCCACATTACCGCCTTCAAAGTAGATAATCTTGGCATCCTCACCTCCGAGCTCAATGGCAACATCGGTCTGTGGAGCATATTTTTTGAGGGAGGTAGATACAGCAATTACCTCCTGGGTAAACGGAACTTCAAGGCAATTGGCAAGTGCAAGACCGCCGGAGCCTGTAATCATAGGAGATACGGAAACGTTCCCTACCTGGGTGAACGCATCCTTTAAAAGTTCCAGTAACGTTTCTCTTATATTCGCAAAATGTCGCTTGTAGTCGGAAAACAGAATATTTTGTTCTTCGTCGAGAAGAGCAATTTTGACTGTGGTCGATCCAATATCAATTCCGAGAGTGTAAAATCCGGTTTCCATTGTATTCGTCCTTTCTTATTTATTATACAAATTTTGACACCATTTCTCATTATACGCCATGGTTTTTAATTGTGCAATGCGGATTTCAGTTAAGAATATAAAAAATATATAAACAAAAGAGGGAAGTTTTGTTAAAAATATATGAAAGAATTTACTTTCAAATGTTTGCATGATAGAATGAAAAACAATACGATTAAAAAACAGAGGTGTATAATTTATATGAGCTGGTTATCAAAAATGGAACGGAAATACGGAAAATATGCCATCAGCAATCTGACATTGTACCTGATTGTCTGCTATGGGTTTGGATATGTGATTCAGCTGATTAATCCGGGATTTCTCAATTACCTGACGCTGAATCCTTACGAAATCTGCCACGGGCAGGTGTGGCGTATTGTCACATGG
>JAFTVQ010000009.1 GCA_017461865.1 Lachnospiraceae bacterium | reverse complement strand
GTGCTCAGATCCCTTTTGAAACGGACAGAGATAAAAGTTGACCTTGCAATGAGCGGAAAGCAGGCGCTGGAATGTACGCGGGCGAAAAAATATGATTTGATTCTTATGGATCACATGATGCCGGAAATGGATGGTATAGAGACGCTGCATGCGCTGCGCGGCGAAAAGGACAACAAGAATTGCGATACAAAAATGATTGTGTTGACGGCAAATGCCATTCATGGTGTGGAGCAGGAGTACAAGGATGCAGGATTTGCTGATTATATTTCCAAACCGCTGGATCCGGAGCTTTTGGAAAAAGTATTGCGGAAATATTTAGAGAAATAAATAAGAGCATAAAAAAGAGGACCGGTTATTCCGGTCCTCTTTGATTGTACATAAGTGATTTATTTTAAGATAAGTTCTTCCCATCTTGAGGTAGAAACTAAGCCAACATATGTTTTTCCGGTATTCAGAGTAATTTCATTTCCCTCTGCATCGAAGAAGTTGGTAGGCTCTGCATCATGTGTTTTTGTCCAGGTAATCGGAATGGCTTTTCCGCCGGTAATATAGTATCCGTCGCCGGATGTGTTGATGATGTTGAACTGCATATAACCGTTGTCGTCATACTGTGTATGGCTTGCGCACTGGATAATAACGTTGGTGAAAGCGAGCTGTTTGTTGTCGTTTTCAAGGTCAATGTGTGCCTTGCCGTATTCGGAGTATAAATATGTACCGCTTGCTTCATCGTAAGAAAGTTCGGAACCGTTGTGAGGGAACGGAAGGTCAACCAAAGTACAATCTTTGCTGTCGCTTGCTTTTGAAAGATCAACCGGGGCAGAAGGTGAAGCAAACTGCCAATGCTGTCCCATGTAGTAAGAATTGTATTCTTTGTCGATTCCGTTTGCTTCCAAGCGGGCTTCGATTTCTCCTGTAGTAACATATTCGGTAAACTCACGTGATTTGCCGTTGTCGATACGTGCAAATCCGCCGCTTAAATGATCTACCCAAGGATTGGAGAGGAATGCGTCAATGTAGAACGGACCGCCGTCATGAATTACAATGGCATTGTACTCCGGTGCAATCATAAAGTTGGTCGGGCGCACGCTTCGGATACTTCCGAATCTGGTAATGCTTCCCCAGTCTTTTACGATACACATGAAACGGGTAATTTCATCATTGGCTGTACTGTTCATCATTTCGTAAATGATATCAGCCTGTGTCAGACCGTAATGATCAAGAGCTGTTTTTTCGTTGTCAACCATGATAGCGACCGGACGCTGATTTTTGAGAGCTTCATCAATCCAGTCGTTGGTTAATTCGCTTCGGTACATACCTTCGCGTGTTTCTTCCGGAACTTCAGGAACTTCCTCTTCCGTCGTATCAGCCACTTCTGTTTCAACGGTTGTTTCTGTGTCAGTTTCTATAGTTTCCAATTCTGGTGTTTTTGAGCCGCATCCGGCTAAAGTACTGCAGACAAGTACTGCAGATAATACGATTGTTAATAATTTTTTCTTCATGTCAATTTCCTTTTTTCATTATTATAGTATGTTACAGTGTCGCACCGAAATCCGATACGATAATTTGTCCTGTAATGGCACGCGACTCATCGCTTGCGAGGAAGAGAAGGATGTTGGCAACATCTTCCGGCATGCAAATCGGAACACTGAGATTCATGTGCTTTTTCATCTGGCCGAACATATCCTGGTTTAATGTGGCAGGATCGGTCTTGGCCATCGGTGTCATAATAGAACTTGGGTTTACGGAGTTACAACGGATACCGGTACCTGCAAAACGCAAAGCAGTATGTTTGGTCAGGCCGACAACCGCGGCTTTACTTGTTACGTAAGATGCACCGCCGGTACCGAACTGGCCGGCAACGGAATCCAGGTTAATGATGGAACCATAGTTGTGTTTCATCATTTCTTTGAGGACTGCTCTTGTACACTGAAGTGTGCCTTTTGTATTGATGCTGAATACCCGGTCGAGATCTTCGTCTTCATAGCAATCAATCGGTTTCAGTCCTGCTTCCAGAACACCGGCATTGTTTACAAGGATATCTACCGTACCGTAGGCTTCCACTGTTTTGGCAACAAGGTTTTCGGCGTCTTCCGATTTGGAAACATCCGTCTGAACGACAAGAACTTCGCCGCCGTTATTGCGTATGCGCTGAGCGACTTCTTCCAATTGAGGGAGACGGCGTGCACTGATGACAACTTTGGCGCCTTCTTTTGCAAAGAGCTCGGCGGTAGCTGCTCCGACGCCGGAATTGCTTCCGGTGATGATGGCAACTTTACCATCCAAACGTCCCATAAAAATACCTCCTTAAATATTTAGTTAAACAATATAATTATAAAGTGTTTACATTTATCGGTCAATCGTGAATATTGTCTTTTTTCTTTTTAAATGTTAGTATACAATGAGTAAGTTAAATATATATACGTATTTTGGAGGAAATATTATGGAAAAGAAACAGAAGAGAGGCAGCTTCAGCGGGTCGATCGGGTTCGTTTTGGCGGCAGCGGGAAGTGCAGTCGGATTGGGAAATATTTGGAGATTCCCATATTTGGCAGCAAAAGACGGAGGCGGCGTCTTTCTTTTGTGCTATTTGATTTTGGCGCTTACCTTTGGTTTTGCGCTTTTGACAACGGAAATTGCAATCGGAAGAAAGACCGGGCAAAGCCCCTTGACGGCTTACAAGGCGCTGCATCCGAACATGGGATGGCTCGGCGTATTTGCTTGCTTGGTACCGGCAATGATTCTTCCTTATTACTGTGTAATCGGAGGCTGGGTTATAAAGTACTTGTCGCTTTATGTGACAGGAAATGCGGCGCAGGCGGTAGAAGATGCTTATTTTTCTTCCTATATCGCCGGACAGACAGAGCCGGTTGTTTGGTTTTTGATATATTTGGCACTGACGATGTTTGTTGTATACAAAGGTGTCGGCAACGGAATTGAAAAATTGTCGACGGTTTTGATGCCGATTTTGATTGTGCTGATTATGGGAATTTCTTTTTTCTCTCTGACACTGAAGCATACGGATGCAAGCGGAGTCACCCGTACCGGTGTGGAAGGATTTTTGGTTTATGTTGTTCCGAATTTTGACGGAATGACCTTGAAAAAGTTTATTCAGGTACTTATGGATGCCACCGGTCAGCTTTTCTATTCGGTCAGTGTGGCGATGGGAATCATGATTACATATGGTTCTTATGTAAAGAAGGAGACGAATCTGGTAAAAAGTGTCAATCAGATTGAGATATTTGATACGCTGGTTGCGTTTTTGGCCGGTCTTATGATTGTTCCGGCTGTTTACACTTTCATGGGAACGGAAGGTATGGCTACGGGGCCGAGTCTTATGTTTGTGTCATTGCCGAAAGTGTTTGAGGCCATGGGAGGCGTCGGTATTGTTATTGCCGTTGTCTTTTTCGTGATGGTGGCTTTTGCAGCATTGACCTCGTCAGTTTCTATTATGGAAGCAATTGTTTCCAGTTGCATGGACAAGTTCCGTATCAACAGGAAAAAAAGTACGGTTTTTGTCAGCCTGTTTACAATGGCGGTCGGTCTTGCAGTTTGTTTCGGTTACAATATATGGTTTTTCGATATCACCTTGCCGAACGGAGCATCTGCACAGCTTTTGGATGTGCTTGATTATGTGAGCAATAATGTTCTCATGCCGTTGGTTGCGATTGCAACATGTATACTTATCGGATGGATTGTAAAACCTAAAACTGTAATTGACGAAGTGACGCACGGCGGTCATAAATTCGGAAGAAAAGGCTTGTATATTGTGATGGTTAAGGTAGTTGTTCCTGTTCTGCTCTTGTATTTGCTTTTACAGGCGTTGGGAATTTTTAATCTATAAAAATATAAACATAATTTGTTTTTGAAAAAGGAGGACGTAACATGAAAAAAAGAGTAGTTGTTTTATTTGCGGTATTGACGATGGCGGTGTCTCTTGTGGCCTGCGCCGGAGAAGAAAATCGTACCAGTGACGAGGTGACAAATCAGGAAGTGACAGATGATGTAACAGAAAGTGATACAACAGAAAGCGAAACAGAAGATGACGGTGAGAATGGTGAAAGCGCGGTGACAGGAATCGATTCCGTGTCAATTTTAAATGATGTATGGACCACATATGAAGAGAATGATAAATTCTATGCGATGGGCGGAGATATGAATCATCCGGTGGACAATGCGCCGGGACTTTACAGTCTGGAAGATCCGGAAGCAATCGGAGCAACGCTCCTTGTTTCTTCGGATGCACTCGGAATGGTGGATGAGGCTGCATCTATGCTTCATGGTATGAATGTAAATATTTTCACGGGTGCAGCATTCCATTTGACAGATGCGTCCAATGCACAGGCTTTTTCGGATGTAATGAAAAATAACATACTGAATAACCAGTGGATGTGCGGATCGCCGGATCAGTATGTGATTTATTCCGTGAGCGAGGAGTATGTAGTTGTTGCATTTGGTTCCGTGGATGTTATGAACGTGTTTAAAGAAAAATTTACGGCAGTACACGGTGAATATACAGAAACTCTTGCAGAAGGAAATGTAGCACAGTAAGAAGGCAGTGATGCAAATTGAGATTTTATTGTATTATTGGTAAAAACTTTTTTCGGATATTATTGCGTTTTATACCGACGATGCGCCGGTTAATCCGGAAAGATCCGTTTGATGAGGAAAAGGCATATAAATATTTGAAAAAAATTGTACGGATCATGCATCGGACAGGGCGGATACGGACGCAGGTATTCGGAGCGGAAAATCTCCCGTCGGAGGGAGGATACATCATGTATCCGAATCATCAGGGGAAATATGACGGATACGCAATTGTGTACGGAAATAACAAACCGTGCAGCGTCGTGATGGATAAAAAACGCTCCAATTTTCCGTTTGTGAGGGAAGTGATTGATCTTGTACGCGGAAAGCGCATGGAGTTGGATAATCTGCGCCAATCGATGACGATTATCCATGAGGTTGCAAATGAAGTAAGACAGGGACGGAGATTCCTTATTTTTCCGGAAGGTGCTTATGATTAGAATAAAAAGAACAGTTTGTGGGAGTTTAAATCCGGTTGTTTTAAGGCGTCTTTAAAATCCCGCACGCCCATTGTTCCGGTGGTGCTGATTGATACCTACAAGGCGTTGGACATTTCCTATTTAGGATATGTAAAAACACAGGTTCATTTTTTGGAACCGATTCCTTATGAGGAGTATCGGGAAATGAAAACCGGAGAAATCGCTTTGCTGGTACGCAGACGTATACAGGAAAAATTGGATGAAGTTTTGTTGTAAATAAAGGAAAAAGGGCATTCCTGTAATCAGGAGTGTCCTTTTCTTTTTTGCCTTCTTACCCGGTTAATATGCCGTTCAAAATCACCGCCGGATAACAGATGTGCGAGCACGTATTGTTCAAAGGTCGGGACTGTGCACGAATAGAATCCGAGTTTTTCCTCGAATGCGGAAACAAGCTGCGCGGGCAGCACCATATAGGCAACGCGGAGCGAGGGGGAAATCGTATTTGAGAATGTGTTCATGTAGATGACATTCTCTTTTTTTGTGTGTGCAAATAATGTTTCCTCTGCTTTGCGGGAAACGGAAAATTCCGATTCGTAGTCATCTTCTATAATATAGCGAGTACCTTTTTCGGCCCAGCGCAGGTATTCGTGTCTCTTGGAGGCGGAGGCGGTAACACCGCTCGGAAAGCTGCGGTAAGGCGTAATATGAAGAATGTCCGCGTTTGTGTTTTGCAAAGCGCGGCTTTCAATGCCGTCGATACCCAGAGGTAACATTTCCAGCGTAACGCCGCAGGCGGTATATACCTGTTGGATTTTGTGATAAGACGGCGATTCGCATGCATAAATTTGCCCGCGGCCGAGAAGAGAAGCAATCAGACCATACAAATATTCTGAACCGGAGCCGATGATAATCTGCGAAGTGTCGGCAGAGATTCCGCGGCTTCTGAGCAAATATTTGCGAATTTCTTCCCGGAGAACAAGACAGCCTTCGTTTGGGGATTTTTCCAATATAGCCTCACCGTAGTCGCTCAGCACTTTGCGCATTGTCCGTGCAAGCAGCGGATATGAAAAATGGTTCGGTGAGGAACTGCTTGACAAAGAAGGCGCGGAAATATCAGTATGGCGCAGAGGAGTGCCTGTATTGGTCTCGGCGGCAGAGGCAAAACCGTCACCCGGACGGAAACATACATAGTAGCCGCTCCGCTCCCTGGATTCCGTGTAGCCTTCTTCGCACAGAAGCGCGTATGCATGCTCGACGGTAATGAGGCTTGTGCCTGTTTCATCTGCGAGCAGGCGCTTGGAAGGGAGTTTGTGCCCGAACGGATAGACATTTTGGATAATGTCTTCCCGAAGCTGACGATAAAGCTGAAGGTATGCAGGCGAGATGTTGTTTTTATCAATTAAATATTTCATCTGGTTATATCAAACTCCTTAATAAATGCAAAATTATAATGTCAAAAATATTATAAAAGGCATAAATGTGAAAAACAAGCAAAAAGCAATAAAAAAATATATTGACAAATAATTACAATTGTAATAAACTCAAAGCGGTTAGGAGCTTCTAACCGCTGTTTTTTACATATAACTACAGGAAATAACAAGCAGGAATCGAGGCAGGCAATGAATCTGACAGAAGCAAACGCAGGGGAAGAATATATCATTAAAGATATTGTGACAGACGATGAAGAGCTCAATGCATTTTTGTTTTCGCTTGGCTGTTACAGCGGCGAACCGATTACGGTCATCTCCCGCAAAAAGGGCGGATGCGTTGTTTCCATCAAAGATGCCAGATACAATATTGATAATGAATTAGCAGCAGCTATTTCTATTTAGGGAGTTTTTGCATAAGAATATAATAGTGATTTTTATAAAGTCACTATTTTTTATAACCATGAGTTAGTTGAGTCTAACAAGAGTTAGCGCTCAAAAGGAGGAAGAATATGAGAATCGCATTAACGGGTAACCCGAACAGCGGAAAAACAACAATGTACAATGCGCTCACAGGAAGAAATGAACGTGTTGGTAACTGGGCCGGCGTAACAGTCGAAAAGAAAGAAAGCCCGATCAAGAAGAGTTTTTATGACGGATCACAGGAATTGGTTGCAGTCGACTTGCCGGGGGCATATTCTATGTCGCCGTTCACATCGGAGGAAAGTATCACAAGCGGATATGTGAAAAATGAAAATCCTGATGTGATAATCAATATCGTAGATGCAACAAACTTAAGCCGTAGCTTATTCTTCACCACACAGCTTCTTGAGCTTGGCGTTCCGATGGTGGTGGCTCTGAACAAGAGTGATATCAATGAGAAAAAAGAGACAGAGATTAATGTGGAAGCATTGTCTGTAAAACTTGGATGTCCGGTTGTGGAAACTGTTTCGACATCTTCCGGAGATAACGGACTGAAGGCTGTCGTTGAGAAGGCAGTTTCTTTAAAGGGAACGAGCCAGAAAGCTCCTTATGAGCAGGGTGACATCAATCTGCAGGATAAAGCAGAGGTTGAGGCGGCTGACAGAAAGCGTTTTGAATTTGTAAACGGTATTGTGAAAGAAGTGGAGAAACGTAAAGTTCTCACAAAAGATACAAACAAACAGGACAGCATTGACAGAGTGCTTACACATCCGATTGTCGGAATCCCGATCTTTGCACTGGTTATGTTCCTTGTGTTCTACATTTCGCAGACAACACTGGGTACCTGGATTGCGGATTGGCTGGTAGGCTGGATTGAAACCTTCCAGGGATGGGTAGCAGGCAAAGTAGAAAATGCAGATCCGTTCCTGCAGGCACTTTTGGTTGACGGTATCATCGGCGGTGTCGGAGCTGTAGTCGGATTCCTTCCGCTTGTTATGGTAATGTATTTCCTTATTGCTCTTTTGGAGGATTGCGGATACATGGCCCGTGCGACTGTTGTACTTGACCCGATTTTCAAAAAAGTAGGACTTTCCGGCAAATCGGTTATTCCGATGGTTATCGGTACCGGCTGTGCCATTCCGGGTGTTATGGCGGCCCGTACCATCCGTAACGAGAGAGAACGCAGAGCAACTGCAATGCTCACGCCTTTCATGCCGTGTGGAGCAAAACTTCCGGTAATCGCGCTTTTTGTCGGCGCATTTTTCCCGGATGCAGCGTGGATCGGTACTTTAATGTACTTTGTAGGTATCCTTTTAATCCTTCTCGGAGCACTTTTGGTAAACAAAATTACGGGACACAAATACAGAAAATCATTCTTTATCATCGAGCTTCCGGAGTACAAACTTCCGAGCTTAAAGAGAGCGACGCTTTCTATGCTCTCACGTGGTAAAGCTTACATCGTGAAAGCCGGTACGGTTATCCTGGTATGTAACACTGTAGTGCAGATTATGCAGGCATTCAACTGGCAGTTGCAGGTGGTAGAAGAGGGTATGGAAAGCACATCGATCCTTGCTTCTATCGCATCTCCGATTGCGGTTATCTTAGTTCCGATTGTCGGAGTGGCAGCATGGCAGCTTGCAGCAGCGGCAGTAACAGGATTTATTGCAAAAGAGAATGTTGTTGGTACACTTGCGGTTTGTTATGCATTAACTAACTTCATCGATACAGAAGAGCTTGCGCTTGTGGGCAGCGGTAACGAAGTGGCAGCAGTTATGGGTATCACAAAAGTGGCAGCACTTGCTTACCTTATGTTCAACCTCTTTACACCTCCTTGCTTCGCTGCGCTCGGTGCGATGAACTCAGAAATGAAGAGTGCCAAATGGCTTTGGGGCGGTATTGCGCTTCAGCTCGGAACAGGTTATGTGGTGGCATTCCTTGTATACCAGATTGGTACACTTGTTACAACAGGTGCACTCGGTGCAGGATTTGTCGGCGGTCTTATCGCAGTTATCGTGATGGTTGCAATTGTTGCAGCTCTCATTGCGAAGACAAACAAACAGTTCAATGCGGAGTACAAGTTGGCGAAATAGATAAGTCGAAATAAGAAAGGAGCATGACGATGGCAAATGCGGTGATAATACTCATTGTGGCACTGATTCTCGGTGCATCCATTACATATATTGTGAAAGCCAAAAAGGCCGGTGTGAAATGCATCGGATGCCCGGCGGGCGGAGCGTGCTCCGGAAACTGCAACGGATGTCATTCTGATGCAAAAGAATAGAAGAAAGACTCATGCAGGGGAATGAATTATAAAAAGAAGGAAGGGATAAATCTTCGGGTTTATCCTTTTCTTCTTTTTTGAGTTCTGTGCTTTGGCGGATTTACGGCTGAATGTAAAAAGTCTTTCGTTCAGTCCGTAAGTTTTTAAGGTGAGTACGGCCGTTTTTTGAATTTTATATAAAATGGCCGTAAGATAAATTGAGATTTACGGCTGGGACGGATTTTATGTGCTTTTCGAACGTAACAATATCATTATATTTACGTTTTAAATAGACATATATTGGAAAACAAACGTAAAGGATAAAAAAATATACGGACTAAATATGTAAATTGAGAAATTTGACCGTAGATGAGCAGAATAGTTACGTTCTATTATGCAAAAAGAGACACTGCGCCCGTAAAATAGAGCATGGGGGAAATCACGAATGATGAAGGGGAAAAGTCTTTAAAAAGAATCTTAGCTAAAATATATTGCTGTGTAGGTTTTTTTATTATGGATATTTTCTTTCCGAAAAGTTATGCTATAATAGAGAATAGTTAATCTTAGGAAAAAGGAGATCAGAAATGTTAGATATCGGATTTTATGAAAGATTTCATGAGCTCGTTGCAGGGCTGGATGAGAATACAGAGTACACGGCAGATGAAATGTTTGCCAAATTAGAGGCAATCCGCAGCAAAGAGCCGGTTGTTTACAACATTGAGACGACCAACCGCTGTAATATGCGTTGCAAAATGTGTCCGAGAACGACTATGATGACACGTTGCAACGAGGATATCGACCGTGAGACATTCCTCAATGTAGTGGACCAGATTCGTCCGCATACAGAGGAAGAGTGGGCAAAATGGAAAGCGTTCTGTGAGAAAACCTATGGAATTTATGAGGATGAGATGAGTGAAAACCATTTCTTCTTATACATTATTCCGAAGGTAATCCAGCTTCACGGTTACGGCGATCCCCTTCTCGATGTGCATATGGGAGAGTATGTAAAGATTCTTCATGAAAAAGGATTTTATTCTTATTTCAGCTGTAATCCGGCGAACATCAATCTCGAAAGAACATACGAGATGCTTGATAACGGACTGGATTATATCAAGTATTCTATTGAGAGCGTGGATGACGAACTGCACAAGCAGGTGCGCGGACAGGCTTCCAACTTTACGGAAAGCTATGAGAAGATTAAACAGGTATTGAAGTATAAAGAGGAGAAAGGTCTGCACACAACAGTTGTAATTACGATGCTCGACCTCAACCGTACGCATCAGAAGGAAGATTTTGATAAACTTCTGGATGCATTCAAGGATTTGGATGTGTATATTTACCTCAAGAGTGAAGATTGCCAGTGGTATCGCAAAGATTTCCACGGAACCAACTCCATTCACTGGTCTGAAATTTGTAAGCATCCTTGGATGACGATGACCATCAAGTCCAACGGGGAAGCAACCATGTGTATGGAAGATTTCAACAATGAAATTGTATTCGGTGACACCAACACCCAGAGTCTCAAAGAGATTTGGGAGGGTGAACCGTACAAGAAGTTCCGTTACCAGCATTTGTTTGCGAAGGATAAGATCAAATGTGTCGGTGAGTGTGACATGAAACTGATGGGCGACTGCTACAAGATCGTGTAAAACTATGGCGTGTATTAAGAAGACAAAAACCCTTCGGGCATATTTAGTGAAATTTATACTCCGGCTTTCTATTTTTGCCGGAGTATTTTTGCTGTACATAATGAATAAACCATTGATGTTTGAGCTGATGACCCAGCCGGTTATGATGGGGGTTACGCCGCTTCATGCACTGTGGTTTATTTTTATGGTGATGATGATCCGTCATATTTTTCCGACGGAAACCCTTTCCATGGCTTTCCGTAAGGCGGAAAAGAAGAAATATGATGAAGTGACGGATTACTCTCCGCAGGAGCTTTTGGAATTTGTTAAAGAACAAAATGCGCGGGGATGGATCGTGATGCTGATCTGGCTTGTTTTCAATGCAATTTTCGGAATCCTCTATCTTAGGGGAATCATGGATGAAGCCGATTTGCTCATGCTGACTGTTTTCTATTTTTTGAGTGATTATATTTGTATTCTGTTTTTCTGTCCGTTTCAGAGTTTTATTATGAAAAACCGCTGCTGCGTCAATTGCCGGATTTATGACTGGGGGCATTTCATGATGTT
>JAFTVQ010000031.1 GCA_017461865.1 Lachnospiraceae bacterium | reverse complement strand
GAGCTTGCAGCGGGGGAGGCACTTCCTTCCATGCGAATGCTTGCACAGCAGCTGAGAATCAGTGTCATCACAACAAAACGCGCTTACGAGGAACTGGAAAAAGAAGGTTTTATTGAAACCATCGCCGGAAAAGGTTGCTACGTGAAAGCGCAGAATACGGAGTTTCTTCGGGAAGAAACTATCCGCCAGACAGAAGAAATCCTTGTGAAAGCATGTGAGAGGGCGCGCATGTGCGGTCTCAGTCTGGAGGAGATGAAGGAGATACTTGAACTTGTGTACGGAGGAGAACAGGATGAGTGAGAATGTGAGTGCAACGGCTACATACGAAAACGCGATAGAGATAAAGAACCTGACGAAAAAATATGATGGTTTTACTCTTGATAATATTAGTTTTTGTGTGCCAAAAGGCAGTATTATGGGATTTATCGGACAAAACGGAGCAGGTAAATCGACCACAATTAAAGCAATTTTAAATATTATCAAAACAGACGGCGGACAAATCAGTCTGCTTGGCATGGATCATCTTAAGGATGAGGCAGCGGCCAAAGAGCAGATCGCTGCGGTATTTGATGAGTGTCCGTTTCATGATTCGTTTAAAGCGAAACAGCTCAGCATTATGTTTAAAGGATTATATGAGAATTGGAACGAGGAGCTGTTTTATAGCTATCTTGAACGTTTCAATTTGCCGCGAAATAAGAAAATCGGGAAGTTTTCAAAAGGAATGAAGATGAAAATCCAGATTGCGACAGCGCTTTCGCACGGAGCGAAACTTCTGATTATGGACGAGGCAACGACAGGTCTTGATCCGGTGGTGCGAAATGAAATTCTGGATATTTTCCGTGAATATCTGAGCGATGATACCAACAGTATTTTGATGTCTTCTCACATCACAAGTGATTTGGATAAGATTGCAGACTGCGTGACATTTATTGATAAAGGTAAGCTTTTGCTAACCGGATACAAAGATGACATTCTTGAGTCACACGGTCTTATCAAATGCAGCGATGCTGATTATCAAAAGATGGACGCGGAAGATGTTGTGAGTGCAAGAAAGAGTGATTTTTGCGTGGAGGTTATGGTTTCCGACCGCATGGAATGCAAAAGAAAGTATGCCTGGGCTAATATTGAGAAGACAAATTTGGAAGAAATCATGCTTTTCTATGTAAATAAAGAAAAGAAGGAGTGGGCGTAATGAGAATAAGATCTCTGAAATATTTGATTTATCGGGACTTCTTTTTAGCACGAAAAACGATATTTATCAATGCAGCACTTGGACTTTTTTTGATGATTTTCGGGATTTTGGTATCCCTGAGCAGCAAATACGGAAACCTGGCACTCGTTCCTGAAAGTTATCAGGAGATTCTTGGTGATATGATGTTTATGTTTTCTTGTTTCTTGCCGGTTTATGCGTGCGCCGGTGTCGGAGTTTCCGTAATAGAAACGATGCAGTTTGAGTGCGATAAGAAGTGGAGAAGTTTTCGGCTGACAACGCCGGTCAGCGGATATATGTACGCGCTCGCAAGATACATAGTGATACTCAGTGCGGTCAGTGTCTGCATGGGAATAGCCCTTTTATATATGTGGGGAAACAGTTTGATCACAGGAGAACCGGTATCGGGAGAAAGCATTGCATTTATGCTTGTGCTTACCTTTTATTTTATGATGTTCAGTTTGCTTATGCAGATTTTAATACAGGTACTCGGTTCAGCCGACAGAGCAGGAATTGCCATGGTAATTCTTATGATTCCTGCTATGTTTGGAGTGATGTGGTATGGCGAAAAACATATGCTGATACCGGTAGATGAACCGGTGATGCCGTCTTTGGTTAATTTGTGTGCGAAGCATTTGCCGAAGGTATCGGTTACTTTTGTGGTTGTTCTTGTGATTAGTTTTATTTTGACAGCAAAATTGTATAAAAGGAGGGAAAAGTAATGCGCGGACTTTTATACAAAGAGTTTTACCAGTTTAAAATTGATTTATATGTCATGAGTATTCTTGCACTGATATTTTTGACATTGGGAATTGGGACGACAGCGGATCCGGAAGCGGAAGCTCAGAGTACGTGTATGTTACTTTCAATGATTTATTTATTTGTCATAGTGCTCGGAAGTATCATAAGCTCAGAGTTTTTTACAAAGGATGAAAAAAGACCTTGGTGTAATTTCGCATTTGCGCTTCCGCAGACAGATAAAGGCCAAGTGGCGGCAAAATATTATGCGGTTCTGATATGGCATTTGGCACTGTTGTTTTTGTGTTTCATAACGGATACCATCTCTATTGCTGTTTACGGGAGTGCAGAGATAAGCGCAGTGACGGTGGCAGTTGTGGTTTTCGCCTTTCGTATGCTTGTAATGGCATTTGAAATTCCGTGCATGGTCCGCTACGGGGCGACAACCGGTATCAATGTAGAGGGCAGTGTTGTGGGCATATTACTCATGCTGGCCGGAATTTACGCTTTGTTCGGTGATATTTCATTTTTCTTGCAGGAAAATGTAAGGGATGCAATCTGGGATTTTCTTATGAGCGGAAATATGATATGGATTTTGGCACTTTTGCCTTATGTTGCAGGCATTGCTTATTATGTTTCCTATCGGGTGTCTTTGAAAATGTATCGGAAGGGGGCAGAAAGTTATGGACAATAAAAAGCTTACGATAAAGCGTATTGTGATTTTTTATATCCTTGCACTTTTGCCGCTTGCGATTGTGACAACGGTTTTATGTTTGTATTATGATGAGATGGTTTATGTTTCAAAGAAAGAAAATGTTGCAGCAGTAGTCTATGCACTTGGCGCATTCGGAATGTTTGCGCCTGCGATTGCAAATCTTTTGACCAGATGGATGACAAAGGAAGGGATGGCTGACTCATATTTGCCACTAAACTTTAGTGGAAACGGAAGCTATTATCTGGCATCTGTCGGAGTAAAGTTACTTGAAGCAGTACTGGGAATGTTTCTGGTTTGGAAAGTATTTTTCGGGGATGTGCCTTTGACGGAAATGTTTCCGGGGGAAGATATGAGTACCAAACTGGCAGGATTTGTACTTCAGCTTGCATTTTCGATTATCGTTTTCTTCCCGGCGTTCGGTGAAGAGTGGGGATGGAGAGGGTATCTCGGTCCGAAACTTGAGCAGGTAATGAGTAAGCCGGCGGCAATTCTTGTCGGAGGTATTCTCTGGGGACTTTGGCATGCGCCTCTTACGATAGCAGGCCACAATTTCGGGGTGGATTATCCGTTTTATCCGTGGCTTGGAATCG
>JAFTVQ010000100.1 GCA_017461865.1 Lachnospiraceae bacterium | reverse complement strand
GGTCATCACACGACAGGCGGTCATTCCTTCGGAGGCGGCGGAGGACGTCATTAATTAAAGTCACATTTAATAATTAATTTAATTCAAATGCCATATTAAGCGCTTCAGATATTGTATAGCTGAGGCGCTTTATTGTTTCATCGATGTCTTTGCCCGTGACGTACATGTTATGCAGATCATGGAATGCTTTTTGGACATCCGGCTTATCGGAGTCAAAGGCACCGTTTGGGAACCCGGGGAGTTCTAAAACACTTTTTACGATAGTGGCGGCGTCTACGACCGTGGGTACCCCGATAGCGATGACGGGAATGCCGAGGGATTCTTCGGTCAGGGCGTTCCGGTGGTTTCCGACGCCGGAACCGGGAAGGATTCCGGTGTCCGTCAACTGAATGGTGCTGCTCAGGCGGCGGATGTTTCTTGCGGCAAGGGCGTCAACGACGAGCATAAGATTCGGTTTCGTCTGCGTGATGACTCCTTTTATAATTTCCGCGGTTTCCATTCCGTTCTTTGCCATAACGCCGGGGGAAAGGCTGCTGATGGAGTGTACCCTTTTTTTGTTGTAGGCGGCTTTGCCGTATTCCTGAAGAATATGCCTTGTAATACAGAGGTTGTCGATAACGAGCGGGCCGAGAGCGTCCGCAGTTACATCCCGGTTGCCGAGGCCGACAACCAGTATGGAGGTTTCCTTTTTCAGTCCGGGTATCATATGGTGCAGTTGATGTGCCAGCTCTGCGGCAATTTCCCGGTGATAGCCCTCGTCAGGACCGGCCATGTCGGGAGCTTCGATGGTGATATATCGCCCCATCGGTTTGCCGATTGCTTTTGCACCGTTTTTGGTCGTTATAAAAACACTTGTTATCTGTGTGTTGCTTTTTTTGTGATAGCTTTCCCGGACTTCCACACCATGGATGGGAGAATGTACATCTTTGTTTGATGTTTTTACACTTTCGTGCGCCTCCAGTGCCAGGTCGGTTCTGATTTGTGAATACATGCCAAACTCCTTTTATGTTGTGATTTGCATACATTATTTGCAAATTTCATGGGAATATGTGAAAAAGAAGCAAAAAAACTGTTTTCATCTATTGACAAATAAGGACGGAAGATTTAATATAATATGCGTGTGTTTACATTAGACTGTCCGTGTCCGGCGTAATGTGACACGAGAAAACAATTAATATAAACATTACATGGGAGGTGTAGATCTTGGCTAACATCAAATCTGCAAAGAAAAGAATCTTAGTTACACAGGTAAGAACAGAGAGAAACAGAGCAATCAAATCCGGTGTTAAGACAGCTGTTAAGAAAGTATATGCAGCTATCGATGCAAATGATAAAGATGCAGCAGTTGAAGCATTAAAGAATGCGACTACTACAATTGATAAAGCTACTTCAAAAGGTGTTTATCACAAAGCAACTGCTTCCAGAAAAGTTTCTCGTTTAGCAAAAGCCGTTAATAAAATGGCATAATAAATCAGAACTTGTAAAGCATTCGGGTCCCGTCAGCCCGGATGCTTTTTTGTTATGTATAATCCGGCATGTCTGCACATAGTCTTAAATAAGAAAGCGAAAAGAGGCAGAGAGTGGCAGGACGTGGAACGTATTGGACAAGATTGGTAAAGTCAGGACTTCTGTTTGTAATGGCAGGAAGCCTGTTTTTTTTATATAATATTCCGTGGTCATGGATGGGAATTCATTGTCCGCTTCTTCTATACGGATACGAGGATATGTCAAATAAGGAGAGTGTCGTGAGTAAAAGCATTATGGGGCATATTCCGTTTTATGTGTATGCAGGGTGTGACCGGGTTTCGGCGGTAGCGCTCCAAAGCACATTGACGGAGGAGGAGATTCTTTTGGCGGAAGGACAAGATGAAGAACGGGAGTTATTTAATAATAAAATGGCAGAAGAAAACAGCATTGCCAGAGAGAATCTGAAGGGACAGGGAGATGATACGGCTGCAGAGGAGCCGGCAGATGATGAGAGGGAGAAACATCAAAAATCAGAGGCTGAAATACCGGATTTTGAGTCCTACAAAGAAATTGACCGGTTAATATCCGATTTTTATGTAGTGGATAAAAGCACCTATATTTCGGCAGAAGAGCTGAATGTTGAGGAGATGTTAAGTCTGGATTTAAGTTTGGATAAAAATGCCGGAGAACCGCAAATTCTGATTTATCATACACATTCACAGGAAGGATACCGTGACTCTGCGCCGGGGGATACATCGGCGACCGTGGTGGGGGCAGGGGAGAAACTGGCCCGGATTTTGGGAGAGGAATACGGGTTCGGGGTGATGCATCACACCGGGGAGTATGATGTGGAAGACAGAGATTATGCATATGCTAATGTTGTCCAGGATTTGGAACGGATTCTTTCGGAAAACCCATCCATAGAGGTTGTGATTGATTTGCACAGGGACGGAGTGGCAGATGATACCCATCTGGTAACGGAAATTGACGGAAAACCGACGGCGCAGTTTATGTTTTTTAACGGACTGAGCAGACTGAATTCCGTCGGTGAGATTGATTATTTAAAAAATGAAAACCGGGCCGGCAATCTGGCTTTTTCTTTCCAGCTTCAGGTGAAATGTCAGCAATATTATCCGGGGATTGCGCGCAAAATTTATCTGAAAGGTTATCGGTATAACATGCAGTATAAGGCCAGAAGTCTTTTGGTGGAACTCGGTGCCCAGACAAACACGGTGGAAGAGGTGTACAATGCGGTTCCGTATCTTGCGCATGTGCTTGCGATGGTGTTGGGAGGTGAAGAGAAGGAAAAGCCCTTAGAATGAAAGATAAACATAGCATTTTTCCGGCGGTTGTGATAGAATACAATGAAATGTTTTTGGGAACGGTGTAAGTTATGGAAAAACAAAAAGTAAAGACAAAATATTTTCTGTTGCTTCACGCCCTGCTGGCTTTTTATTCGGTGGAGGCGATCTTTTCAAAGCTGGCGGCCGGACAACCTATCTTCTCCCTGAAATTTCTTCTTTTCTACGGACTGGTTTTAGGTAGCCTGGGGTGTTATGCAATTTTGTGGCAACAGATTTTGAAGAAAATCCCCCTGACGGTGGCGTATGCAAATAAAGCAGTGACAATTGTTTGGGGACTTATTTGGGGGCTTCTCTTTTTCGGAGAACCGATTACGGTCGGAAAGGTCATCGGAAGCCTGCTTATTATAGCAGGCGTGATGGTAGTGGTGACGGATGATGAGTGATATCAATGTGTTTGGAATTGCCCTGTTCCTTTTTTCCGTATTTATTTCATCCTGTTCTCAGATTATATTGAAAAAAAGCGCAAATATCCAATACGACAGTTGGATTAAGGAATATCTGAATGTCCGGGTGATCTCGGCATACGGCATCTTCTTTTTATCGTCCTTTTTAACCATGTTTGCGTACAAATATGTACCGCTTTCCATAGGTCCGATGTTGGAAACGTGCGGTTACATCTTTGTTGCGGTTCTTGGCGTTTTGATATTAAAAGAAAAAATAAGCAAAAGAAAGTTTGCCGGAATGGCTTTGATTATCGCCGGAGTCGTAATCGTAAGCCTCTTTGGTTAACATAACATCGAAAGATATTTGGAGGAACTACATGTCACAGACAGAACAGAGTAAAATTCGTAATTTTTGTATTATCGCACATATTGATCACGGAAAATCTACCTTGGCAGACCGTATTATAGAAAAAACAGGGCTTTTGACGGAGCGTGAGATGCAGGCGCAGGTGCTTGACAATATGGAACTGGAAAGAGAACGCGGTATCACGATCAAGGCGCAGACGGTCCGCATTGTGTATAAAGCGAAGGACGGGGAAGAATATATCTTTAATTTGATTGATACACCGGGGCATGTAGACTTTAATTATGAGGTCAGCCGGTCCCTGGCAGCTTGTGACGGTGCCATCCTTGTGGTGGATGCGGCTCAGGGCATTGAGGCGCAGACTCTCGCCAATGTGTACCTGGCACTTGATCATGATCTGGATGTATTTCCGGTCATTAATAAGATTGATTTGCCGAGTGCGGATCCGGATCGCGTCAAGGAAGAAATCGAGGATGTGATCGGGCTGGAGGCGCACGATGCGCCGCTGATCTCAGCAAAAAACGGTATCGGTATCGAGGAGGTACTGGAGCAGGTAGTTGCCAAAGTTCCGGCACCGGAAGGAGATGCGGATGCACCGCTTCAGGCGCTTATTTTTGATTCGGTATACGATTCCTATAAGGGAGTGATTATTTTCTGCCGCATTAAGGAAGGGCGGGTAAAAAAAGGAACAAAGATCCGTATGATGGCGACCGGGGCATCGGCGGATGTTGTGGAAGTCGGATATTTCGGAGCAGGACAGTTTATTGCCTGTGAGGAGCTTTCGGCCGGAATGGTAGGTTATATTACCGCTTCCATTAAAAATGTAAAAGACACGGCGGTCGGAGATACGATTACGGATGCGGCGAATCCTTGTGCGGAGCCTCTTCCGGGATATAAAAAAGTGAATTCCATGGTGTATTGCGGAATGTATCCGGCGGATGGGGCAAAATATCCGGAACTTCGTGATGCGCTGGAAAAATTGCAGCTCAACGACGCATCACTCAACTATGAACCGGAGACGTCGGTTGCGCTTGGGTTCGGTTTCCGGTGCGGTTTCCTCGGTCTTTTGCACTTGGAGATCATTCAGGAGCGTCTGGAAAGAGAGTATAATCTTGATTTGGTAACCACGGCGCCGGGAGTAATTTATAAAGTGTTTAAGACCAACGGAGAAGTGATTGAGTTGACAAATCCGAGCAATCTTCCGGATCCGTCGGAGATTGAGCATATGGAGGAGCCGATTGTCAGTGCGGAAATCATGGTCACAACCGAGTTTATCGGTCCGATCATGGAATTGTGCCAGGAGCGCAGGGGTGTGTATCTCGGAATG
>JAFTVQ010000099.1 GCA_017461865.1 Lachnospiraceae bacterium | reverse complement strand
GAGATGGAGACAACGTTGCGGGAGGAGATGCTTGCTTTAAAAGCGGAGGGGGTAACGAATTTGATTTTTGATCTTCGCTCGAATTCCGGAGGGTCCGGAAATCATGTGAAGCATATTTTGAAATTGATTGCGCCTTCCGGAGAACATGTATATGCTTATGATGCGGTGTTTGATAAGAAAACACAAAAGTACAAGATAGACAGTGTTGCAGATGACGGAAGTGTGATTTATCAAGTAGGACAGTGTGAGACCTATCAGGGTGAAGACCTTTGGGGACATGGTCAGATTGTGATACTTGTCAACGCCAATACTGTCAGTGCAGGAGATCACTTTACTATGGCAGCCTCTGCTTATCCGAATGTAACTGTGATGGGATTTACTCATAGCAACGGAAGCTGTCAGGGCGTAAATTCTGTAAACTTTGAGTATGGAATGTTGTCGTATTCGGGAGCACTTTTGTTAAATGAGGACGGCAGCGTATTTGTGGACACGGATCAATACCGCAAAGCGGTGGTACCTTTGGATGTGAAAATTCCGTTTGATTTGCAGGCGGTTTCATCGCTGTTTGATGAGGGAGAAGATTATCTGCTTGAGAAAGCGATGGAAGAGCTTAGGAAGTAAGAATAAAAAATCAGGCAACGAAAGTTGTCTGATTTTTTATTTAAATGGAATAGGTGGGTGACAATCCACATCTCCTAACTATGGGTGGCGGCCGCCTGTTCCGCCCTCAGATTCCATTTGTCTAATATTAGAAATGTGATATAATTATAGAAATTGTTTTTAAAGGTAGATTAGGTGAATTTTATGAGCAAAACAAAACTGATTATCAATGCATTAACGAAATACATAGCAGGATTACTGATGGTCGGACTGATGCTGTTTTTGCCGGCCGGAACATGGAATTACTTTAACGGCTGGTTGTTTGTAGGTCTGTTGTTTGTTCCGATGTTTCTTTTGGGCGTGGTTCTTTTAATAAAGAGCCCGGAACTTTTGGAGAAGCGGCTTCGCAGTAAGGAAAGTGAAGGAGAACAGAAGAAGGTAATCGGTGCATCGCTTGTTATGTTTTTGGCGGGATTTATATTGTCGGCGCTGGATTATCGTTTTGGATGGACATATGTTCCGTTTCCGGTTGTGATTGTTGCTGCGGTCATTTTGCTTGTGTCTTACGGGCTTTATGCGGAAGTGATGCGTGAGAATGTGTATCTGTCGCGCACGGTTGAAGTGCAGGAAGAACAGAAAGTCATAGACACCGGACTTTACGGAGTGGTGAGACATCCGATGTATTTTTCGACGGTACTGTTGTTTTTGGCAATTCCGGTGGTACTTGGATCGTGGATTGGATTTGCGATTTTTTGCATATATCCGTTTCTGCTCGTAAAGAGAATAAAGAATGAAGAGCAGGTTTTGGAAGAAGGACTTGAGGGATATAAAGAGTACAAAGAAAAAGTAAGGTATCGAATGATCCCGTTTGTGTGGTAAAACTGTAAAAAAAGTGATATTATAATGGTAGTCCGCCCGTTGGGCTGATGATACATATTTTATAAAAAAGGAGAGTGCTTGTTTGATTAAGTACAATAAAAAGGAGACGGTAGCATAACCGGGAGGTTTGCTGTCGTAACAAACCTCCCGCGGTAAGCAGTTGAAAGATAACAACATTCAGGAGGAAAAACAATGAATAAAAACTATATCATACGTCAGGAAACAGAAAAAGACTACAGCGTAGTAGAAAACTTAACAAGAGAAGCGTTTTGGAATGTGTACAAAGAAGGTTGCGATGAGCACTATATGGTACATGTGATGCGCAGACATGAAGATTTTATCCCGGAACTTGCACTTGTGCTGGAAGTAGACGGTGAGATTATCGGAAATGTCATGTACATGAAAGCGATGTTGAAGGATAAGGACGGAAATGAGAAGCCGATTGTAAGTTTCGGTCCGATCAGTATTCATCCGGATTATCAGCGCATGGGATACAGCCGTATTTTACTGGAACATTCTTTTGAGATTGCAGAAAAACTCGGTTACGATGTAATCGCTAATTTCGGGGATCCTGCAAACTACGTAGCACGCGGTTTTCGCAGCAGTCACAGATATCATGTCTGTATGGAAGGTGACGTATATCCGGCGGCTTTGCTCGTCAAACAATTGAAGGAGAATGCACTGGACGGAAGAACCTGGTATTATCATGAAAGTCCGGCTTTTGAAGCTATGACAGAAGAAGG
>JAFTVQ010000098.1 GCA_017461865.1 Lachnospiraceae bacterium | reverse complement strand
GGCACCGTTTCCGACAACTCCCAGCACATCGATACGATTGGTGATATCCTGAATTGAGTCACTATTCATATCGACAACTGCAAGATCATGACCTTCCTGTACCAACTGTTCTGCTATGGTAGCACCTACTTTACCACATCCTACAATAATGATTCGCATGCTTGATTCTCCTTTTGAGCTATTTTTTTATTCATTTCCCGAAATTCTTTTCTCACTAATATACCGGATACAACCGCCGCCACAAAATCAGCGATCGGTGCCGCATACATAATTCCGTCAATTCCCAAAAACAGCGGGAATATCACAATGAGCGGAAGCAAAAACAAAATCTGTCTGGTCAGAGATAAAAACACTCCCTTGCCCGGTTTTCCGATAGATGTAAACAAATTCGAAGAAATCGGTTGCACTGCATTCAAAAACACAAAAAACATATAGATTCGGAAATACCGCACCGCGAACAGATAATAGGCTTCGCTTCCGCCATCTCCGAACAAACCGATAATCTGTCTCGGAAAAATCTGAAACGCAAAGAACGCGATACAGGAAATGAGCGTTCCAATCTTCAGCGCAAGCAGATACACCTCTTTGACCTTTTGATAATTTCCTGCTCCGTAATTAAAACTGGCAATGGGCTGCATTCCGTGAGACAGACCGATGCATATGGAAAAGAATACCATTCCCACCTTAGAGATAATACCTGCACAGGCAAGCGGTATCGCATCGCCGTATTGCGACATACCGCCGTAATAAGTCAGTGATTTGTTTAAAATAATCTGCACAACCATCATGGCAATCTGATTAAAAAAGTTTGCAACACCGAGCCTCGTGAGAAAACCCACATATTCCCGGCGCATATGCAGATGTTCTTTACTCAGCGCAACTGTTTTGAATTTTATCAAATTTGCAATGATCATACCGGCAGCAACCATTTGCCCTATCACGGTAGCAAGCGCAGCTCCGCGCATTCCCATCTGTAACCCGAATACAAAAACCGCATCAAGCACAGTATTAATAACTGCCCCTGCAATATTACAAAACATAGCTGCCCGCGGATTTCCATCCGCCCGCACCAAATGTCCGCCGCCTGTAGACAAAACCAAAAAAGGAAATCCAAACGCCGTGATTCCCGTATATTCTACTGCATAGGGCAAAACATCCCCGGGTGCACCGAACAGTTTTAGAAGCGGCTTTAAAAATACCAGTGTCACAACACACAATATCATACCGCTGACAAACAACATCATCGCTGCATTTCCGATATAGAAAACCGCCTTCTCCGGTTTCCCTCTGCCCATGGTAAGATTAAATGCCGCTGCACCGCCGACACCGAACAAAAGCGCCAGGGCGACGCAGGATGTACTGAGCGGAAACGCCACATTGGTCGCCGCATTGCCCAGTTCTCCGATGCTGTGTCCGATAAAAAACTGATCCACAATATTGTACAAAGCACCGATAACCATGGAAATGATACTCGGGACCGCAAACTTAACCAAAAGCTTTTGTACCGGCTCCTGCCCTAAAAAATTTTTGTCTTTCATTCCGATTCCTCATGTTACAAAATTTCAAAAAACTGAGAAACCAATCCCCGACAGCTTCTCAGTTTTCCATATATTTATAAAACATTTCTTTTTTTGATATCTGTTTTCAGCATCTGATAACATGCTGCCGCAATCGGAACACCGAGAAGCATTCCGCCCACGCCGAGAACACCTCCGCCGACAGTTACCGCAAAAAGCACCCAGATGCCCGGAAGTCCGATGGAAGAACCAACCACCTTCGGGTACACAAGATTTCCTTCTACCTGCTGAAGTACAACAATAAACAAAAGGAACAAAAGTGCCTGTACCGGAGAGACCGTCAGAATCATAAATGCGCCGACAGCAGCACCGATATATGCTCCTGCTACCGGAATCAATGCCGTAAAGCCGATAAAGACACCGATCATCGTCGCATACGGGAAACCAAAGATAAGCATACAAACGACACAAAGACCCCCGAGAATTACCGCCTCTGTACACTGTCCTACAATAAACTTGTGAAAACTGTCATTAAACACATGATATACATAGCTTATTTTTCTATATACCGCATCTTTACAGTACGTCTTAAAGACGCGTTTGATCTGCGAGAACAAAGTTTCTTTTCCGATTAACAGATAGATGGAAAAGATGACCCCGATTAACAGCGTTACCGCACCGGAAAACACACCGGACACTACCGAAAACACAGATCCCATAACGCCACCGATACCGGAAGCAATGAAGGTTGCTGCCTTTTTCAATATATCTTCCCAATCAGCCAGGCTGTTCTGCTGGATACTGATACCGGCCTCACCGAGCAGTTTCATAAGCTGTTCATTGCTCTGAACATATTCGGTTGCCCGGTTCAACACTACCGGAATCTCCTTTGCCAACAACTTCCCGCACTCTATCAGCTGCGGTACTACAAGACTGAAAATCATAAACAATATTCCGATTACCGAAAGATATGACAAGAGCATACACACAATCCTTCTGCTCTTTGTCACCCATTTTTTCCCCTGAAATTTCTTTCCGGCAAAATAATATTTTTCATAAAAACTCATAAGAATATTGACCACATACGCGATTAAACATCCGAGAAGCAACGGTTTTGCTGCGGACAAAGCAAGCCCCGCCAATGCGACCATCTGTCCCCAATAGCTGACAAACAGAAAAATAGCTGCTGCCGTCACACCAATCTTAAGACAAGTTTTCCATTCCAGTTTCATTTCCATTCCTCTTTCAATAAAAAATTAGAACCATACAGGTCAAACTATAGCACAATACAGGATTTGTTACAAGTCACTTTTATGATACCCATTGCATGTATTACCGGATGGAAACCACCTCATATCCCTGGTCTTCTACCGTTTTGGTCAAAATTTCATCTGCAATTTCCACACTGCTTTTTACAATCGCACTGTCCGTTTCGTGATCCACAATCGCTTCCGTAACACCGGCAATCTCCTCCAGACATTTTTTCACTCTGCCTGAACAGTGCATGCACATCATTCCCTTGATTTCCATTTTCTTTTCCATAAAATTGTCCTCACTTTCCTTTGATTGTTCTTCTGTTTTTAAATTTCCATCCGGTATCACACCGGCAAATTTCTTTCGGTTTAATCTGAGCGCATTTGTCACAACACAAAAGCTCGACATACTCATGGCCGCAGCTCCGATCATCGGATTCAGCGAAATACCGAATGCCGGATACAGAGCACCTGCTGCAACCGGTATACCGATTGCATTATAAATAAATGCCCAAAACAGATTTTCCTTGATATTCTTAATCGTCGCCCGGCTCAGGTTCCACGCATCCACAACTCCGGACAACCGGCTTCCAACCAACACAACATCGGCCGCATCGACAGCCACATCGCTTCCGGAAGCAACCGCGATACCGATATCCGCCGCCATCAGGGCCGGTGCATCGTTGATACCGTCACCGACCATAGCAACTCTCCCCTGTTTCTTCAACTGCTCGATTACCTCTTTCTTTCCTCCCGGAAGAACGCCGGCAATTACTTCATCCACACCTGCCCGGCATCCGACTGCTTTTGCTGTTATCTCATTGTCGCCGGTTAACATAACTACCCGTACCCCCATCCCTTTTAAGGCACGAATGGCATCCACACTATCCTCTTTTAACACATCCGCAACTGCAATCATTCCCAGAATTTTCCGGTCGGCCGAAAAAAACATCGGTGTCTTTCCCATAGCAGAAAGCTCTTTTGCCTTTTCACGGATCGCCGGACTGATTTCTGCTACACTTTTCATATATTTCAAGCTTCCGCCCGCAATACTCTGACCGTTCCATGTCCCGCGCAGACCGTTTCCTGCCACAGCAACAAAATCTGTTACTTCGCCGCTACCCGGCACTTGTTTTTCCTGCACATATTCCATTACCGCCTTTGCCAAAGGATGCTCGCTTTTTCCCTCCAGCATCATTGCCACCTGAAGAAGCTTAAGCCTTCCGTCCTCCGCTTTGGGATAAACATCCGTCACGGTCGGTTTTCCCTGCGTAATGGTACCCGTCTTATCCAGTGCAACAATCTTTATCTTTCCGGTCAGTTCCAGGGACGTTGCATTTTTGAACAACACCCCCATCTTCGCAGCTTTTCCGGTTCCCACCATGATTGCCACCGGTGTGGCAAGTCCCAGCGCACACGGACAGCTGATTACCAGAACCGATATGGCTCTTGCCAAAGCAAACGTACTTTCTGCGCCGATACCAACCCAAACAATAAACGTAATTACGGCTATTGCCATAACAACGGGCACAAACACTCCCGACACTTTGTCTGCAAGTTTGGCAATCGGTGCCTTGGATGCTGCTGCATCACTCACCATCTGTATAATTTTCGAAAATGTTGTATCCTCTCCCGTACGGACGGCTTCACACCGCAAAAATCCCGACTGATTAATTGTGGCAGCAGATACCGGATCATCGGCAGCCTTATCCACCGGGATACTTTCCCCGGTCAAAGCAGCCTCATCCACCGCACTGTTTCCGTCAAGTACCCGGCCGTCCACCGGAATACTTTCGCCCGGTCGCACAACAAAAATATCTCCAGGCTTCACCTGCTCCACCGGCACCGTTTTTTCCGTGCCGTTCACAAGAATCGTTGCTGTCTTCGGCGACAATTCCATAAGACTTCTGAGCGCATCTGTCGTCTTCCCTTTTGCTTTTGCCTCCAACATCTTTCCTACCGTAATTAACGTAAGAATCATAGCAGCCGATTCAAAATAAAACTCATGCAGATAATGCATACCCATCCCGGGACTGCCGGCTACATAACATTCTGTCATAGCGAACAGTGATCCTGTACTTTGAACAAAAGCAGCTCCCGATCCAAGTGCAACCAACGTATCCATATTTGGTGCCCCATGCATGAGACTTCCAAAACCGACAACAAAAAATTTCCGGTTGATAAACATAACGGAAACTGTCAGCAAAAGCTGGCATATACCGATTGCCAACGGATTATCCGCAAGTTTCTGCCAAAGAGGCCAATCCCACATAACAAAGCCCATGGACAGGTACATGAGCGGTGCCAAAAGACACAGGGAAGACACAAGCCGAAATCTTGTATTTCTCTCTTCTTTTGTCCACTCCTGTTCACTTCCGGCTCCTGCAGAAATCTTCTCCGTTTCTTCTTCCAAAGCCTTCTCGCCGGCCACGCGGGCACCGTATCCGGCCTTTTCCACAGCCTTCACAATCTCCTGTGGTGAAACCTCTCCTTCCACCTGCATCTGATTCATCAGAAGATTGACAGATACCTCCTTAACACCATCCACCTTTGCCACAGCCTTTTCCACTCTTGCACTGCATGCTGCACATGTCATTCCTGTTATATTATATTGCAAATCCGCACCTCTCTTCTCATCATTTCATAAGTTTTTTCATAAGTTCAACCAACTCATCAATCACTTCGTCATTTCCCGAGCGGATATCCTCCGCCACACAATCCCGGATATGACTTGCCAGCAGAACCTTATTAAAACCGTTTAACGCCGCATGAATTGCCGACACCTGCATGAGAATATCCACACAATAACAATCCTCTTCCACCATTTTTTTCACTCCCCGCACCTGGCCTTCCATGCGGTTTAGGCGATGTATCAGATCCTTATATTCCTTTTCATTCCGCTCCTTCTTTTTCTCGCTGCAGCAACAGATCTGTTCTTTCTTCTCCGATTCTTTCACCATACATTTCCTCATTTCTCTTATAACCCCACCGCATATACCCCCTGGGGGTATAATCCCCTACTACATTATATACACTTTTTTCTCTTTTACGTCAACAAAAAAGAAGACAATCCCAAACCGAAACGGTTCACTCTCACAAGGATTGTCTTCTCACTTTTTATTTTTTCTTTTTATTTAATGTAAAACTTGTAACAAGTGCCAAAAACAGCAACGCTACAACCATCCAGAAAATACGAATTGCAACCTCCTGTTTTGCGAAGAAATCGTAATATCCTTTCAAATAAATAATTACAATCAGCGAAGGGATGACATAGGTCATATAAGCTTTCAATGCCTTCGGAAACGCTTTTCCCTTTCCTTCATTGACTTCTGCAAGGAAACGGTCAAATCCCCAACCGTTTTTCTTTACACAAAATAAGACAAACAAAAGACTTCCCAAAGGAAGAATGTTATAAGAAACAATAAAATCTTCCAAATCCATCAAATTGGTCTTTGCACCGAGCGGTTCGATAAAAGACAGAACATTAAATCCTAAAATTGCCGGAAGTGATAACAGCGTCACGAGTCCGAGATTAATCCAAACAGTCTTTGCCCTGCTCCATCCGGTCGCATCCATTGTCATTGCAATAATATTTTCAAATACGGCGATGACAGTAGAAAGCGCTGCAAATGTCATAAAAATGAAAAACAATGTTCCCCAAACCATTCCCGCTTTCATATGCGCAAACACAGTCGGAAGCGTAATAAACAGAAGAGACGGTCCTGCATCCGGTTCAATTCCGTATGCAAAACAGGCCGGAATAATAATGAAACCTGCGGTAAGCGCCACAAATGTATCCAGCACAAGCACATTTCCCGCCTCTCCGAGCAGTTTTCTATCCTTATTTAAGTAACTTCCGAAAATTTCCATACTACCCATACCTACACTTAGGGTAAAGAATGCATGCGACATCGCATTAAAAATCACGGTTCCGATTCCATTATCCAGCATCTTTCCGAAATCCGGAATCAAATAAAACTTCACACCCTCCACGGCATTCGGAAGAAATACCGAATTCACGGCAAGAACCACCATCAGACCGATTAACAGAAGCATCATCACTTTCGTAATTTTCTCCACACCGTTTTGCAACCCTTTGGCACAGACACCGAAAGAAACTGCAATAACGATAATCGTCCAGAAAATAAGTTCCCCCGGATTTGACGTCATCATTTCAAATTCCGTTTTCGCCGCTTCCGTGCTGATACCTGCCATTGTTCCGCGAATCATGCGATAGGCGTAGGCAAGCATCCATCCTGCCACCATTGTATAAAACATCATCAGCAGATAGTTTCCCGCAATACCGAATTTCCCAAACCTATGCCATGCAGTATGTTCCGGCTCAAGCTCATCAAACGCCTTCACAATACTTTTCCGGCTCTTTCTTCCGATAGCAAACTCGCATACCAGAATCGGAAGACCGAATCCGATCAGACAAAGCAGATAAACCAAAATAAATGCTGCTCCTCCGTTCTGTCCGCATATATACGGAAATTTCCATACATTTCCAAGCCCGATGGCACATCCCGCCGACACAAGGATAAACCCGAGTCTCGATCCAAATTTTTCTCTTTCTTTCATAGATACTCCTCGTTTTCTTTTTTACTATTCTGTAGTATAGCCCATACCGAGCCTTTTTTCCATCTCTTTTATTTTTTCGGAAAGAACGGCAAATATATCCCCCTCATCCAACCATTCCTCATAATAAAAGGTTTTCAGTACAAGCATTAAAATTTCTTTGATGCGCGCTTCCTCCGACATTGCCAACAAAGCCGTCAAATTTTTTCGGAACGTATGCCATTCAAGGATGAAATTGTGATATTTTTCTGCCGGTTTGATACCGATCCATTGACTCACTTTAATCTTTGAACGGTTTTGTTTTTTACACTCATCCGTCAGCAAAATGTAAGTCAATTTCCCGTCTTCAAAATTTCGTCCCAAAGGAAATAATCTGCAAATTCCCGGCCGGTATGCATGAATGGAGCATCTTCCCTCATCACTTAGAAACGGACAGCAGTCTGTTTCCGGATTCATCTGTATGTGCGGCAAAATAAGTCCTCCGGCCATACCAAGGGAAAGGAGCCCCTGCTGCAGCAGTTGCTCCATAGTTTTTCCGCAATTATTCTTTAACATCCGGACATCATAAGGATCAAGCACAATGGTGTCTCCCATACCGGTGCAACAATCACAACATCCGATACAGTCCTGACAATTGGCCCTCACCATCTCCTCCGGCTCATAAAATCTCCCGTCGGTTTTCAAATCTATCGACATAATGTTTATTCCTCAATCACAGAAGTACAGTGCGGACATCTGGTAGCCTCCAAATGAATATCGCTCTTGCAGAACGGGCACTTCTTCGTTGTCGGATCCGCCGGTTTTTTCGGGTTTGCTTTTTCAGACATTTTGTTGATTGTCCGCACAATAAGGAATACCACAAGCGCCATAATCACAAAATTCATGACCGCAGTAAGGAATTCCCCGTAATTCAAGGTTGCCTCTCCGAGAAGCTGAATCTTATAACGGTCAAAATTCATTCCACCGAACAATCCGATCAACGGATTGATAATATCCTCCACCAAAGATGTCACAATTCCCGTGAATGCACCACCGATGATAATACCTACTGCCATGTCAACCACATTCCCGCGGCTGATAAATTTCTTAAATTCTTCTACGAAATTTTTCATTCTGTCTATTCTCCTGACCTGTTAATTTATTCCGTTTACAAGCTGATCCAGCATGTCTTTAATATTCTGGCTGATAGCAGAAATATTTTCCGAAGACTGGGCGATTTCGCTTGTCGCCTCCGCCAAATGCTCTGTTCTCTCGCTTACCTTATCCACTACCGCCAGAAGTGCATCCGCCTCTTCTGCAATACCGTTGATCGCACGCTCAATCTTAATCTGTCCTTCATTGCTGTCTCCGGCTGCTTTCTTTGAACTTGCCGCAAGCACGTTAATCTGACTTGCCACTACTGCAAATCCTCTTCCCGCTTCACCTGCTCTGGCCGCCTCAATAGAAGCATTCAACGCAAGGAGATTGGTCTTGGTTGCGATATTTACAACCTGTGTATTGTTCGCTTTCAGAAGTTTCAGAAGTTCAAAAATTTCGGCAAGAGATTTCTCCAATTTTTGACAGAAGTCCGTTACATTGCGCACCTCATCGGAAATTCCGGTACTCTCTTCCGCATTGGTACTGTTCTCTGACTCCATCTGCTCGACCGCATCATTCAAACCGTTAAATTCCTCATTAACCGTTGCTACCATGCGAGAAATCTCATCCTTCTGACGGTTCAATTCTTCCATCAGTTCTGCAATCTCCTGCTTCTCCTTCTGGGCAAGATCCTTGATATAGTGGATACAATTAATTTTCTTATTAAATCCGTTATGGATAGCAGTTGCCATCTCTTCACAGCTCTCGTATCCGCAGCAGGAACAGTCAATATGTCTCTGTTCTTCCGTAAACTTGTTCATATCATTAAATATACGGTTGAGTTCCATGCGATCCGGAACTTTATGGCGGCACTTCGCCGATTTGTCCGTATACTGGCGAAGGAAATCATTGAGATTAAGATTTGAAAACTGCTCATTTAACGCTTTCAGTCTCTCTTCCGGCGTAAGCTCTCTCGCCCACGGGCCTTTCTTTCCTTCTTTCTTGCAACTCTCACGGATGCGGAGCATCTCATAGAGAACATCCTCATTGTCATTTTTTTCCGGCTCTGTCGCTGTACCGTACAGGCAACCCTGTGAACAGTTCAATGCATCGATGAAGAGATACGGTGTCTTGTCATGCGCAATCCGGTGCTTGTTCTGCTCCAGGAAATGATACATATGTTTTTCGCCTTCCATCTGACGCACCAGTGCACTCTCTCCGCAGAACCAGAATACATTTTCTTTCAGACCGCCCGGCATCGGATATTCGGAACCCAGTCCGTATTCAATCTCATCCGAACAAGGCGTTCCGGTAAGCTGATGGGAACGGACATATTTCATCAGATGATCAAAGGTGACATTGTACTGGATATAGCCATGATTGTTCGGATCATCAATCTCCATTTTCTTTGCAATACACGGACTGATAAATGCCAGCTTATCTGTGATGCCCATATACTTTTTGGCATAAATTGCCCCGCACATCATCGGGCTCTGTACCGGAAACAGTTTCGGCAAAAGTTCCGGTATATACCGCTCAATATAACCGACTACTGCCGGACAAGGCTGGGAAATTCCTCCCATAAAATTGTTCTTTGTTATGTAATTAATATATCCCCACGTCGTAATATCAGCCGCAAAAGAAATACTGATAATCCGGTTTACACCGGCTGCTTTCAATGCGCCGATTACCTGTTCATATTCATCCGGATAGTTGGCTTTAAACGCAGGAGCAAGAAGAATGGAAATCCTTTCTCCTCTTGCAAGATCTGAAAAAAATCTCTCTGTATCATCATTAAATTCTCTCGCATTGTGCTTACAAACATCAAAACAGGCTCCGCACGCAATACACTTATCCCCGTCTACCTCAATACGATTTTCCCCGTTTCTTTCCACCTGTACATTTGCTCCCATGCAACTACAGGCACTGATACACTTGTTGCACCCCACACAGTTCTCATTTGTAAAAACAAGTGACATAACTTCTCCGCCTTTCTGACTTATTTTTAATAACCCCATAATAAAGAAAAGCCGAGATTTATCCCGACTTTATGCTTTGAGTTATTATAGCACCTTTTAATAAAAATGTAAACGAACAAAACCTTTTACTCATTTTCTTCCTTCATGCGATATCCGACCCCGATTTCATTAACGATGTAATCGTTCTGTCCCGGCGTGGAACCGAGCTTTTTTCTGATATTTGCCATGTTCACCTGAAGTTTTTTAATACTTCCCTCGTCGGAACATCCCCAGATTGCCTTTATTATCGTTGCATACGTCAAAAGCTTTCCGCACTGTTCGGAGAGAAGCGCAAGAATATTGTACTCAATCTGCGTCAACTTAATCTCCCGGTCGCTGATAAACACCTTACGTTTATCATAATCAATGTTCATGTCTTTCAGAACAAATTTGCCGCCCGGAAATCTACCTTCGTCCGCACTCGGCCGATAACTCCGAAGAATGGCACGCACTCTGGCCAAAAGCTCTTCCGAACCGAAAGGCTTGGTAATATAATCGTTGGCTCCCAAATCCAGAGCCTGCACCTTTGTTTTTTCCTCCGACCTGGCAGACAGAATAATAATCGGCGTCAAATAATTCTCACGAACCTTCTCCAAAAAAGTAATTCCGTCCTTATCCGGCAAACCGAGATCCAAAATAATAATATCCGGAATATATGACAAAAACATCATTTCTGCCGTATCACAGGTTCCTGCAACCACTACCTGATATCCTGCCGTCTCGAGCATCGTCGAAAGCAACATGGTAATATTTTCATCATCTTCAACCAATAATACTTTGTATTTATTATTATTCATTTTCACAATTCTCCGTCGCAAGCGAAAACCGGAACACAGCGCCGCCGCTTTTTCTATTCTCTACCCTGATATCCCCGCCATGTGCTTTTATAATGGAAGCACATACCGATAAACCGATTCCCGCATTTCTTTTATTTGCATCCGCAGTTTCAGCCACCATGCTGTAACTTCCGTCAAAAATATGCTCCAAACGGTCCGGACTGATTCCGCATCCGTCATCCTCAATCTCAAAAATAGCCTGCTCCGAAAGCCGGAACACTTTTAGAGAAAGCTTGGTCATGCCCTCTGCATGCTGGACCGCATTCTCCAGAATATTCACAATGACCTGCTCAATCAAAAGCACATCCATCGGAACCATGATCACTTCTCTCGGAATATCGATACATAGTTCCTGCTCCGGGTAACGCTTTTTAAATTTAATCACAACCGCATCGATCAGTTCGTCCAATACGATCGGAAGCTTATTAAGCTGAACCCGGTCCGCATCAATTTTTGTAATGGACAGCAGATTTTCCACCATGCGGATCAGCCACTGGGCATCCTCTTTCATTCCCTTCAGCATTTTTCTCTTCTGTTCTTCCGAAAGAGAATCCCCTTTTTCATACAATGTTTCACTAAACCCGTATATCGTTGTCAAAGGAGTCCGCAGATCATGGGAAACCGCCCGCAAAAGATTCGCCCGCATACGTTCTTTCTCTCCTTCGATTTTCCACGCTTCATGCACTTTAATCTTGGTCGTCAACATACTGGTCAAAATTGCAATCGTCACCATAATTGTTGCAGAGACAAAATTAATCGGAATGGTAAAATTCAATTTAAAAAACGGGAATGTAAAGGCATAATTTACTGCCAAAGTACTGAACACGGCACCACAGACACCGTAAACATACCCTTCTGTCAGCATTGATATCAAAAAAACCGCAAACACAAACAGCATCGCAATCAATTCTTTGATATCAAACCGATACTCCAACACCAAACTGCCTCCGAAAGTAAGGCCCAATATAACAATTGTAATAATCCAGTTTTTCCACACTTTTTTCTTCATAAACTATTTAATCATACAGTGACGCACCATATCTGATTTTGCGATAAAATTTCTGGAACAGAACCACAAACAGATATCCCACAATCGCAACCGTAGATCCTCCGCCCAAAATCGCCATAAGTCCCACAATGATGTACATAAAAATATTCATAACCTTTACCTCGCTGAATTAAGTATTTGAATTCTTATGATATATATGAATTCATCCAGCGTTAATCTTAGCAAAGCACGGGTTAAGATTCAGTAAAGACACCCTTGTTTCCGGTTAAGAAACGGCAAAGTTTTAACAGCCCGTTTTTTTTAGTCCGACAACAACCTCACAATGTGCTGTCATAGGAAACATATCCACCGGTTGTATTTTTTCGACCCGGTAACCATTTTTTGTCAAGTACTCAAGATCCCTTGCCAGTGTATCGGGACCGCAGGAAATGTATACAATTCTCGAAGGGGCCAGCTTGCACACGGAAGACAAAAACGCCTCATCACTTCCGCTTCTCGGCGGATCCATAAATACAACATCCGCACTCTCACCGCGTTGCGCCATTTCTACCATCCATTTTCCCGCATCCTGACACACAAAAAATGCGTTGGATGCCCGATTCCTTTTGGCATTTTCTTTCGCATCCCTGACAGCCTCTTTATTCAACTCGACACCGACAACCTTTGCAGCTTTCCCGGCTGCAACAAGCGCAATGGTACCGATACCGCAATACGCGTCAATCACTGTCTCTTTGCCGGTCAATCGTGCCATCTCCATCGCTTTTGCATACAAAATCTCCGTTTGTACCGGATTGACCTGATAAAAGGATTGCGGCGACAACCTAAACTGTACTCCGCATAAACTGTCTTCAATATAACCTTTTCCGTACAACACGATATCCCTTTTCCCGAGTACCATGGTCGTACGCTTTTCATTGACATTGATTACGATGGTGCTGATTTCCGGATGCAGCTTTGTAAGCGCCTTCGCAAAATTGTTTTTAGACGGAAGAATCGGGGACCGGAGAACTAATATGACCATAATCTGTCCCGTCATCTTTGAAACTCTGACTACGACATGCTTCAAAAGTCCCATGTCCGTTTTTTCATCATAGGTACGGATTTTAAACGATTTTAAAAGATTCCGCACGGATAAAATAATCTCGTCCGCCTTTTCATGTTCAATCATACAACGGTCGATTTTCACAATCCGGTGAGACTTTTCTTCGTATATGCCGGAAACCGGTCCGCCTTTTTCGTATCCGAACACTGCATGTACTTTATGGCGGTAATGCTTTGGTTCTTCCATACCGATGATCGGTTCCACTTTCCCGTACTTGCCGAGCAATTTTTTCATTTCTGCCTGTTTCTGCTGCAATTGCTTTTCATAAGGTATGTCGATGTACTGACAACCTCCGCACTTTTTCATATACGGACATCCCTTTTTTGCTGTAGGATTCCCTGCTTTTCTCACTGTTTTCATCTTCTCTCCACTCCCGCAAGGTCAAACATCGGTATAAAACTCTCACCGGCTGTTTCTCCCTCCTGTATAAACGCATTGGTAACTCCAATATCCAATGCATGCTGAACCAGACGGTCATACTCCCGTTTTGTCACTTTTCGATGCAGTTCCGGAAACTGCGCAAGTTTGTCGTTTTTCAAAACCGGCGTAAATTGATTCATCAGACTGATATAAATATCATCCTGATACGTTCCGTACAGATAATCTATGATTTGCTTCGCCTCTCCGACATGCCCCGGCAGGAGCAGATGCCGGACAATGGTGCCCTTTCGGATTCTTCCCTCTCCGTCAAACACACATGCGCCCGTCTGCCTGACCATCTCAGCGACCGCATCTTTTGCACGCTCCGGATAATCCGGCGCATTACAATAACGCTTTGCCGTCTCCGGTTTCCAGTATTTGAAATCCGGGAGATAGACATCGATCAGTCCCTCCAGCATTCTCAAGGTTTCTGTTTTTTCATATCCGCTGCAATTATATATAAAAGGCAACGAAAATCCTTGCGCATGCGCTCTTTCCACTGCCTCGCACACAGACGGCACATAGTGATCCGGCGTCACAAGATTCACATTATTCGCCCCTTGTTCCTCCAGCTCAAAAAAAATTTCCGTCAACCTTTCCACCGGGATTTCTTTGCCTATCTCACCGCCGGAAATTCTGTGATTCTGACAAAAAACGCACCCAAGACTGCATCCCGAAAAAAAGACTGCCCCGGACCCGTTGTCACCGGAAATACAAGGTTCCTCCCACATATGAAGCGCTGCTCTTGCAACTGTCGTCTGCGCCTTCACATTGCAGAATCCCGTTCTTTTATTTCTGTCTGTATGACATTCTCTTGGGCACAAAGTACATTTATGATACATGGCTTATTTCTCTTTCTGTCTGTATAAAAGATAGTATAACAAATAAGTCTTTCTCTTTCCATGAAAATTCCGATAAAAATCAGCAATAGGTTACTTGTTCATACACACAGGATCTCATATGATCCGACGACCGGTCATAATAATATACATGATCTGCCAACACTTCCTTCGGGTCCACCTGTGTCTCATTCACCTCCTGCACCATCTCATTCAATCTTCCTCCTTCCGTCCCCGTTTCCGGAACAAGTATAACCTCATGTATACTGCTCGGTATGATATATATATTTTTTCCGAGTGCATTCGCAAAATTACGGATGGTATTCGGATATGCCATGGTCGCAGCTCCGTTCATTTTTATCGGATTCGTCATTACATACATAGGCACATCCTCCTGCAGACTTTCCTCTTGTTTTACGGCATCTCCCATCATCTGCTCAATAATCTCTCTCATCCCCGTAATCGCTGCCGGGAGTATGACCGGCGTATTTTTACACGCCTGTTCATAGACTTCTTCTTTTGTCACATTCCACATTTTCAAGTGGGAATCATGAATCAGAATCGTGGCATTTCCCATATCCTCATGATAGGCCAGATAATAGAACACCATCACAAGATCCATGTAGTCCACATAAGGAATTCTGCGCAACAATTTTTCGTTTTTTTCGCGGTTAACCAATTTATATACGATTCTGCCTTTCGCTTTTTCATAATCCACAAAAAAACCGATATCCAGCGATTCTTCCAGCCGGTATTCATTGTTTCTGCGCACAATCTCCTCTGCCAGTTGTTCCAGCTCCACGCCTTCCCTGTACGCCTCATAAAATTCACCGAGATATATAGTCGGGGAAACATTTTTATCCCTCTCAATAATGCTGACAGCCTCCTCCGTAACCCCGTTGTTTTTTACAATGGAATTCACTTCCGCTCTCTGATCTTTCGGTATAATTTTTTTTATTTCTTCCAATATTTTTTTTGAAAATTCTTTCATATGTTTTCCTCCGATAGAAATGTTATTGATTTGTTTTAGATGTGTTTTTGATATGTTTAGAAAATAAATAAAAAAGACAATGAATCTCTTCATTGTCTTTTAGGCTCTCTTACTGTATATCACCAGTATTATACACGGGAAAGATATTCTCCTGTACGTGTATCAATTTTGATTACGTCATTCTGGTTTACAAATAATGGTACGTAAACAGTAGCACCTGTCTCTACAACAGCCGGCTTTGTAGCACCTGTCGCTGTATCACCCTTGAATCCAGGCTCTGTTTCTGTAATTTCCAATTCTACAAACAATGGTGGTTCCACTGCAAACACCTTGCCGTTGTGTGAACACATTTTAACCATTTCATTTTCTTTTACAAATTTCATGGCATCACCGACTGCATCCTGGTTAAGTGCAATCTGCTCAAATGTCTCAGCATCCATGAAGTTGTAAAGATCGCCGTCGAAATACAAATACTGCATATCTTTTCTGTCAATACGCGCCTGCGGACACTTCTCAGTCGGTCTGAATGTTTTTTCAACCACACCGCCACTGATAATATTTTTTAATTTGGTACGTACGAAAGCAGCTCCTTTACCCGGTTTTACATGCTGGAATTCGATGATCTGGTAAATATTACCTTCCACCTCAATCGTAACACCATTTCTGAAATCACCTGCAGAAATCATAATCTATTTTCCTCCTAAATTTTTTCACTACACAATTCTTTACTAGTGTATACTAAATTATTACTTTTTTCAACTACTTTTTTCGTGCCAGTTCGATGGCTGCATCAATTGCTTCCAGATATCCGGCAAAGCCGTGACCGTAAATCTGTCTGTCACACCCATCCTTTGTCAAAGACACTTTTCGGAATCCCTCTCTCTTTGTAATATCCGAAATATGAATTTCAATCTTCGGAATCGTTGTCACGGAGGAAAGTGCGTCAAAAAGCGCATAACTATAATGCGTCAACGCGCCCGGATTGATCACAATACCATCCGTACCGTCAAAATAAGCTTCCTGAATCCAGTCAATGAGCTGTCCTTCATGATTGCTCTGTTTTGCAACAAGTTCAAAACCATCCTTCTCTGCCTTTTCATTCAGCATATCAAGAAGATCCTGATACGTCTGCTTGCCGTAAATCTCCGGCTCACGTATTCCGAGAAAATTAAGATTCGGTCCGTTCAACACTAAAATTTTCATTTTGCTGTCTCCTTTTCAATCTCATCTAAAATCTCTTCAAAACGCTTCCCGTCCACATCAATCACAATCTTTGCCGCCGACTCATAAACAGGTCCCCTCTCTTTGATCATCGCACCGATTTTCCCCTGCGGATCTTCGCACTGTAACAGCGGTCGTGATGTGTCGTCTTTCAGTCTTTCATAGATGGTCTCCGGTTTCGCACGCAGATAAACAGCCTTACCGAGTTCACGGATCAGCGCCCTGTTTTCCTCCCTGAGCACCAGTCCGCCGCCGACAGCTATCACATAATCCTGTTTATTCTCAAACAAACTCTTCAGACAATCTGTCTCCATATCCCGGAACGCTTCCTCTCCCTGCGTCTCAAAAATATGACTTATGGTCGTCATCTGTTTTTTCTCAATCAACTTGTCCGTGTCAACATACGGCATTTTCAAACGGTAAGACAACCGTCT
>JAFTVQ010000008.1 GCA_017461865.1 Lachnospiraceae bacterium | reverse complement strand
GGCACAGAAGGATATTTCAGAAGATGGATATTGGGGTGTAAAGCAGACCTCGCAGAGATTGTTTGATTTTGCTTGTGCGCTAGCCGGCGATGATGTAGACAAGATGAAGGAAATGCAGGCGGCGGTTGAAAAAGGCTTCAAGCAGGCAACCGGAGCTTGGGGACGAGAATTACCGAGTATCTGTAAAGATACCTTTGATGCAACCAATAAGTTATTTGATGATTATTATGCTTCAAAAGAAAATTGAGAACGTCTATATTGGGCGAAGGGTTGTTTGTGATACCCTTCGCCTGTTTATTTTGAAAAGATTAGATTGCTAAATAAAATCAAATAATTTTTGAGATAATATATAAAATATTATTGAAAAAATGTCACGAAAATTATATAATAATCGTGACAAAACAAGGAGAGTGGTTTTATGGCAAGCGGTATTTACACAGAAATAAAGAAGAGAATAGAGTTGGCTGAACCGGGAACAGTTTTTTTGACATCGGATTTTACGGATATTGCGACAACAACAACTGTAAGAAAATGTCTCGGAAGACAAGTTGAAGAAAAGAATATAAGAAGAATTATGGACGGAGTGTATGAAAAGCCGGTATATAGTAAGTTGCTTAAAGAGTATATTCCTGCAAATCCAGATGCGATAGCATATGCGATTGCCAGAAGTTTTCGTTGGACCATTGCACCATGCGGAGACGTAGCATTAAATAAGCTGGGACTATCTACACAGGTTCCTGTTGTTTGGTCCTATATTAGTGACGGACCTTATAGAAAATTTTCGTGGGATAATATTACATTGTCTTTTAAACATCGTGCGAATAGAGAGATTTCATTTATGTCTGAAACAACCACTTTGGTTATTGAGGCTTTAAAGACATTGGGAAAAGAGCGGATTGATGACAATATTATCATAAGTTTGAAAAACAGACTGCCTGAAGCGGAGAAGAAAAAGATGTTAGAGGAAGCAACGGGTGTAAGTGAATGGATATATGCAGTAATCAGAAAGGTGTGTGCTGAATAATGAGGGAAGTTGCCAAATTACAGATAAAAGAGAGAACAGAATTATTTCAAGCAACTGCAATTTCCATGGGAATGCAGCCAAATGTAATTGAGAAAGACTTTTGGGTGTGTTTTATGTTGGACCATCTGTTTCATGATTGTAAGTACAAGAATGCTTTTGTTTTCAAAGGTGGTACAAGTTTATCTAAATCGTACCATGTTATCGAAAGATTTTCCGAGGATATAGATTTGATTCTGGATTGGAGAAAAATTATTAATGACGAGATAAATCCTTGGGAAGAAAGGTCAAAAACAAAGCAGGATATATTTAATAAAAAGATCAACGCTGAAGCTGCAAAGTTTTATAAAGAGGAATTGGTTCCTCAGTTGAATTTAGAAATAAAAGAAAAACTGGGGACCGGAGAATGGATTTCTGTTGATACAGAAGATGAGATGGTGGTTAATTTTTATTATCCGCAGATATTTGAAGCAGAGTATCTGCGTTCCTGTGTAAGATTGGAAATCGGACCATTGGCAGAATGGATGCCATCTCATGAGACTACGGTAACTCCATTTGCAGCTGTAAAATATCCGGATATATTTTCGCAAAAAGAGACAGCGGTTCTGACTATTGATGTTGAGAGAACTTTTTGGGAAAAACTTACCATATTACATAAAATTGCAAACTTCCCGGAAGGAAAAGCATTGCCTGCCAGATATGCAAGACATTTATATGATGTTTATAATCTTGGTAATTCATGGGTGAAAGAAAGTGCATTTGATAGAAAAGAATTATTGGAAAAGGATGTTGCATTTAAGCAAAAATTTTATTATGCCAAGGGGGCTCATTATGAAACAGCAACTTTGAGTAGTATAGAACTGCTACCAAGAGAAGCTGTTTTAAGTGCACTGCAAGAAGATTATCAGGCAATGAGGAATATGATATATGGGAATATACCGGAGTTTGAAGAGATTCTTGAGTTTCTTGAAAAGTTACAGGAAGAGATTCATGGGTTGGAATAGCGGGATGAATTAGTAATATACAAGTAATAAAGGAAGGGGTGTACATAAGATATGTCAGTATATAATTATGCTTCGTTTGTAAGAGTGTTAGAATTGGCTGTACCCAAGTCGAATATGACAGAAATGGCAAGAAGGCTTTTTGAACCTATTATTGTTCAAGAAGGAGTAGTTAATCGAGTGGGAAATCCGTATCATATTACACCCACATTAGCAAAAAACTGCTATGAACAAGCAACAGATATTCCGGAGAACATCAAGAATGCGGCAGGTAGAGCAGATGTTGTTAATACGATTGGAGATTATTTTTCTACTAATATTATTGATGATTATTTAAATCAAATGTTAGAGGCACGTATGTACCCTAAGATGATAAGCCTAATTAAAGAATCGGATTTGGAACAAGTTCAAATAGATGAATTGCTTCAATTGCATAATGATAACGACTGCGCAGAGTTTTTAGGCAGGGCATTTTTGTATGCGGTAGTACGTAATAATTTACTAAAAGATGATTCTGGTGAGGTGGAAAAGATTGAGCAGGATATCAGTTATTTCAATGAAATAATTAAAAAGAAAAAGCCTAAACGTTTAGAACCGCCAGAAGATATTGAAACCCATGAAATGGAATATGTAAAAGAATTGTATAAAGTTTATCATGAACTTACGGGTGAAGAATATGTTAGACCATCTGACTTGGACGCATATCCTCGATTGAGAAGAGATTTTGATCGTCAACGCAAGGATTATTATACTGCGGAAACAATACATAGGGAACTTCGCGATACAATACATGAAGAAGAAATTGAAGGTTTCAAATTGCTAAAAGATGAGGTGTATGATGGTGTGATAACAACGCACGATAAACAATATCCAAAAGGGTTTGATAGGTTGACTGCGGTAATCGAACATGCTTCAATATTGCCAATTTCACACAATTTAGACAATGATCTGCTAAATTGGGTGGGACCGGGAGAAAAAAAGGGTGTATGTCATATGTTGGTAAATGATAAGCGACTGTCTTGGGTGGAGGATGAGGAAGATGAGTAAAAACTTATTTAATACACCATTTGAAATGGAATTACGTTCACTTTTATTGTTAGCTGTATCAGGGGAAAGTCCCATTTCAATTGATAGAGTAGTTATATTAGATTTTATATCTTGTTATGGTGCTGATTTTGAACTTGCGGCAATTAATCTTCATGGAAATAACCGAGTAAAATTTGGAGAAATTTCAAATAGAAGGAGTTTGTTGAAAGAAGCTATAAAGACACTTGTGGTAAAAGGAATGGTTGATGTTACAGTTGATAGGGGATATTTGTTTTCAATATCTGATGTTGGGAAAAAATATGTAGATAAATTTGAATGCGAATATTCCGAAGATTATTTGAAGGTGTCAAAAGAAGCGGTAACAAAATACAAAGATAAAAGTGATGAGGAATTGATGGAAATCATACAATCATATTCCTTACAATCTATTAGGGGGTGACAAGGATGTATTATATAAAACGGATGGCTTTTTTTACTGATGTAAACACAGTTTCGGAAGTTGGGTTTGAACCGGGATTGAATATCATATATGGTGAATCAAATACCGGAAAAAGTATGATTTTGGATGGTATAGATTATATGTTTGGTGCAAGTGAACATCGCTTTGATTCAAAAATTAATCTCACCAGAATATTATTGGAGCTTGATGTGGATGGTAAAAAGCTAATAATGCAACGTGCTATTGATGCCAAGAATTTTGATGTGGTCAGCGAATTAGAGGACATTGAAAGTGGTACATACAAAAAGGGGAGTGGCGATAAAAGCATCGGTGGAATCTGGTTAAAGTTGATGGGCATCACAAAGCAAACAGATATATTAAGGACGGTATATGGCAAAACTCAGAAGTTAACTTTGAGAACATTCTCTCATATGATGCTATTGGATGAAACAAGGCTACAAGGTACATCCAGTATTTTGTCATCTGGTAAAGGTGTAAATCCTCGAGTAGATACGCCGGTTCTTACTGCTTTGCTATATTTTGCAACGAAGAAAAATTATTTGCCGGATAAATCATGTTTGGACCCGACTATTAGGAAGGCAAAATCCGAAGCAGTTAAATCGTTTGTTGATAGAAGTATGGGGGCACTTAAAAACAAGAGAATATCTGAATTAAATTCTTTTTCTCAAGAAACACCGGCACAATTGCAAAGAAAAATAGATGATTTAATTAATGAAATTGGAGCTGCAGAAGGAGCATTAGACGAAGCATTAAAAAGAACCGCTGAATGTGCCGAACGTATAACAGAAATAGATGAAGAGATGACAAACTGTAGAGTTTTAAAGAATAGAAATAACTATTTATTATCTCAGTACGAGGCAGATATTAGACGTCTGACTTTTATTGTTGAGGGAGATATTCATGCAGAGGATATACCGAAACTTGATAAATGTCCATTCTGTAATGGGGAGTTATCAAAGGAGAAAAATGAATCTTGTTTAGAGGCGGCTATTGCAGAAGTTGAAAAAATAGAGCTACAGGTAGGAGATCTGAAATCTGTACAGCTATCTATAACACAAGAGATTAGCATGTTTATTGAAGAACGAAAAAAAGTTGTTGAAGAAAGAAAGTTGATAGATGAACGTATTCGTGGAGAGTTAAGACCACAAATAGCTAAGTTAAAAGGCTTGCTATCAGATTATACAATTGCATTAGGTCAGTATAAAGCTAAGGAGATGATAGATGCTTTTTCTGATGTATTAATAAATGAGTTAGATGATGTTGTTATGGAAAATTCAGAAGATTTTCACTTTGAATTGAAACGAACTGTAGAAAAAGTTTTTAAATCTGAATTGGAAAAGGAATTATTTCAGATATTATCTGATTGCAATTATCACGATTTGGATGAAGTGGTTTTTGATATGGATTCTTATGATATAAAGGTTAATGGTCATGTGAAAAGAAGCCAAGGAAAAGGTTTTCGTGCTTTTTTAAATACCATAGTTGCGATTGCGATTCAAAACTGTCTGGAGAAAAAAGGTGAAATCGTTCCCCAATTATTAGTAGTAGATTCACCAATACTTTCCTTAAAGGAGAAAGAAGACCATGACATAAATGGAAATGCTTCGGAAAGCATGAAGGCTGGCTTGTTTAGCTATTTAATATCGCATCAAAATAATAGACAAACGATTATTATCGAAAATATATTGCCACCGCTGGATTATAGTAATGTACATCTCGAAGAGTTTACTAAGGACGAAAAACGTGGTAGGTATGGACTGATAAAGAATTATAGAGAGTAATTGTTTGAACTGAGAGTCATTCGTAAAATCGGGTGACTCTTTTTATAATTGTACCGAACTATATTCGAACTGTATTTGAGGTATATTCGACATTGATTACAAGAAAACATATTGGAGGTATTTTATAGTGGAAAGCTACAATGAAGAGCATTAACACGGTTTTTGTTGTTAATTAAATAAAATTATTCAAATGTTGCTTTTTCACTTGAAAAATACAAACATATGTTCTATAATTAATCTACGCTACCTTAGCAGGTTAAATTACAACAGTTGCCTTACGCAGAAATTAGGAGGTGCAAAGTGTGGAAGATGAATACATACACGTTGCCTGCCCTTGCTGCAAAAACAAGCGCTTGTTTGATTTAATGCGAGGTTCAAAGGGCATCGTTTCGATAAAATGTCCGATATGCAGAGCTGTTGTGGCAGTTTCCCTCCATGATGGTAAAGCTAGTAATAACAATAGAACGGATCGTACTGAGCAAATCGGAGCATAGGTTACTATAGCTACCAACGCCTGACGAGAATATGTTTGTAATGCAAGTTACAAGTGTATTTTTGTTAGGCGTTTTTGTTTGTCAATAAAGAAGGAAGGAGGTGGCAGAGTGATTGCTGAAAATGACGTTATGGCTTTGGACGAAATCCAGAGAATGAATATTGGAATGCGCATTCAGGAGCAGCGTATTAAGTGCGGGATGTCGGGAGCAATGCTGGGGGCATATCTTGGAATTAATCAGAATCAGGTTTCCCGTATTGAGACCGGTAAAGCAAAATGTTCGTTGGAACATTTGTTTGTAATTTCGCAGGTTTTAAATTGCTCTGCCGACTACCTTCTTTTTGGCAAAAAGCAAATGCCGGTACTGACTCAGATGCAGATGGATTTGATTGAACAATTACATCAGAGTATAGCAATTTAGTCCTCAGAGGACTAATTTATGAAAAAAGATAGCCTTCTGAGCGTGAGATGAAATATTTGGGATGAGTTATCATTTATACATATCAAGCAGGACGCTGCTTGAGGAATGATATAAGCGCTTGTATCACTATTAATCTTGCAAACGAAAGGTGATACGAAAATGAAGAGTAATAACAGTTTTATGAGACAGGTAAACGGTAATTTGGCAGTTGGGTTCATTAAATCCAGAAAAGCGGAGCATAAGGTGATGGATTTCTGCGAGAAAATGATTGCTGCCGGAGATAAGGAAGGTTGTGAAATCCTTTGTGTTGATGTAGACAGAGGTGGCAGCAGGGATATTGACAGACCACAGCTTGATGAGATTTACAGGGCGATGGAGATGTCAATCATCAATCATCTTTTTATTCGTAGCTTTGATGATATTTCCGAGGACACAGAAGACTTGGTTGCGTTTATGCAGTTCGCCAGTGACAATATGGTGCTGATTCATGTGGTGGATGTGGAGCAGGAAAGTAAGAATACTGATGTCACAGAACCTTGGGACGGAGGTGCCGGATGTTAAGTGCATTTCACAATGGCGAGGAAGAGAATTTACTCTTCCTCCCGGAACACAAAAAGTATCTCGCCATAGATTTTGACGGTGTGAATGTATATGACCAGTATGAGAATTTTTATGGTCACTATCCAACAGAAGAAGAGGCGATAGCAGCACTTGATATGGCAAAGAAAGAAGGTGGCTGTTGATGTTGCAGAAAGTTGGAACAGAATCGGAAAGAGGCAATGTTATGTATAAGTATGATAAGTATGCTGTGGGTGATGTTTTGAGAGAGTTAAGAAGCGAAAGACATCTGACACAGTCACAGATTGCTGAGAAGTTGGATTTAAGTGTTATTCACTATTCGTTAATTGAACAGGGACAGAGAAAATTTAGTCTTGAAGTTTTATTTAAGATTATGGAAGTCTTCGGGGTGAATGCAGACAGGGTGTTAGCTATTGAGCCCAGAATGTCTCAAACAGATACTTTCAATCAAAAGTTAGCCTGTCTTTCAAAGGAAGAGCAGGAGTATGTCAAAAACACCTGTCTTTTATTAGTAGACGGTATGTTGATGAAGAAGGAAAGGATGGCGTGTTAAGTGAGAAGAGGAAATAGAGATTATAAACCAATTTCAAATAAGCCTTTAAAGTGTATTGTTTTCTTGTCTTCAGACGAAGAACAAGATGAATATATGGCAAAAAAGAAAGAGGATAAGCAGTTAAATCGAATAAATGAATTTACCAAACGTAATAATTTGCTTCCGGTGAGAATTTTCAGAAGAGGAATTATGGGAACCGGAGTAAGAAACAGGTTGTTCTATAATGCTATTGCATACATGAAGGCAGGAAAGGCTGATGCGATCGTGGCAGTAAACATGGATGCAATTTCATCGGGGATGGCAGACGCATATTTCAAAGTTGGGTTGGTTAGGGAACATGGATTCAGAATGATTACTGTGGATGAAAAGGAGCAGTATCTTTATCTGTATGAACCGCCCAAGAAAAAGCAGGAGGTGGAAGCATGAGAAAAGCACAGGGTAATAATATAAGAAGAAATAGTATTATTTGGGTTGACTTAGGAGCCAGAAAAGGACATATACAGTCAGGATGCAGACCGTGTATTGTCGTGAGTTGCAATAAAGCAAATAAGCATGCTCCTGTATATACAGTTATTCCAGGAACCACTCAATATGAAAAGGCAGATTTTCCGGTACATTTTATGTTAAAGCCTGATGATGTTGAGGGGTATTTGAAGAAAAATACAGTGTTTTTGGCAGAACAAATCTGTACGATTGATGCTGAACAAGTACTTTCTGTTGCAGGGAATATTACTAGTAGGGAAGCCATCAATATTGTGGATGTGATATTGAAGAGGCAACTGGAACTGGGGGCGTAGTTTATGGAAGAGGAATTGTTAGAACTACCATCAGATATTCCGGTGTGGAACAGGTTTTTGCTTAGTATTTATGAAGCGGCAGCGTACTATCACATTGGTGAAAAGAAAATTCGTGCATTAATTGATAGATATCCGGATGCCGAATTTATACTTTATGTGGGAAATAAAGCACTTATTAAGCGAAGACAGTTTGAGGAATTTTTGGATAACGCATCCACAATATAAAATTTTTAATAATTTCAAAAACTATATGGAAAGAGGGTCACATTTGTGGTACAATGTAACCATGAGTTTGGGCTCTCTTTCTATTTGATGAAAGGAGAGAATAATATGAGCGAGAAGCGTAGAGATAATAAAAATCGTATTCTTCGTAATGGAGAGTCCCAACGACCAGACGGAAGATATCGTTATAAATATATTGACAAAGATGGTGTTAGTAGAGATGTTTACAGTTGGAGATTAGAAAAAAATGATCCAACCCCAAAAGGAAAGTTAAGAGATTTATCGCTGAGAGAGAAAGAAAAACAAATTGAAAGAGATTTGTTTGATGAGATTACTCCAAACGGTGGGAATATGACTGTACTGGAATTGGTTAAAAAGTATATTTCATTGAAAACCGGCGTGAGACATAATACAGCGGCAAATTACAAATTTGTTGTCAATATTATTAAGAAAGAAGAGTTTGGAAGAAAAAGAATTGATAAGGTTAAACTTAGCGATGCCAAGGCATGGTTGATTAAATTGCAAAAAGTCGATGGCAGAGGCTATAGCTCAATTCATTCAATCAGAGGTGTTGTACGTCCGGCTTTTCAGATGGCGGTAGACGATGATTTGATTCGTAAGAATCCGTTTGGATTTGAACTCGCTTCAGTAGTTGTAAATGACAGTGTAACAAGAGAAGCTGTTACAAAAAAGCAGGAGCGGGATTTCTTAAAATTCATAAAGGAAGATAAGCATTTTTGCAAATACTATGATGGTATTTATATTCTGTTCAATACGGGGCTTCGTATTTCGGAGTTTTGTGGACTTACTATTTCTGATATTCAATTTAATGATATGAAGATTAGGGTGGATCATCAGTTACAGAGAAAGCGTAATATGGAATATTCTATTGAAGAACCGAAAACAGAAAGTGGTGTGCGGTTTGTTCCAATGACTGAAGAAGTGGCAGCATGTTTTAGAAGAATAATTGCTAATCGTCCACGACCTACAGTAGAACCTATGATTCAAGGATATACAGGATTTTTGTTCTTGGATAAAAATGACAGACCAATGGTGGCTTTGCATTGGGAAAAGTATATGCAGCACATCAGAGATAAATATAATAGTATATATAAGATTCAGATGCCTAAGATAACACCGCATGTGTGTCGTCATACGTTTTGTTCGAATATGGCAAAATCCGGCATGAATCCCAAGACTCTACAGTATATTATGGGGCACTCAGATATAAGTGTTACTTTGAACACATATACCCATGTGAACTTTGAGGATGCGAAAGATGAAATGCGAAGAGTTGCGGGAGCCTGAAAAAGTCGAGTGGTAAACGCAAACAGTTTACCACTTTTTTTACCACTTTTGCAGGGAAAGATATGCCAAGATATGCCAAGATATGCCAAGTTAGGGTGTAAAATCAGGAATCTGAAAATGCTTGAAAACACTGGAAAATAGCGCATTTAAAGGAGTTTTTATAGAATGATAAAAATATTATTCATCTGCCACGGCAACATCTGCCGTTCCACCATGGCAGAATCAGTAATGACACATATAGTAAACCAAAACCATCTTTCCCACCTCTTCGAAATTAGCTCCGCGGCGACCAGTCGCGAGGAGATTGGAAACGGTCCCCACTATGGGACGGTAAATAAGCTCCGGCAGGTTGGAATTCCGGTCATTCCTCACCGGGCGGTGCAGATGACGCAGGCGGATTACGATTATTATGATTACCTGATCGGGATGGACACGATGAACATCCGCAACATGAACCGCATTGCGGGCGGCGATCCGGACGGCAAGATCCACAAGCTGCTGACGTTTGCAGACAGCGGACGGGATGTGGCGGATCCTTGGTACACGGGTGATTTTGATGCGACCTACCGCGATGTTATAACAGGTTGCGAAGCCTTTCTGGAACATTTGCGTGCGGAGGGAATGTTGCACTAAAAACATTCACGGAATATTAAGAATTTATTACAAATTTCCTATACACAAAAAGAAAAAAGTGTGCTATTATAACGTCGTGTGTTTAGGACATTGTCCGGAATGGAGTTATAATGGAGTTTTTCTTAGATGTATTAATTGAGACGTGCATAGATTCGCTCAAGATATTTCCATTTCTGTTTTTGACCTATTTGCTGATGGAGTATTTGGAGCATCATACAGGAAGCAAGGTTGTGAAGTTCGTGGAAAAGGCAGGTCCTTTCGGACCGGCGGTAGGTGCGCTGGCAGGACTTGTTCCCCAGTGTGGCTTCTCGACGGCTGCGACCGGTCTTTACGCCGGAAGAATCGTATCACTCGGTACGTTGCTTGCAGTTTATCTTTCGACTTCCGATGAGATGATACCGGTTTTGATTTCGAATCAGGTGCCGGGCAAGGTGATTGTTTCGATCCTGGCGGTGAAGTTGATTACCGGTATGGCAGCAGGTTTTGTCATTGACGGTATTTGCCGCCTGACAAACAAAGGAAAAAAGCAGGAATATCACATTCACGAAATGTGCGAGAGCGAACATTGTCACTGTGAGGACGGGATTTTTAAATCGGCACTCCGTCACAGTCTGAAAGTTCTCTTGTTTGTATTTATTATTTCGCTTATTATTACATATCTCATGAAGAGAATCGGTGTGGAAGGTATTCAGTATGTTACCATCGGCGAATCTTACGGAGTCATAGTTTTGGCATCCATCATCGGTTTGATTCCGAACTGTGCGGTTTCTGTTGCGTTGACGGAACTGTATGCATGGGGTATGCTCGGCGAGGGCGCGCTGATTTCGGGACTTCTCGTCGGTGCAGGCGTGGCGCTTCTCACATTGTTCCGCACAAATAAAAAATTTCTTGAAAATGTTAAGATTGTTGCGATTCTTTGGGTCATCGGACTCGCAGTCGGATGTCTCATCAAAGCACTCGGCATTTCCTTTATGTAGGATTTGCATTTTATAAAAGACGATACAGAGTCGGATTGTTTTTGAAATAATCCGGCTCTCTTTTTATGTCTTTTGCATAAAAAAGTTGTGCCCATGAAACAATATAATCCAAAGGAAGTGTGAGCGATTGAAAAATTTTGTGTATATAGAAATGGAAGACAGCGTGCAGGTCCGGGAAAAATCTGTGCGGATCAGCGATGTGGCGTCTGTCTATGCGGCGGATCCGGCTGTATGTGCCGGGGTCAAAAATATTGTTTTGTACAAATTTGAAAAGAAGGAAAAGCAGGTCATCAGTTTGCTTTGGCTTACCGCGTCGGTGCAGGCAAAGTTTCCGGATTGTCTGGTCATCCCCCATGGGGAGTCCGATTGTATCGTCGAGTGGAAAGATTCCGCAGCACAAAAAGGATTTGACACGCTGCTCGGAAAGCTGAAGGTGCTTGTTGTAAGTCTTATTTGTCTCTTCGGCGGCGCCTTTTCGATTATGGCATTTCACAATGATATTTCCATTACCAATATATTCAGTCAGTTTTACGAGTTTGTCACGGGCAATTCTTCCGGCGGCTTCACGCTTCTCGAAGTTAGTTACAGCTTAGGGCTGCTGATCGGAATTCTTGTCTTTTACAATCACGTGGGCAAAAAGAAGATTACGTCCGAGCCGACCCCGATCGAAGTTTCTATGCGAAATTATGAACGCGACATGGATGAAGCCATCATTAAGCGCCGTGACCGGGAGGGGTCCAAGGTGGATGTGCAGTAGCAAAGGAGCAGGTTATGTGGGTGGAACAGTTGGCGGAGCAGTTGGTTTTGACCGTGCTTGGATTGTGCGCGGGAATGTCCGTGGCGAGCGGTGTTTTTACGGTGTTTACGGCGGTGGGACTTGTACCGCGCTTTGCCGAGCATACGGACAGTGCCGATCACATTATGACGTATGAAAATATGATTATTTCAGGTTGCTTTCTCGGAAACCTGTTTAGTTTATTTGTTGAAAAGTTGCTTGAAGCTAACTATTCGCTGCCGGTCATCGGGATCCCGGTTGTGTGGCAGAAGGGGTTGCTTGCCGTAATCGGATTGTTTGTCGGTATCTATGTCGGAACACTGGCGGTTTCTATTGCAGAATTGCTGGATGCGATTCCGATTATGGCGCACCGGATGAAGTTGAAGCGCGGTGTCGGCCTCGTCATTGCAGGGTTAGCAGTAGGTAAATTAGTCGGTTCTCTTTTTTATTACATGGAAGGCGTGTTTATGTGGTAACGCAGAAAGGAAGGAAAAACACATGAATGAGGAACAGATCAGAATCAGTCCGCAGGCGGCGGAAGATATTCAGGAAAACAGCGGAGTGCAGGACGGGACAACGGCCCCGGACCCGGTTCTTTCCGCGCAGGCGGACCAGCAGAGGCAGGACGAAAAGGACCTGGAGAAGCAGAAATACAACGAGTACATCAAACAGGTGACGCCGACCAAAAATCTTTGGTGGCAGATGCTCAAGGCTTTTTTTGTCGGAGGTCTGTTCTGTGTGCTCGGGCAGATGATCCTCAACTATTGTGAGAGCATCGGTCTGGATAAGGAGACGTCCGGCTCATGGTGTTCCCTTCTTCTTGTCCTGTTCAGTGTTCTTCTGACCGGGCTCAGTCTGTATCAGTATCTTGCTGCCTGGGCCGGGGCGGGAGCGCTTGTTCCTATTACGGGATTTGCCAACTCGGTTGCTTCGCCCGCCATCGAATATAAACCGGAAGGGCAGGTGTTCGGTATCGGTGTCAAAATCTTCACCATTGCCGGCCCGGTCATTCTCTACGGAATCCTGACCAGCTGGGCGCTGGGGTTGTTGTACTGGTTACTTAAAGTGATACAATGATTGACAACCATATGTTCCGGTGCCGGTATTTTTATATAGCAGTAAAAGGGTGTGAACATATGGATTCAAGAAGAGTTGAACAGATAAAATGTAAAGCTATATTGTCTTGAAATTGTGTCGGTGCATAACGGTATAATAACCCGCCCCTAACATTTCGTTAGGGACGGGTTTCTGCTTGCATTTCTACTGCTTATTTATCCCACATGTTCCAGCACCACGGCGTGGGCGATGCCCGGCACCGCCTGTCCTTCGTTGAAACTTGTTTTGCTCAGAAGCGCGCCGGTTGGCAGGAAGAGCACACGGTTCCACTCGCCGCTCTTAATTCGCGGAAGGATGTGGGAGGCCAAAGTTACCGCCGCGCAACCGCATCCGGACCCGCCGGATCCCACATCCTGTTGCTCAATATCAAAAATAATCAATCCGCAGTCTAAATGTTTGTCTGTGATGTCAATGTCTTTGTCCAGAAGCAGTTTGATGAGCGCCTGACTTCCTATTTGGCCCAAATCTCCGGTGATGATGGCGTCGTAGTCGGCCGGTTTGCGCCCGAAGTCCTCCAAGTGCTGGCGGATGGTGTCGGCTGCGGCCGGAGCCATGGCACATCCCATATTCAGGCTGTCCTTGACACCCAGGTCAATGATTCGGCCCGTGGTGATTTCCGAAATTTTGGCCAGGGTTTTACCGTCCTCATCTCCCGTCAGCAAAAAGGCGCCGCTTCCGGTTACGGTCCATGTGGAAGAAACCGGTCTCTGCGCCCCGTACTCCAGCGGAAAACGGAATTCTTTTTCGGCGCTGGCAAAGTGTGAGGATGTCACGCACATGACTTTGGACGCAAGTCCGGTTCCGACGGTCATGGCGCCGAGACTCAGCGACTCGCCGCAGGTAGAGCAGGCGCCGTACAGCCCGAAATGCGGAATCTCAAAGTCCAGCAGTCCGAAAGAGCTGGCGATGGATTGTCCAAGCAGATCGCCCGCAAACAAATATCGGATTTCTCTTTTGTCGACACCGCTTTTTTCCAAAGTGATGCGCACGGCTTCCTTCTGCAACTTGCTTTCGGCCGCATCCCAGTTGTCCGTTTCGAACGTGTTGTCTGACGACAGAAAGTCGATTGCCCCGGCCAGCGGTCCTTCGCTTTCTTTTTTTCCGGCGATACATCCGCAGCCGGAGATATACGCAGGCATCGGAAGCGTTACGCTGCTCCGGCCCGTCTCAAACATTGCTTTTTTCATATCATGCACTCCTGTTTTAAAATGTTACTGTATCGTTTTTTGTTTGTGTCTCGTTCATCCTTCTTAGTATGTGTGAAAACCGCTCAAAAAATTACTTGACGTTGCCTGCAATTGTAATTATCATGGTGGAAAAGCAGAAGGGAGGTCATTTTACGATCTACAATCAAATGTATGCCCGGCGTCAACAGCTCGAGGCAGAAATCACATCGATCGAGGCGCAACTCGCCGCACTTCCGGAAGGAAAACTTATCTGTTCCCGCAACGGTGAGCATTATAAGTGGTATTGCAGCGACGGCCACAGTTCCGTTTACATTCCGAAAGATCAACAACATCTCGCCCGACAACTTGCAATGAAAAAATATCTGATTTCCTTGCTTAAAAATTTAAAGAAGGAAAAAGCAGCTTTGGACTCTTTTTTCAGGCATTATGATCCTGCTCACGATGAAGCAGATTCTGTCCTTTCACAACATCCTGAAGTCAGGAGACTTCTTTCGCCTTATTTTCAACCGTCAGATCAAAAACATTTCAACTGGATGAATTGTTTCTATGAAACCAATCCAAATTACCCTGAACAAAAAATTCACAAAACAGTGTCCGGTCTATGTGTGCGCTCAAAATCCGAAGCTATGATTGAAGCAGTACTTTCCGAGAAAAAGCTTCCGTTTCGTTATGAATGTGCGTTGCGGCTCGGCGATACAACAATCTATCCTGATTTTACAATTCTTCATCCCCGCACCGGCAGCCTTTATTACTGGGAGCACTTCGGGCTGATGGATCATCCGTCATATTGTCAAAAAGCTTGTTCGAAGTTACAGTTATACACATCGCATGGCATCATTCCCACTATCAATCTTATTGCCACTTATGAAACCAAGGAACATCCGCTCTGCAATGACACAGTACAAAGAACTGTAAAAGAATATTTCTTGTAATGAGGCAAAAAATCAGGATGGGTGGTTAGATGTTTGTGAGTTCGCCCGTGGGTTCGTTTGTGAGTTCGCTTGTGGGTTCGCCTGTGGGTTTGTCTGTGAGTTCGTTTGTGGGTTCGCCTGTGGGTTTGTCTGTAAGTTTGTCTGTGGGCATATGTAGAAGAGTGTAAGTTGTTATGCCCAATAATAAGATAGGAAATCTGCATTATGTAAACCTAAAGGGCATATACAAGAAAGATTTTCTCCTATGCCCAATTTTTTTCGAAATATTGGGCATGGGAAAGATTAATAGCTCTATATACCCAAAAGGTTTACATAACACAAGTTCGTTGCGAAGAATTTGGGCATAGAAGAGTGATGCGATGCGCATATGCCCACCGCCGGCCCCAAAGCGGCGCGAATCAAAAGTACCGCCGACCCAAAAAGCACCGCCAAAAGAGCTCCCCTGCATAGCAAAGGAGCTCGCTGCAACCATAATCCGGTTCTTTACGCCTCATCAATGGCGCCGAGTTTCATATACAGAGTCAGTAAGTAGATTCCGCAAAGTCCTACAAGCGCATAGATAATGCGGGAGAACAGGCTCATGGAGCCGAAGAGTGTAGCCACCAGGTTCCAGTCAAAGAAACCGATGAGGCCCCAGTTGACGGCACCGATGATGGTAATTGTCAGTGCAATATAATCTAAAGTTTTCATGAAGTTACCTCCTTTTTTTGCATAGTATGTCACGGGCAGGAAAAACTTATGCATAAAAACTTGTTTTTTGTGGCAAATATAAATAGCAAATAAAAAAGGCTTGTGTTATACTTTTCTTATATATGGTTTATAGGGGGAGTGAACGTGGAAGAACTCATAATTGCCGGTTATTATCTGGCGGCGTTAGTTTCAGCTTTCTTTTTGGTAAAATCATATCGTAAAGACACAGCAATCAGCAAAAAGCTCGGTATCGCCATGTTGATGAACTTCCTGATGATTCTTGCATATACGCTCAACATCAGTTCGGAAGCGATGTTGATGAAGTCCATCGGATGTTCTTGCAGCTTTGTGTTGATGGATTTGATGATCTATTTTTACTATGACTACATCCTCACGTATATCGGATCTAAGAGGAAGGCAGCGAGAGTGCTCAAATATATATTCCTGGCCTATTGTTTTGTGGATGCCATCTTTTTGCTGGCGAACCCGTTTAAGGAGATTGCGCTTTCGTATCGTAAGGAACCGTTTGCAGATGGCTATATATTGACGTATGTTCCGATGATACCGTTCCATGTACATATTACATTTGACATTATCATGATCGTGGCGACGATTGTTCTTCTTTTTGTGAAATGTAAAGAAGCGCCGAAGGTTTATCTGAACCGGTATTACGGTCCGATTTTCGGTATGGTGTTGACGGTAGTGATTTACACGGTCTATATTGCGGGATATATTCCGCTTGTTGTGGATCCGTCTTTGCTGCTTTATGTGTTGGTCGGATTGATTTTGTATTTCTATACATTTAACTATTTGCCGAGCGTGACGGTGGAGATTACGCGAAACATGATTCTTCAGTATATGAAGGATCCGATCATTTTATTTGACTACGAGGGAAGACTGGTTGCACACAGTGAGCAGATGCGCGAGCTCATGCCGGATTTCCGTTTTAATGATGACGTGACGATTGAACAGTTCGTGAAGGAGAACGGTTTTTCCGGTCTCAACGGAACGAATCTCAACCAGGAAATCGACTGGGTGTATCAGGAAAAAGGAATCACGCGCATTTACCAGTGCCAGCTCAACTGCATGAAAGATGATGAACAAAAGCTCGTCGGTAAGCTGTTTATGTTCCATGATGTGACCGATGTGCGTCAGACCTTCTTTGAATTTGAGAAATCCATGTTGTTTGATTCGGTAACGGGATTTTACAATAAACAGAGTTTCATGACACAGATTCCGCAGTGGAACATTCCGGAGTACTGGCCGGTATCGGTAGCTGTGTGTAACGTCGACGGTATGAATGCCATCAACGAGGCGTACGGAACAGCGTTCGGTGATGCGGTAATGCGTAACATTTCCCGCTACATCCGCCGTCGTGTGGGCGATAAGGTATTCTGTGCCAAGATTGACAACGGAGATATCGTCATCGTGCTGGAGGGCATGTACAATGCAGATGCGGCGACACTTTTAGATGCCATCGAAGATGACATTCAGGACTTCTATGAAAATATGCCGGTATCCATTGAGTTCGGTGTGGCTACCAAGGAAGATACGGAAAAGAGCATTGAGAAGGTATTGCAGGATGCACGTGCCAGCATGCAGAAAAAGAAAATGCTTAAGGATAAGTCGGCCAGCAGTTCGCTTGTGGATTCTCTCAAGCAGACGCTCTGTGAGAGTGATTACCAGACAGAGGCCCATGTGGAAAGAACCAGGGAGATGGCTGCAAGACTCGGACGGGAGATGGGCATTTCCGATTCGGATATCGGAAGACTGGAGCTTCTTGCCGTGCTTCATGATATCGGTAAAGTAGCGATTCCGCAGGATATTATAAAAAAACAGGGCAAGTTGACGCCGGAGGAGAGATCCATCATCGAACAGCATACGGTCAAAGGTTATCGTATTGCGAAGAGTTCGGCAGAGCTGGAAGACATTGCAGACGGTATTCTTTCCCACCATGAAAAATGGGACGGTACCGGTTATCCGAACCGCCTCAAGGGAGAAGAGATTCCGTTGATTGCGCGTATTATCTCGGCGGTCGATTCCCATGACGTTATGGTCAATGACAGACCGTACCACAAGGCGATGCCGGAGGCGGATGCCATCGCGGAATTGAAACGTTGTGCAGGTACCCAGTTTGACCCGACGGTCGTAGAAATATTCGTACAGCTTCTGGAGCGTGAGGAACTTCCGAAAGAGGCGGCGACAGCAGAACCGGCAGCAGTGGAAGAACCGGCAGCAGTGGAAGAACCGGCAGCGGAGGCAGGTGCAGCCGATGCGTGAGATGGAATTTAAAATGGAACGGCCGGGGCTTCTGGAAGTGGGACAGAAAGTGTCCGTGACGGAAGGTGTGCTTCCGAGCAGCTACTACTATACGATTGATCCGTCCCTTGCCATGTCGGGCAATATCGCTTTTCGCGAGCGTTTGAAAAGCCGGGAGGGAACGGTGGTTGACATTGCGGAAAATCCGAGAGGATTTTATGTGACCGTCAATTTTTTGGAAGATTGATTTTCGGCGATAAAAATTAGCCGATAGAAACGAAATATAAAAAGAAAGAAGGACAAATATGAAGACAATCAGTACAGAAAAGGCGCCGGCAGCAATCGGACCTTATTCACAGGGCATTATCGCAGGAGATTTCTTTTTTGCTTCCGGACAGATCGCGATCATTCCGGAGACAGGAGAATTAGCAGAAGATAACATTGTTGCCCAGACGGAGCAGGTAATGAAAAACATTGGAGCTCTTCTGGAGGCAGCGGGCGTATCTTATGACAAGGTAGTGAAAACAGGTTGCTTTTTGGCAGATATGGGTGATTTCGCAACGTTCAATGAAATTTATGCGAAGTACTTTACGGCAAAACCGGCAAGAAGCTGTGTGGCAGTGAAAACCCTTCCGAAAAACGTGCTTTGCGAAGTGGAAGTCATCGCATATCTCGGAGAATAATTTTCGCAAAAGAATAATTCTCAGAAAAATGTAAAAAATAGCAGGGAAAGAAATTTCTCTGCTTTTTTATTGCAAGAAAGGAGTTGTCATGGATTTGGCGAGCTATGTGAATGCTTTTTGGGTGGGCGGACTGATCTGCGCCGCCGTTCAGATATTGATGGAAAAAACGAAGCTGATGCCCGGCAGGATTATGGTCCTGCTTGTCTGCCTCGGAGCGTTGTTAAGTTTTGTCGGGGTGTATGAACCGTTTGCGGAGTTTGCCGGGGCGGGAGCTTCGGTACCGCTGATCGGCTTCGGAAATGTGCTGATGAAAGGTGTGAAAGAAGCTGTGGATGAGAATGGATTTCTCGGCATTTTCATGGGCGGTTTCAAAGCCGGAGCCGTAGGCTGCAGCGCGGCGATTATTTTCGGCTATATCGCAAGTCTTATCTTTAAACCGAAGATTGGGAAATAGCTATATTGCAGACTTGGTGGGTTCTGGTGGGTATATATGAGAGAAATGTAAAAAAATACCCAGTTTTCTTCAAGAAAACTGAGATTTTAGAAGAGAAAATCCTGCTTTTGGATATATACAAAAAAATTAGCATTTTTGTTCCAAATTTGTGTCAAAATATGGGTATTTTTTGAAAAAAGAGCCTGATTGGGCCCACGCCCCGGATCTTATCAAACTCACATCTCCTCAAAGCCGATCTGCATGTTGGCAAGGGATTTGCGGATGGCCTGATCCCAGAGTGTGTCCAAAGATTTGTCCAAAGTAAAACTTCGCATGGCCGTTCCCGTGAGGCAGGTCAGTGTCATGTTCTCATAGCGGAACGTCAGAATCAGTGCTTTGACTGCGCCCGGATCTCCGGTAAAGTCCGGTGAGGACAGAAGTTTTTGCATGTAGGAATCCGGAGCCTGAAGAACAAATTTAAAAGAGAGAGGTGCTTTGTCGCCTTTGATGAAGGAGGCTATAAGCTCCCGGTATTGTCCCCAAGGTGCGAACTCACGCGCAGAGAGGGAAGCATCGTCTGCAAGCTCCTCCGCGGTATAAAACTCCCCGTGAACCCGGCCTTCCAGAAAAAGGGAGATGTCCTTGGTTGCGGAAACTTCCTGCAGGGAAAACTGGTCAAAAGATGCAGCGTGAAGAAGTGTCTGCATCATTTTTTTTGTGTCGGTAATGGTGAGTGCAATCATAAAAACTCCTATCGCAGTATGCCAAGCCGTCCCAAGAGTGAAATTTCAATCGTTTCACCGTTGGAGAGGAGAATCGATTTTTTGCTTTCGGTACGGATATGGTCTTTGTTGATGAGCAGATGTCCCGGCTTTGCAACGAATTCCTCGTAGTCGCCGAGATAACGTGCAAGATCATCTGCGCCTCCGGTGCTCTCCAGTACGTTGCCGTCGGCAAGATGATAGCTGAGACGGTGCTCTTTTTCGTCTGCCCTCGCATACAGAATGGTGGAACGGGATATGTAATGGGTGTCCGTATCGGTGCGGATTTCCACAAGATCCAATTGACTGTGGATCTTATCCAGCTCCATATGAACATCCCGGATCAGCTTGTGAAGAGGGGCGGTCAGAATCGGTTTGTCCAGTGTATAAAGCCCCTGAATGGCAGTTTCATACAGGAAAGGTGCCTCCGCATTTTTGCATACGGCAATCAGTCCCGGCGCGTTTTTCTCCTTCAGTTTTTCGGCAACTGCAAGGGAATGCGGTACATCGTTGTCAAAATCCAGGACAAAGAGGTCGTATTTCATGCACGCATGCAGAAAAGAAGTCTCGTCCCCGTAGGAAGATATAAACAAAGTTCCTGTTTCGGGAGCCAGAGCCGTGTTGGCCCGGTCAAAAAGACGCTCTGCCTGTTTGCGGTCAGCGATATTGTCTGCGACGATAGCGATATGCATAAAGGCCCTCCTTAGTGAAAAATAAGCGCTGTCGCAGGTGCGACAGCACTTTTTTGTTGAAATGGATTACAGAATGCTGAACTGGATCGGTGATTGCCATAACAGATAGAGAATGACAACCTGGATGATCAGTATCAACGGCATTCCGTATAGAAAGTACCAATGACGGGTTTTGTGATGGAAGAGGAACATACCGAGGGTAGTTCCGAGGCTTCCGCCGAAGAAGGCAAACAGAAATAAGGTTGCCTCGGGAATCCGCCATGCTTTCTTTTTTGCTTTATACTTGTCGAGGCCCATGAGGGCGAACCCGGCAAGATTTATCATGATTACGTATGAAACAATGATTAAAACTACGTCCATAATTACCTCAGACTATTTGTTAGCTTCCACTTCCTGCATCTTCATAGCGCGAACCTTGGTTGATAAACCGAAGAGGTTGATGAATCCTTCTGCGTCGCGGTGGTCATAGAGATCACCTGTTGTGAAGGATGCAATGCTTTCGTTGTAGAGAGTGTACGGAGAAGTTGTGCCGGCTTTGATAATGTTACCTTTGTATAACTTGAACTTAACTTCACCTGTCACATATTTCTGTGTGCTCTCGATGAAAGCCTGTGTAGCCTCGCGAAGCGGTGAGAACCATTTTCCTTCGTAAACGATCTGGGCAAAAAGGTTACCCATGTCTTCTTTTGTACGGTATGTGTCACGGTCAAGGATGAGTTCCTCAAGCTGCTGGTGAGCTTCGTAGAGGATCGTTCCGCCCGGTGTCTCGTAAACGCCGCGGCTCTTCATACCTACAACACGGTTTTCTACGATATCAACGATGCCGACACCGTGTTTTCCGCCGAGACGGTTTAATTCACGGATGATGTCGGAAACTTTCATTTCTTTTCCGTTGACAGACTTAGGAACGCCTGCTTCGAATGTCATAGTTACGTATTCGCCTTCGTCCGGAGCTTTCTCAGGAGAAACACCGAGAACAAGAAGGTGATCGTAGTTCGGCTCGTTGCCCGGCTCTTCCAGTTCAAGACCTTCGTGGCTGATGTGCCATAAGTTACGGTCACGGCTGTAAGAGTTGTCTGCGGAGAACGGAAGGTCGATGCCGTGCTGACGGCAGTATTCGATCTCTTCTTCACGGGAGTTCATAGTCCATTTTTCATTTCTCCATGCAGCGATGATCTTAAGATCCGGAGCAAGTGCTTTGATACCGAGCTCGAAACGGATCTGGTCATTTCCTTTTCCTGTTGCACCGTGGCAGATGGCAGTTGCGCCTTCTTTGCGTGCAATTTCAACCAATCTCTTGGCAATTGCAGGACGTGCCATGGATGTTCCGAGTAAATATTTGTTCTCATAAACAGCGTGAGCCTGCACACAAGGAACTACATACTCATCACAGAATTCATCTGTGATATCTTCGATGTATAATTTCTCTGCGCCGGAAAGTTTTGCTCTTTCCTCCAGACCGTCCAGCTCGCTTTCCTGTCCGCAGTCTACGCAGACACAGATAACTTCGTAGTCGAAGTTTTCTTTGAGCCACGGAATGATCGCTGTTGTGTCAAGTCCGCCTGAGTAAGCTAAAATAACTTTTTCTTTCATAATGTTTGCCTCCGTTATGTATTTTTAAACTGTTGTTCTAAGCTCTGCATCCTATGATACATCATAATTTTGCATAATGCAAGCATAAAATAATGCATAAAACAATGAATATTCGCGAAAAAAGTGCATAAAACAAAAATTATATTGCATAATATGCAAAATAGACGTATAATTATGCAACAAAAGGAAAAGCCGCGGACGGAAAACACATAAAATATAGGAAAGAACTTGAACGAAAGCGGATTTTAAAGTATGATATAAACGGTTTGTCCGTGCAGGAAACGGATACAACCGTGATGTGCGCAACCGGGCGCATGCAGACAGGAGGAAAAGATATGATTAAAGCAGGTATCATCGGAGCCACAGGATATGCCGGAGCAGAACTGGTAAGAATTCTGACACAGCATAAAGAAGTAGAAATTAAATGGTACGGTTCCAGAAGTTACATAGATAAAATGTACGCAAGTGTGTACGGAAATATGTTTGAGATTGTGGAGGATGCATGTCTCGATGACAATATGGAAGAACTGGCAAAGCAGGTGGATGTCATTTTTACGGCGACACCGCAAGGCTTTTGTGCATCGGTGATGAATGATGAAATACTCAGTCAGACCAAGATTGTGGATTTGTCTGCGGACTACCGGATCAAGGATGTGGCTGTATATGAAAAATGGTACGGCATTGAGCACAAGTCCCCGCAGTATATTGAGGAGGCGGTTTACGGTCTCTGCGAAATAAACCGCGAGGATGTAAAGAAAGCGAGACTGATTGCAAACCCGGGTTGTTATACGACCTGTTCCATTTTGACAGCGTACCCGCTTGTGAAGGAGGGACTCATTGACACGGACACTTTGATTGTCGATGCCAAGAGCGGAACTTCCGGTGCAGGACGCGGCGCTAAGGTGGCTAACTTATATTGTGAAGTCAATGAAAATATCAAAGCCTACGGTGTGGCAAGTCACAGACATACACCGGAGATCGAGGAGCAACTCGGTTACGCAGCGGGAAAAGAAATCATGATTAACTTTACACCGCACCTCGTTCCGATGAACCGCGGTATTTTAGTGACCGAATATGCAACGCTGGTGAAAAAACCGGACGGATCCCTTCCGACTTATGAAGAGATCAAGGCGGTTTATGATAAATATTATAAGAATGAAAAGTTTGTCCGCGTCCTTGATAAGGATGTTCTTCCTGAAACAAAATGGGTAGAGGGAAGCAACTATGTGGACGTCAACTTCAAAATCGATGAGCGTACCGGAAGAATTATTATGATGGGTGCGCTGGACAATGTAGTGAAAGGTGCAGCCGGACAGGCGGTTCAGAATATGAACCTGATGTTCGGGCTCAAGGAGAGCGAGGGACTGGAGCTCGTTCCGATGTTCCCGTAAGAGGCGGCAAAAGAGGAAGAAATATGATACGTGCAATGCAGATAGAAGATTATGAACAGGTATATGCGCTCTGGAAGAGCATCAAAGGATTTGCAATCCGTTCCATTGATGATTCCAAAGAGGGCGTGGAGCGTTTCCTTGAGCGCAACCCGGGCATCAGTGTGGTGGCGCAGGAGGATGACCGTATCGTCGGTGCCATTTTGTGCGGACATGACGGACGGAGAGGGTGTCTGTATCACGTGTGCGTCAATCCGGATTACCGGTTGAAGGGAATCGGAAAAGAGATGGTAGTTTATTGTATGAACGCGTTACACAGGGAGGGCATCAACAAGGTTTCGCTGATTGCCTTCACGGCCAACGACATCGGAAATGCATTCTGGAAGGAGATTGGCTGGACAAAGCGCGAAGATCTCAACTACTATGACTTTACGTTGAACAGTGAAAATATTGTTCAGTTTAATAAGTAAGCTGCGGCTAACCGGACGGACCGGTCAAAGCAAATAACAGAAAAGAGGAAGAGACATGGATAAGAAAGATATGAATCAGATTATGGCAAAGGCGGAGGTTCTCATCGAGGCGCTCCCGTACATACAGCAGTTTAACCGTCGCATCATTGTGGTGAAATACGGCGGAAGTGCAATGGCTAACCCGGAACTGCAGAGAAACGTAATCAAGGATGTTACCCTTCTGAAACTGGTAGGATTCAAACCGATTATCGTGCACGGCGGCGGTAAGGAAATCAGCAGCTGGGTAGAAAAAGTGGGAAAAGAGGCTCAGTTCATTAACGGACTCCGTGTGACGGACGCAGAGACGATGGAGATTGCCGAGATGGTGTTGTCCAAAGTAAATAAGCGTCTGGTAACCATGGTGGAGGAGCTCGGTGTCAAAGCCATCGGTATCAGCGGAAAAGACGGAGATCTTCTCCATGTAGATAAGAAGTATTCCAACGGCCAGGATATCGGGTTTGTGGGTGATGTGAAAGCAGTCAATCCGAAGATTCTCTTCGATTTACTGGAAAATGATTATCTCCCGATTGTAGCCCCGATCGGAATTGACGACAATTATGATACATACAATATCAACGCGGATGATGCGGCTTGTGCCATCGCAAAAGCGGTCGGTGCGGAAAAGCTTGCGTTCCTGACGGATATTGAAGGTCTATACAGGGATATCAATGACAAATCAAGTTTTATTTCCCGTCTGACTGCATCGGCAGCAGATGAATTGATCGGCGAAGGTTGCATCGGCGGCGGAATGCTTCCGAAACTCAACAACTGTACCGATGCGGTAAAGAACGGAGTAGGCCGTGTCCATATTTTGGACGGAAGAATTGCGCATTGCTTACTTCTTGAAATCTTTACCAATGAAGGTATCGGAACGGCGATCGTGAAGGATGAAGGAGAGATGGCAAAATGATGATGCAGGAATATATCAATCAGGCGGAGCAGGATCTGCTCCATACCTATAACCGTTATCCGGTCGTGTTTGACCATGGCGACGGTGTGCATTTATATGATATCGAAGGCAAAGAATATCTGGATTTTGTGTCCGGAATTGCGGTGTTTGCCCTCGGATATAACAACAAGGCTTACAACGATGCGTTGAAGGAGCAGATTGACAAGCTTCTTCACACATCCAATTACTATTACAATGTTCCGGCGATTGAGGCGGCAAGAAAGCTGAAAAAGGTGTCCGGAATGGATCGTGTCTTCTTTACCAACAGCGGTGCGGAGGCACTGGAGGGCATGATTAAAACGGCCCGTAAATATGCATTCACGAAAGACGGAACGACGGACCACGAAATCATTGCCATGGAGCATTCTTTCCACGGACGTACGATGGGTGCACTTTCCGTGACCGGAAATCCGGCTTACCGTGCACCGTTCGAGCCGATGATCGGCAATGTAAAGTTTGCACAGCTGAACGATTTCGACAGTGTACTTGCCCAGGTGACCGACAAGACGTGTGCCATTCTTTTTGAGACGGTGCAGGGAGAAGGCGGTATTTACCCGGCAACGGAAGAGTTTATGCAAAAAGTCCGCGCTCTCTGTGATGAGAAGGATATTCTTCTTATGCTGGATGAAGTACAGTGCGGAATGGGACGTTGCGGCGAGATGTTTGCATGGCAGCGTTACGGAATCAAACCGGATGTGATGGCATCGGCAAAAGCCCTCGGCTGCGGTGTTCCGGTCGGAGCATTCATGATGACGGAAAAGGTCGGTCAGGCTTCTTTGGTGCCGGGAGATCACGGTACGACTTACGGCGGTAATCCGTTTGCATGTGCAGCGATCAGTAAGGTGCTTGATTTGTTTGAAGAGCAGAATATTACGGAACATGTAAAAGAAGTCGGCGCATATTTGTCAGAGCAGCTGGATGTTTTGACCGAAAAGTATGATTTTGTAGAAACACACCGCGGAGTCGGTCTTTTGCAGGGACTTGTCTGCAACAAACCTGTGGGTGACATGATTAAGACGGCACTTTCCGAAGGACTTGTTTTGATTAACGCGGGAGCGAACATCATCCGTTTTGTTCCGCCTCTTGTGATTACAAAGCAGGATGTAGATAAGATGATTGAAATTCTTGACAGATGTCTCGCTGCACATTGTTAGCGGCGACTGACTGCATCAGGAGAGAGATAGGGAATAAACATGAGTGTTAGAAGTAAATTTACATCGGTAATATTGGTGCTTATCATGCTCTGTTTCGCGTGCTATCAGGGGCTTGTGGGACCTTCCGAGACAGGTGATGACAGTATTTCCGATATGATTGACGGCAAGGAGACGATTCATGTCTGGTATACCGATGAGGCTATGACGGACTATATGAACAGCCGTGCGCTTAGTTTTATGGAAGAAAATGAAAAGATCCGTGTGGTTCCGACTTTGGTTTCGGCGGTGGAATATTTGGAGAACATCAGCGATGCCAGTCTGGAAGGCGAGGTATATCCGGATGTGTACCTGATTACCAACGATTGTCTGGAAAAAGCGTATTTGGCCGGACTTGCCACCGAAATCACAGACCCGGATCAGAAGGTTACAACGCAGTACTATCCGCAGGCGGCATTGAATGCGGTCACATATGACGGAAAGCCGGTAGCTTACCCGTTTTACTATGATACATCCCTCTTTTTGTACAACCGTACGTATTTGGATACGATGGCGCAGACAAAGGCGGAAGCTCTTGCCTCCCAGGAACAGGCGCCGGACGGAGCGGGCGATGGGGAGACGGAAAGCGAAGAGACGGCTGTGCTTCCTACGGTCAGCGGAGCGGACGGTTTGATTCCGCGCACCTTTGATGATATCTTGACGTTGGCGGACGAATACGACGCACCGGAAGGTGTGGAATCTATTCTGAAGTGGGATGTCTCCGACATATTTTATAATTATTTCTTTGCCGGTAACTATATGGATATCGGAGGAGAGACGGGAGATGATTCTTCTGTTGTGGACATATACAACGAACAGTCCGTAGCCTGTATGCAGATGTATCAGAGTTTGAACCAGTTTTTCTCCATCGAGGCGGACGAGACCGATTATGAGCTTGTGCTGAATGAATTCATGCAGGGAAAAACATTGTTTACCGTTGCGACGACCGATGCCATTGCAAAGCTGGAGCAGGCAAAGGCGGACGGCACGTTTACCTGGGAGTACGGAATTTCGGTTATGCCGGATATCAATGCGGAACTGCAGACAAGGGCACTGTCCGTGACAAACACGGCTGTGGTCAACGGATTCGGAGAAAATAAGGAATATGCCAATGCATTTGCCTCTTATTTGACATGCGAAGCGGATGCTTCTCTGTACGAGAGAACCGGTAAACTGTCGGCGAGAAGTGAAGTGACGTACGACAATCCGATGCTTTCCCGTGCGATGGATTCCTATATGCGCAGCACCGGACTTCCGAAAGTAATCGAGGCCAGCAATTTCTGGGTACAGCTTGAGGTGGCCTACACCGGAATCTGGCAGGGCGAAGATGCAGATGCCCGTATGAAGCAGCTGGAAGAACAGATGCAAAAACAAGTAAAATAAAGAACGAATAAAAACCGACGATTGGGAAATGATGAGAGTAACAGGAGGTCATGCCAATGGTCGGTTTTTTAATTGCAATTGCATCGGGGATTTTAATGAGTCTTCAGGGGGTGTTTAACACGGCAGTGACGAAGCAGTCATCCATATGGTCGTCGTCGTCATTTGTTCATTTTTCGGCGCTTGTTGTCTGTCTGATCGCATGGCTTGTGACGGAACGCACCGGATTTTCGGCAGTTTTTTCTGTCCGTCCGCGCTATCTTCTCACAGGCGGAATCATCGGCGCTTTTATCACGTACACCGTGATTGTCAGCATGGCGCAAATGGGGCCGGCGAAGGCAGTGATGTTTATCGTGGTTGCCCAGCTGATCAGTTCTTACCTTATAGAAGTTTTGGGATGGTTCGGTGTGGAAAAACAGCCCCTTACCGTGCAGAAGATCATCGGCATGGCAGTGGCAATTTTCGGAGTAATTCTCTTTAAATGGGAGTAAAAATACCTTGCTATCGGGACGTATTTGGAATACAATAAAAAGGCAGTGACATAGAGGGGCTCTTTTGAAAAAAGGAGACTATGTTATGCGTTACGATAAGAAAAAATATGTTTGTTTTACGGGCTGTCTGATCCTGACAGTCTTCTTGCTTTGCGGATGCCGGAAGGAAAGCGATATTGTGATTACCGGGAGCGGTGCACAGGTTTCCCAGCCGGAAATTTCAGATCCGGAAATTTCTGACAGGGAGCCGGCCGGCAATTCTTTGCAGGTTGATGTTTCAAAGGAGGAAGTGCAGGAAGATTTGCCGGTGGCTGCGGACACAATCTATGTCCAGGTGACGGGAGCAGTCCGGGCACCGGGCGTTTATGAACTTCCGGCGGGATCGAGAGTGTTTGAGGCGGTTCAGAAGGCCGGCGGTATGACGGACGATGCAGCAGGGGAAAGTGTCAATCAGGCGGTGGAAGTTTCGGACGGCGATATGATTGTTCTTTACACACGTCAGGAATGGGAGCAGCGGAGCACACAGCAGACCGGCGGGGCCGGAGGAGATTCCGGAAGCATTCAGGGACAGCAGCAGGCGGACGGACGTGTTGACATCAATACGGCGGATGTGACGCAGCTTTGTACCATACCGGGAATCGGCGAGACCAGGGCCCGAAGCATCATTACATACAGAGAACAGAACGGAGCCTTCGAGGCTGTGGAAGATATTATGAAAGTGAGTGGGATCAAAGACGGTCTCTTTCAAAAAATAAAAGATAAGATTAAAGTCTGATCGGGGAGAAGAAGATGGCAAACAAGATTTTGGTAGTGGATGATGAAAAATTGATCGTGAAGGGAATCCGTTTCAGTCTGGAACAGGACGGAATGGAAGTGACCTGTGCCTATGACGGTGAGGAGGCATTGCAGTACGCAAAAGAGCAGCAGTTTGATATGATTCTGCTTGACGTTATGCTTCCGAAACTGACCGGATTTGAGGTGTGTCAGCAGATCAGGGAATTTTCCAATGTGCCGATTATTATGCTCACGGCAAAAGGAGAGGATATGGATAAGATTCTCGGACTTGAGTACGGGGCAGATGATTATATTACCAAGCCTTTCAATATTCTTGAGGTGAAAGCCAGAATTAAGGCCATTATCCGCAGAACCGCAAAAAATGCGCCGAAGAAACAGGAGACGGAGCAGATTGTTTCCGGAGATATGGTGATTGAGCGCGCAAACCGGAGAGTTTCCATCGGCGGAAGGGAGATCAACCTGACAGCCAAAGAGTTCGATGTTTTGGATCTTTTGGCGACCAATCCGAATCAGGTTTACAGCAGGGAAAAGCTGTTGACACTTGTGTGGGGAGCGGATTATCCGGGAGATGTGCGTACGGTGGATGTGCATATCCGGAGACTGCGTGAAAAGATCGAAACCAATTCCAGTGAGCCGAAGTACGTGCACACCAAATGGGGCGTAGGATATTATTTTAAAGGGTGAAAAAATATTGAAGACCAGAATTGTACAACTGCTGAATCGAATACCGGGTCTGAGAAGTTTAAAATATCGTATCTTTTTGATTATAATGCTGGTCGGTATTCTGCCGACCATGTTGCTGCGTTACGCGATTCTCGAAAATTATGAGAATCGGGCTGTGACCGTCCGGATTAATGACGTACAAAATCAGATCAAGATTCTTGCAGATCATCTGATTACATACAATTATCTGACCGATACGTCCTCGGAGGTAGTGAACGCAGAGCTTGCCATGCTTTCAACTCTTTATGACGGACGTGTAATCATTATTGACCAAAACTGTAACATCATAAAGGATACCTACGGTATCAGTGAAGGGAAAACCATTATCTCAGAGGAAGTAATGCTCAGTATGAAAGGGCAGACTTCTTCCAATTATGATGCGGAAAACCAGTACATTGAGGTTACGACACCGATCATAGACAATGCATTATTACAGAAGAATGCGGAGGAAGATGATGGTGCGCCAAATCCGGATGCGTCCTTGGCCAGCGGCGTTATGTTAACCAGTGTGTCTACGGATAATATTGCTGCCAATGTGGAGATTTTGCAGGGACAGGCAACGATTCTCCAGATGCTGGCCGCGGTGGTACTTGTTGCATTAGCCTGGGCGTTATCCAATATTTTGGTAAAACCGTTTGAACGTGTCACATCGGCAATCCGTGAGACGAAGGAAGGATTTAATACGGAACCGATCAGTGTCATGGATTATGAGGAGACGGAGCATATCATTACCGCGTTCAATGAACTTTTGGGGCGTATGAAGGTGCTGGATGATTCGAGACAGGAGTTTGTTTCCAACGTGTCACACGAGCTGAAAACTCCGCTTACATCCATGAAAGTGTTGGCAGATTCCCTGATTGCCCAGGAGAATGTTCCGGTTGAGCTGTATCAGGAGTTTATGGTGGACATTGCGGATGAAATTGAAAGAGAGAATGAGATTATCAATGATCTTCTTTCCCTTGTGAAAATGGATAAGACTTCGGCGGATATGAATATTGAGAACATCAGCCTGAATGAATTGATTGAGTTGATATTGAAAAGGCTGCGTCCGATTGCAAAGCAACGGCACATCGATGTTTTGTATGAAAGTATACGTGAGGTGTATGCGGAAGTCGATAAGGTGAAATTGACATTAGCGTTATCTAACTTTGTAGAGAATGCCATCAAATACAACAGTGACTACGGTTATGTGAAAGTTTCGCTCGATGCGGATCACCAGTATGCAACGATTGTTGTGGAAGACAACGGCATCGGAATTCCGGAGGAGGAGCAGGAGCATATTTTTGAGCGTTTTTACCGGGTGGATAAATCGCATTCAAGAGAAATCGGAGGAACGGGATTGGGACTGGCAATTGCACGAAATGCAATACTGATGCACAGGGGCTCAATCAAAATCGAAAGTCAGGAAGGTGCCGGCACATCGGTTATCGTCCGCATACCGATTATTTTTGTCAGCAAATAATGTATTTCTATTGTAAAGGAAACAGAACAATATGAAAAAAGTAGCAATCCTTATATGGATGTTTGTCCTGATGCTGTGCGCAGGTTGCGGGAAAGAAAACCAGCCCCGGGAAGGACAGGCCTATACCATTTATGAAGTGAATAAAGAAGAAACCAAAGTTGTGGAGCGTACCATTTATACGACAGAAACGGATTCGGATGAGTTGGTAAAACTGTTTATGAATGAGCTTTGTTTTGTGACCGATAACGCAGAAAGCAGACCGGCGATTTTGAATGCGGAGTCGCTGCTCAGTTTTGATATGATTGAGGGAAACGTGACGATTGATTTTTCTTCGGAATACAGTTCCATGCCGGTGATGCGTGAGATTCTGGCGAGAGCAGCTATCGTCCGCACGTTAACCCAGATTGAGGATGTCAAATATGTGACCATACTCGTGGAGGGAAATCCGCTTCTGAACCGTTCCGGCGTTCCGGTCGGTGTCATGACGGCAGAGCAGTTCCTCGACAACTCAGGAAATGTCATCAATACAGAAGAGATTGCGTCCCTGTCTCTGTATTTTGCCGATGAAGATGGAAAAGGACTTGTTCCTGTTAACCGGGAAGTGGTATACAGCAGTAACATTCCTTTGGAGAAACTGGTTGTGGAACAGTTGATTAAGGGCGTCCGTGAAGACGAGGAAGGTGCTTATCCGGTATTGGATCCCAATATTAAGATCAATGCGGTAACTGTCAGGGACGGTGTCTGCTATGTCAATCTTGACAGTACGTTTTTGGCACAGACGACCGGTGTCAGTGCTGAGGTTACCATATATTCCATGGTAAATTCACTGGTGGAACTCAGTGATGTAAATAAGGTTCAGTTTTCCGTGAACGGAGAAAATGAGCTGACCTTTAAAGAAACAATGCCTCTTTCCGAGGTTTACGGAAGAAATCTGGAGCTCGTCGGGGAGGCGGAATAGGAGCTGCATATGAAAAGACCGCTGTGTCTGTTCGTCTTCTCTTTTGCAGTGTTCTGTTTTATTATGCAGATGTTTTCGGTGCCGCCCTCGCAAGGGGCGGCATCTGTGAATGAAAACGCTCCGCCGGACGGAAGCAGTGTCCGCATTGCCGGGCGGCTATGCAAAAAAGAGAAGAAAAACGAAAAACAAATCTATTACCTAAAAGAAGTTCAAATCATTTCATCGGACAATTTTTCACAAACAATACAAATGAATCAAGTTACAGAGGGCTGCGGCGTTATCTGCTATATGGCGGAGAATGCGGGGGCTGTTTCTGATGGCGGTGAGTTTCCGGGTACGGGATCTCTTGTCCGTGAGGTTCAGGCCGAAGAGCCGTCCGTCGGTGCCGTGCTCATCCTCAGGGGAACAGCGGCAAGTTTTGAAGAAGCGGAAAATGAAGGACAATTTGACGGCAAAGCTTATTATAAAAGTCAGGGATATGACTTTCGGATGTTCCGGTGCAGAGTTCTTGCTGCCGGAGAAGGTTTTCACCGGTTTGACGAGTTGCTGGTTGACATAAAATCAAAAATACGCATGGTTTATGAAACAAACATGAAACCGGACAATGCAGGGATTTTGTGTGCAATGTTGATAGGCGATAAGACAGCGATGGATGCGGAGATTAAAAATTTGTACCGGAAGAACGGAATTGCCCATGTGTTGGCAATTTCCGGACTTCATATTTCATTGCTCGGCATGCTTTTTTACAAGCTGCTGCGAAGAATCGGCATGTATCCTTGGCTTTGCTCCTGTTTTGGCATTGTGCTCGCATTGGTTTACATAAAATTTGCAGGGTTCAGTGCATCCGCATTCCGGGCAACGTGTATGTTTGTATTATTTCTTTTGGCAGATATACTCGGCAGGACTTATGATCTTAAGTCGGCGATGGCTTTTTCTGCACTATTGCTGTGCCTGAAAGATCCGGCCACTGTTGTGCAGGCAGGCTTTCTTTTGTCTTATCTCGCTGTTATGGGGCTTGCCTGGGTTAATCCGGTGCTTCAGGCTCCGGTGTCCCGGAACGAGGGGATTCGGCGTCTTGTCGTTTATTTGAAAAGTAATCTTTTGTCCGGCTTCAGTGTGCAGGTTTTTATCCTGCCGGTGTCTCTTTGGTTCTATTATGAATTTCCTATCGGTTCCTTTCTTCTGAATCTGATTATTATTCCATGTATGACTTTTATTCTTATCAGTGGCCTTTTGGGGGCTTTGCCCGGCTGTCAGATGTTTTTGGCAGTGGCGGACAGCCTGCTTGATTTTTATGAGTGGCTTTGCCTGTTGGCGCAGCAGTTTCCGGGAGCGGTCATAGTTACGGGAAGACCGGCTGTCTGGCAGATGGCGGTATATTACGTGCTTATCCTTCTCTGGTTGTATGTCGCCTCGCCGAAGAGAAAAAACTGTTTTGGACACCGGCTGTACGAAGCCTATCAGGCACGTTCAAAGCGGAGATTTCCGGCCTTTGTATTTCCGCTCCTGTGTATGCTGCTGTTTCTGATTCCTTCCCGTCAAACTCCGCGTGTTGATATGCTGTCCATCGGTCAGGGGGATTGCATTTGCATGAGGGATGGGAAGGGGAAGGTGGTGCTGCTTGACGGGGGAAGCACGGATGTCAATGAGGCCGGAACATATCGTCTGCTTCCTTTTTTGAAGTACAACGGGATTTCAAAGATTTCGCTTGTCTTTTTGTCCCATGCCCATGCAGATCATTATTCCGCCGTTCTGGAACTTTTGGAAATGAGCCGCTCGGAGAGTGTGAAGGTGGAAGCGGTTTGTGTGTCAAAGTTAGCGATGGATAACTCTTCTTATGCGGATATCGTCCGGGCTGCGCAAAAAGCCGGAACAAAAATTGTGTATGTCGGTGCGGGAGATCAAATATCCTGCGGGGATATGATGTTTGACTGCGTGTATCCGGGAGCAGGTCCCATACCGGCGGACGAGAATGATGCATCCATGATTTTATTGGCACGTATGCACGGTTTTTCCATGTTGTTTACCGGTGACAGCACAGAAAAATGTGACGCAGAAGTAATCCGGCGGCTGAGAGAGATGGGGATTTCAGATATTTGTTGTCTGAAAGCGGCGCATCACGGGGCG
>JAFTVQ010000097.1 GCA_017461865.1 Lachnospiraceae bacterium | reverse complement strand
GTATATATGCTTCTTATGCTCTGTGGATTATACTGCTGATATATTCTTTCTTTAAAAATAAAGGAAATCAAGACAAACCAAAACTTGTCAGGTGGTTTATCGGTTTTGCTTTACCGTATTTGCATTGTGGGTTTATAATAGCCGGCTTTGCAATTGTTATTTTGTTTATGAAGCTCTTTGGTCTATAATTAACAAACAAGATAGGTTCTGATGGGCAACCGTCCAAGTGGTTAGCCTCTGAGTTAGCTAAAAAAGCCGCTCGTCCCGCTAAGACAAGAGTGGCTTTTTTATTTTCGCCTGTTCGTCCTATCTATGTAGGCAAGCAGTGCAACAATGAACATTCCAAATCGAATCGTGATTCCGTAATACAAGTGTGAAACGACACATTTCTCTCATATTTTGTTGTTAAGGTATATAAAATTGGGTTTACTATGCGCATAGGAAAAAAGGAGAAATTGGATGAGACAGGGGAAGTACACTATTTTAGTGGTGGAAGATGATAGAAAACTTGCACAGTCTTTGCGGGAATATTTTTCGGCGAATGATTACATTGTTTGTTGTGCGGCGGATGGCAATGAAGCAGTTGATTTGTTTTTTTCCAATAATCATGAAATAGATTTGATTTTGCTTGATATTATGTTGCCGAAAGGAAACGGGTATGAGGTATTGAAAGAGATTCGTCAATTTTCGGATGTTCCAATTATCATGACAACTTCGAAAGAGTCGGAGGAAGATCAATTGGAAGCTTTAAATAACGGCGCGGACAATTATATTACAAAGCCGTATCGATTATCGGTGCTAAAGGCGCACGTGGAGATTTTATTGAACCGCAAGGTGAATAAAGAGCGTTTTATGAAAACGGGAAAATTAAAGGTGGATTTGCTCGCGCAAAGAGTCTTTCTGTACGACGAAGAACTGACGGTTACTCCAAAAGAGTTTTCGCTACTTGTATACTTGATGAGGAATACAAAAGTAGTGTTGTCCAGAGAGGCGATTTTGGATGCAGTCTGGGGATTTGATTATGAAGGGGATATAAGGACTGTGGATACGCTTGTAAAACAGCTCAGGAAAAAAATAGCACCGAATGGAAATTATATTCATTCTGTCTACGGTGTCGGATATTATTTTGAGGAGAAAATAGATGAATAAAACAGGAAAACAGATTGTGCGTGTTGCGACAATTTTTTTGGCACTGCTTTTGGGATTGATTTTTTTAATTTATTCATGGCTTGCTTACCCGTTTATTACGCGCGCAAGAGTGCAGGAAGTAGAAGAAGTTTATTGTATTTTTCAAGAAGAAGATTTGGAAGATTTATTGCAGGAGATTGAGGACGAGGAGTTTGAGTTTGAGCAAAAAAATGTGCATTTCATTTTGTGTGATGATGAGTTCCGGCTTATTTTTTCCTCCAATGCAAGAAAAGGAGATAAGGCAGTTAATGTAAAGATAAAAAGCAGAAAAGAAAAATATGCGGAAAATGCAAAGGCGGAGGTGATAAAAAACAAAGCCGGGGATATTGCGGTTGTTCGCGGAATGTTAAATGATCAAGGAGAAGTGTATTACATATATGTATACAGCAACTTAAAGAATGCCAGAACGAATGTGATATATTCGCAGTATGTTATGGGGATTTCTTTTGTTTTGGGATTGTTACTTTTTTGGTTGTTTATGTCGGTTGTTGTGAAGAAAATGATGAGACCGGTCTCGGATTTGCGGACGGTTACGGAAAAGCTTGATAAAGGAGAATATGATGCCCGCATTTTGCAGAAAATGCCTGATAATGAAATCGGCGAGATAGCAGAAGATGTGAACGGGTTGGCCGAGGTTTTGTACTATAAGAACACGGTAATCAATAATTATAAATATTTATTAAAAAATCAAAATATAGATTTGGCAGAGACAGATGTTTTGCAGAAGAGAATGGTTAGTAATGTCACGCATCATCTAAAAACGCCTTTGGCTATTATTTCCAGCCAGATAGAATTAGAATTAGAAGAGAAGGATGAGGAGCGTAAAAGATATTACTATGACTCTATTATGGAAGAAATTGAAAAGATGAGCTCACAAATCAGTGAATTGCTACGCAAGTCAAAAGAGGAACAGCAGGCGCCGATTAAGATAAAGGTGCGCCGTGTAAATGTGTCCGAATGGTTGATGGGTCTGGTTTTGAAGTATGAAAGCTGGTATGCGGTAAAAGGAATACGGCTGGTGACGGAGATAGAACAGGATTTATATGCTAATATTGATCCTATGCAGATGGAACAGGCCATTAATAACTATATGATGAATGCGTGCAGTCATACAAAAAAAGGAGGGATGGTCGCTTTGCGTCTCCGAAAAGAAGGGGAGGAAGTGCTGTTTGAAGTTTATAACGAGGGCGGATGTATTCCGGAGTCGGATATGGAAAATATTTGGAAGGATTATTATCGGCGTGCGACAGTGGAAGGCAATGACGGAGCCAACATCGGACTTGGGCTGTATATTGTCAAAGATATTGTCCGGCAGCATGGCGGAAACTGCGGCGGACGTAATGAGGATAAAGGTGTGACATTTTGGATACGCCTTACGCAATGAATGAGAACCCCGGTAAGGGGTTCTTTTTTTACACATTTCTATCAAATTCTTGTCGCATAATGTATCTGGCGAAAAAAGAAGAAAGGAAATGAAATTCGGTGAACATATATAAGAAACGAATAAGCTTGCTATTGGTGGGGGTTGTTCTGGCAGGAGTTGTTGCTTTGACGGGCTGTGCATCCCCGCAGAAAAGTCAGGAAGGGAAAGAAAGTCTGACAGTGGCTTACCAGTATGGACTTGCATATGCACCTCTGACAATTATGCAGGAGCTGCAGTTAATAGAAAGCAATTATGACGGAGAGATAGAAATAGAGTGGCTGAATCTCAATTCCGGTTCGGCGATTAATGAAGGCGTTTTGACCGGAGAGATAGATGTTGCGAACATGGGGGTAGGCCCGTTTGTGACCGGTGTAACAGCGGGAATACCGTATAAGATGTATGCAACTATATCAGCACAACCGCATAAACTCATGTCCAACAATCCTGACATTCAGTCTTTGGAGGACATTAAACCTGAGCATAAGATTGCGCTTGTAAATATTGGAAGCATACAGCATATTTTGCTTTCGATGCAGGCGGAAAAGGAGCTTGCGGATGCACATGCATTGGATGAGAACATAGTGGCTATGTCGCATCCGGATGGAATGGTTGCGTTGCTTTCGGGGAGTGTGGATTGTCAATTGACAACCGCGCCATATATATATGAAGAGATGGAATCCGAAGGGATCCATGAGATTGCCGGACTGGAAGAAGTTTGGCCGGAAGGGTCTGCTTTTATCGTGGGGCTTGTGTCGGATGATTTATACGAGAACAGACCGGAACTTTATGATGCAGTTGTGGCGGCGACGCAGGAGGCAATTGTGTATATGAATGAAAATCCGGAACACGCAGCAGAAATTGTTGCATCGAAACAGGATTACAAAAAAGAGGATGTGCTCAAGTGGATTACAAGTGAAGGATGCGTATATGATTCACATTTGGATGGTGTTATGAGAATGGCTGATTTCATGGCACAACATGGATTTGTTGAGAAGGCGCCGGATGGTATTGAAGCGATTACGACACCTTCGGCAAGATAAAAATTAGGTACTGAAGGAAGAAGCTATGAGAAGGAAGTTATTGCACCAAGGCCTGTTTGTTGTATTTGTGCTTTTGATTTGGCAGATTGTTTACAAGTGGAAGTTGTTTCCGACGTTGATGTTTCCGTCTTTGGCGGATATCGGACAGGCATTTTTTGATGGTTTTGTGAAAGAGGAACTGGGACAGATGGTAATGTATTCTCTGTCTCTTCTTTTGCGTGGTTTTATAATCGGAATGTCACTTGCATTCCTGTTATCGGGTCTTTCGATTATGAATAAGGTTTTTGGCGATATTTACAGTATGCTTGTGTCGATGTGCGACTTAATTCCCGGAGTGGCACTGATTCCGCTTGCGATTTTGTGGATGGGAATCGGTGAGGAGACAATTATTTTGATCGTTGTTCATTCGATTATCTGGCCGATGTCACGCAGTATTATGGATGGTTTTTCTTCGGTTCCGAAATTGTATAAGGAAGTTGGGCGTAATATCGGATTAAATCAATTTTCTATATTGCTCGGGATTTATTTTCCGGCAGCTTTTGCCCATGTTTTGTCCGGGATAAAAGTAGGATGGGCAAGAGCTTGGAGGGGACTCATCAGTGCGGAGATGATTTTCGGAACAACAAGTTCCGGAGCCGGTATAGGATGGTTTATTTTTATGAAAAGGACAAATGTGGATATTGCAGGAGTATTTGCAGCGCTGTTGGTCATTGTGGCAATCGGTATAGTTGTTGAGTATGTAGTATTCCGTTTTGTTGAAAAGCATACGATACGAAAGTGGGGGATTGGCAAGTGACAGGAAGACCTATATTAGAAATAAAAAATCTTGTAAAGCAGTTTCATGATGAGATGGCAGCAGAGCAAGGCAATATTTTGGATGGGGTCGATTTTACTATGTATTCCGGAGAGTTTGTATGTATTCTGGGGCCATCCGGCTGTGGAAAATCTACTTTTTTGAGATGTATTGGGGGATTTGAGTCCTATGAAGGAACAATTCTTGTGAATGGACAAAAAGTGGAAAGACCGGGGACGGACAGAATTATGGTTTTTCAGGAATTCGGGCAATTGTTACCGTGGAAGTCTGTGGAAAAAAATGTACAATATCCGCTGAAGGTGCGCGGATTGAGAGATAAGGCGAAATTACAGGAGATATCGGACACCTATTTAGAGAAGGTTGACATGTTGGCCTATAAGAAATTTTATCCGCATCAGTTGAGCGGCGGAATGAAGCAGAGAACAGCAATAGCAAGAGCGCTTGCGCTGAGTCCGGAGATTGTTCTGATGGATGAACCGTTTGCAAGTCTGGATGCTATGAGCAGAAATAATTTACAGTCAGAATTGTACAAGATTCATCAAAGGGAGAATGTTTCTGTTATTTTTATTACGCACAATATTCAGGAAGCGATTTGTCTTGGGACAAGAATATTGGTAATGTCTAAGGATGGAAAAATAAAAATGGACATTCGTAATCCGCTTGTCAAGCCTGTTACCCCGGCATCCCCGAATTACGGTGAGATGTGGGATAAATTGCATAGTGCACTTTACGAAATGACAGAGGAATGAACAATATTATGAAAAAAGAATATAAAAATTTCATTGGCAGCTTTTTGTTTTTGTCAGGTGCGGTGATTATTTTTGTTTGTATTTCTTACATGATGAGGCCGGTAGATAATCGGAATGACGGCATGATGATGGGATTTTACGGAGAAAAGAATCACAGCTTGGATGTGATTGCACTGGGGAGCAGTAGTGTATATCGTTTTCTGAATAATCCGGTGCTGTGGGAGGAGTATGGAATCACATCTTACAATTTGGCGACGGGTTCCATGCAATCCGATGTCTATGAAATGCTCATAAATGAGTCGCTGAAAACACAGTCTCCGGATATTATTCTCATTGAGACAAGACCATATATTCAAATAAATCAGAATAAGAAAAAGGAAGACATTTATTTCCGAAAAGCATCAGATTATATGAAGTATTCATGGGATAGAATTCATTATATTAATGAGTATACAGATGATAAGGAAAAGAGATTTCAGTTATACTTTGACATTGTGTTTTATCATGGCTTGTGGAAAGAATTCGGACTTGGCAATATTTATCGTGTAGACAATGAATATGTGGACCGAATGAAGGGATGGAGATCGGTTTTCGAAAGTGTGCCTATGAATGTACCGAAAGACTATTCTTATGTGTCAGAGCAGAGTATTGAGGCGGAAAAAGAGAAAGAGTTGGAGAGGTTGATAGAATATTGCGAGAGAAGAGGGGTAGAAATTCTATTTGTTGCAACTCCCTGGGAAATGAATGAGGAAAGAGTTGCACAAAACAGATATTTGGAAAGGATTATAACAGAGAAAGGGTATCGCTTTTTGAACTGCAATGATCATATTGATGAGATCGGATTAAATTATGCAACTGATTTTTATGATGAGAAGCATGTGAATGTGTTTGGAGCTGAAAAAGTCACACGTTTTATCGGGCAATACATAACAGAGAATTATGATATGGATTTGACGCATGACAAGAGTACGATAAGCGAATGGGATAAGGTGCTGGATCGTTATGCGCAGGAAGAACAAGAGAGTAAGGCAGAAAAGGAGTAATATGGTATGGCATATACCTCATTGATTTATTTGGTGCTGGTTTTTGTGACATTTTGTGTTTATTATATTGTACCGGAACGAAGAAGATGGGTAGTATTGCTTGGGGCAAATCTGGTTTTCTATATATCGGCAGGATGGGTTGAGTTATTGTTGTTAACGGGTACGGTTACCGGATCTTTTTTTGCTGCGAAAGCAATAGGGATATATAATGACAGACTGGCAGAATTGAAAAAAATTCCGATTTCGGAAAAAGAAATAAAAAAGCAGAAAAAAGAATACTACAGCAAAAAGAAGAAATATGTATTATGGGTAGGCCTTGGTCTTGTCATAGGCATTTTGGTTGTGGTAAAGTATACAAATTTTGTGCTTGGCAGTTTTAATTCGGTGTTTGGGGTGATGAATTCAGGACATCGTTTTTCTATGCTTTCTATGGTCGTTCCGCTGGGAATTTCTTTTTATACATTTCAAACTATAGCGTATCTTATGGATGTATATAAAGGAAAGATTTTGCCGCAAAAATCATTTTTGCGCTATTTTCTTTATATTTCTTTTTTTCCGACTGTTGTTCAAGGGCCGATATCCAGATATGAACAATTGTCACAACAGTTGTACAGCGGGAATAAATTTAAGTTTGAGAATTTGAGAGACGGGGCCATACTTATTCTGTGGGGATTTGCCAAGAAACTGATTCTTTCAGAACGTTTGTCTTTGTTTATAGGGACGGTATATGACAATTATATGGAGTATGAAGGGTTGATTTTTGTTGTGGCGACGATTATGTTTTCTGTTCAGATTTATGCAGATTTTTCAGGGGCAATGGACATAGCGAACGGAACCGCGCAGATTTTCGGCATTCGACTTTCGCCTAATTTTTTAAGACCGTATTTTTCAAAGAATATGCCGGAGTTTTGGCGTAGATGGCATGCGACGCTTGGCAGCTGGTTTCGGGATTATGTTTTTTTCCCTTTTTCGATATCAAAAACATCGCTGAAGATAAATCGCTTGGCAAGAAAATATTTGGGAGAAGGTGTCGGGCGCATTATTTCTGTATCTATGCCGGTTCTGGTGGTATGGATATTGACAGGAATTTGGCATGGCCCGGAATGGAAATATGTGGCTTGGGGAATGTTCCACGGAATTCTTATTATTTTAAGTACTATATTTACGCCCAAATTTGAAGTGCTTGGAAAGAAGTGGAATATCAAAACGGAATGCTTTAGTTTTAAGCTTTACCAAATGGCCAGGACTTTTTTTCTGTGTTGTGTAGGAAGAGTTTTTTTTCGGGCAGAGAGCATAGGAGCTGCGTTTGTTATTTTTAAGCGTATGTTTCAAACGACAGGATTATATCTGATGTATTCAGGCAGATTTTTTAATTATGGGATTGATGCAAAGGAATGGTGTGTTGTTTTATTGTTTCTGTTGGTGTGGTTTGTGATCAGTGTTTTGGAAGAAATTCACGGAGATGTATTAAAACTTCTGGAAAGACAAAACCTAATTTTCCGGTGGGGAATAATATATATCCTGTTATTTTCGGTAATCATTTTCGGGCAGTACGGTCCGGGGTATGATGTTGCAGATTTTATTTACGAACAATTTTAATTGTCTCAGTAAAACGAAAGAAGGGTAGTTAAAATGAATTCAATAGTGGAAGCTGTCGCAAAGCATGCACTTAACCGACCGACAAAATTTTGTATAGCAGACGGGAAAAAAGAATTAACATACAAAGAATATTGGGAATGTATAAGAGGCTATGCAGCATATTTAAAGAAAATAGGAATAAAAAAGGGAGAATGCGTTGTTGTAAGGAATTCTCAAAACGTCGAGTTTGTAACAGTGGGGATGGCGGTTCAATTGATAGGGGCGATATTTGTCCCGCTTGAAAAAAATGTTGCCGAGCAGCGTATTCGTGAAATATGTGAGGAAGTAGAAGCTAAGCTTTATGTTGCAAACAGGGAAATTGACTTGGGGATTCCGTTTGCCTCCTGTGTTGATGTGCTCACTTACAGGTCGGAGTCAGAAAGGGAAGAATTTACATTTCCGGGACGTATGGACACAGCGGAGATATTATTTACGACAGGAACGACAGGGAAGTCAAAAGGCATTGAACTTCTCCATAAAAATGTTGTTGCAGTTGCAGAAAATGTAATCAGCGGTGTTGAGATGAAAGAAAACAATGTGGAGTTGATCCCCGTACCGCTCAGTCATTCGCATGGCCTCCGAAGATATTATGCAAATTTGCTCAACGGAAGCGGAGTGGTAATTCTTGACGGAGTTGTTTTTGTTAAAAATGTATTCGCCTGCATGAAAAGGTATGGTGTGACGGCAATTGATTTGGTGCCTGCAGCATTGTCTGCTTTGTTGAAGTTAGGAGCAGAGGAATTGGAAGCATATAGTGATAAGATTGACTATGTGCAACTTGGTTCGGCTCCGATTCCGGAGCAGGATAAAAAGAGGATTTGTAAAATTCTGCCGAATGCCAGACTTTACAATTTTTACGGGACAACGGAATCGGGGTGTTCCTGTATCATTGATTTTAACAGATGCAGTGATAAGAAAAATTGTATTGGTCATCCTACTTGTCATGCAGTATTTGCCTTTTTTGATGAAAACGGAAATCGGTTGGAGTCCTCAAAAGAAAATGTAGGACTGCTGGCGTGCAAAGGTGATATGAATATGAAAGGTTATTACCGGCTGCCGACATCGGATGAGCAGATTTTTCGTCAAGGGTATATTGTTACGCAGGATATGGCTTACATGGACGAAGATGGTCTGATTTATCTTGTGGGAAGAGCCGGAGATGTGATACAAAGTGGCGGAAATAAAATATCCCCTCAGGAGGTAGAAGAGGTTGCATTGGATTTTGACGGGGTAGAGGAATGTGCGTGTATTCCGGTGGAAAATCCGTTGCTTGGACAGGAGCCTAAATTATTTTATGCGACGCAGTCGGGAGTGGATGTAAAAGAAGAAGCATTGTATGAATTCATAAAGTCAAAGTTGGAAGCATATAAGGTTCCGAAGTTGATTGAAAAAATAGATAGGATTCCGAGAACCTATAATGGAAAAATTAACAGAAGACAATTGGTTGAACAGGAGAAAGGAGATTGACAATGGATGAATTAATGGAAGTTTTAAGACAGGCAGCCCCAAAGGTCGACTGGGAGGCCGAGGGGAATTTGATAGAGGAGGGGATTTTGGATTCGGTTGATATTATCAGTGTTGTTTCGGAACTGACGGCGGTCTACGACATAGAAATTCCTACAGAAGAAATGGAAATTGAGAATTTTTGTTGTGCTCGGGCAATTTATGAGTTGGTACAGAGATTGTCAGAAGATTGATACTAAGTAAAAAACAACCCGGGAAATCATAAGATTTCCCGGGTTGTTTTTTACTTATCTGTTCGGCATCTTCTGCAAGGTTTTTGAATTAAAATTCTTCACGGCTTTTGACCAGGAAGATTTGCCGATGACTTTCAGATATTTTTTGGTATAGGTGTTGTATTTCGGTGTATCCATGTATTTGTACACGCTTTCGGCTTCGCGGCCGATGAAATCAAACTGGAATCCGGCGCCGCCGTGATCTCCGCTTGAGAAGATGACTGCGTCAATCATGTCGTTGAACTGGGCTTTGTAATATAGCCATGCAGTTGCTGCTGCCTGCACATTTTGACCGGACTGTCTTCCGACATTATATGGCGAACCCACACCGCCGGAGCAGGAGAAGCCCTGTTCGGAAAGGATAATCCGCACCTTTTTTCCGTAATTTTTCTTCACATACTTGGTCAGAATCTCAAGGTTTTTCGGTGAAACGAAGTCTGCGTTGTTGCTGTTTGGTGCAAGGCCTCCGTCGTTCCAGAAATCTGCATTGGTCAGCACGGCAGAATATGCGTGGTAAGCCAGATTCCAACTGATGTTTTTGTTCTGGCTCTTAATTTCTTTGTTAAATGCATCCATGAAATATTTGGTGCCCCAGTCATTTTCGCGGTTAATCCAGGTGTGGTCGCAACAGATATAAACGCGGCCGTTTTTGTTGTTGGATTTT
>JAFTVQ010000096.1 GCA_017461865.1 Lachnospiraceae bacterium | reverse complement strand
GCAGCGTTATTTGCACAGGCAAATGTAGATATGGAGACGGGTGAAGAGGCTATAGCGGAGCCGGAGGAAGCTATAGAAGAACCGGAAGAGATAATAGAGGAACCGGAAGAAATTGTAGAAGAAAAAGCAATTGAGATTACACCGGTATCGGACGATCCGAACAAAGCGCTGGGAGCAGATGAGATCGCAGCGTTATTTGCACAGGCAAATGTAGATATGGAGACGGGTGAAGAGGCTATAGCGGAGCCGGAGGAAGCTATCGAGGAGCCGGAAGAGATAATAGAGGAACCGGAAGAAATTGTAGAAGAAAAAGCAATTGAGATCACGCCGGTATCGGATGATCCGAACAAAGCGCTGGGGGCAGATGAGATCGCAGCGTTATTTGCACAGGCAAATGTAGATATGGAGACAGGAGAAGAGCCGATATCCGGGGTGGAAGCCAACCCGACGGAAGACTTAGGAATGTCTCTTGATGATATGTTGGCGGGAATGCTTGAGGATGATGGGGATGAAACATGGGACGAGTCTGCAAGTGAGGATACTTTGAGTGAGGAAGAGGCTCCGGCTGATTTGGAAGAAGAACCGGTTTCTTTAGAGGAGATTGAAATCGATATGGATGATCCGGAGCAACTGGAATTGTTGCTGGGAATCGGAGACAAAACTGATCGTGTGCAAAAAGTTCCGAAGAAAAATGAAGAACAGTCTGAAGATGATATTTTGGCGGCGATGAGTGAAGAAAATCCGGATTTAAACGAAATCAATGATTTACTCAATAAGCTTGACAACAATGAGCTTGTAGGAGACGGAATCGAGGAGAGTGTTCTGGTCGGATTTGATGAGTCGGATTTTGATTCGGAACAAGATCCATGGCTTGATGAGTTGCTTGGCGGCGGAGACGCATCCGCGAATAAGAAAAAAGAGAAGAAAAAAATTAAGTTCCCGTTCTTTGGTAAGAAGAAAAAGGAAAAAGAACCGGAAGTGATTCCTGTGGATGAGGATAATGCTGCAGCAGTTGCAGGTGACGAAGAGATTCAGGATATTTTATCCGCAATGTCGCAGGAGGAGGCAGATATACCGCTTGACCTTTTTGCCGATTTGGGTGGCGATGAAAGTGGTATGAGCGACGAGTTGGATCTCATAGCAATGGTAGAAGCGGATGAGAAAAAAGCGTCAAAGAAACAGGAAGAGAAAAAGGGATTTTTCGCAAAAATCTTTGATGCACTGACGGAAGAGATTCCGGATGAAGACGAAGAGCCGGTTGTAGAAAAGAAAGAGAAAAAGGCAAAGAAAGGGAAGAAGGGAAAAGCTCCGGTAACAGATGCAGAAGATAATGAAGGTATTCTGGAGGAGTTAGACGCCGAGGAGAAGGGCGGAAAGAAAAAGAAAAAAGATAAGAAAGAAAAGAAACCGAAAAAGGAAAAGAAGGCGAAGAAAAAGGAAGATAATCTTCCGCCTGAAATTTTCGGGGAAAAGAGATTGCCGGTAAAAATGGTGATCCGGATTTTTGCGCTCTGTTTTTCAGTTATGGCATTGTTGCTTCTGGTTATGCATTTTGTACCGAAGATGTGGTCTTTGGCGGATGGAAGAAATGCATTTTACAAGCAGGATTATGAAAAAGCTTATGAGGAATTTACAGGAAAGAATCTGTCTGAAGCCGATCAAAGGTTATATGAAAAATCGAAGATGATTCTGCAACTTTCTCACAAGATGGAGGCTTACGAAAATTATAAGTTGATGAATCTTCCTGTAGAGGCACTGGATGCGTTGCTTTCCGGATATAAACTTTGGCAGGAATTGGGAGAGAAGATAGCGGAATATGATGCAGTTTCCGAGACAGATGCGATAAAGACACAGATTGTAAATGCACTTTCGTCAGAGTATCAGATTACAGAGGAAGATGCAAATGAAATCAATATGCTCGGTAATTATGATTACACGTTGCGTCTGGAAGAGATTACAGGAAGTCTCAGCAGACAGAACGGAACAGCAGTGACAGAAGAAATGCCGACCGGGGAGACAGAAGAATTGCCGACAGGAGATGTGCAGACAGAAGAAACACCGGCGCAGCCGACGGAAGATGTCCTGTCTGAGGAGGAAGTGAAATGATAGCAATTATCGATTATGATGCCGGGAATATAAAAAGTGTGGAAAAAGCAATCACTGCACTTGGTGAAAAGGCAATTCTCACAAGAGATCCACAGCAGATTTTAAATGCGGAAAAGGTGATTTTGCCCGGAGTAGGAGCCTTCGGTGATGCGATGGAGAAGCTTCACCGTTACGGACTTGTGGAAGTAATTCGTCAGGTGGTAGAAAACAGGACGCCATTTTTAGGAATTTGCCTTGGCTTACAGCTTCTTTTTGAACGAAGCGATGAGAGTGATGGCGTGGAAGGCCTCGGAATTTTAAAGGGAGAGATTCTGCGTATCCCGGACAGTCCGGATTTAAAAATACCGCACATAGGATGGAACTCACTGAAGTTTCCGAGAGAAGGGAAGTTGTTTGCGGGACTGAAAGAGGATAGTTATGTTTATTTTGTGCATTCTTATTATTTGAAGGCAGAAGATGAGTCTATTGTGACGGCAACTACGGACTACAGTACGTTAGTGCATGCGTCTGTAGAAAAAGATAATGTATTTGCATGTCAGTTTCATCCGGAGAAAAGTTCCGATGTCGGACTTGCAATCTTAAAAAATTTCTTGGCTGTCGGCAGGGAGGATAACTAGATGCATACAAAACGAATTATTCCGTGTCTGGATGTAAAAAACGGCAGAGTAGTAAAAGGAGTCAATTTTGTTGATTTGATTGACGCAGGAGATCCGGTGGCGATTGCGCAGGCATATGATAAGGCCGGGGCGGATGAACTTGTATTTCTTGATATTACGGCGTCTTCCGATAATCGCAATACGGTTGTGGATATGGTAAGAAAAGTGGCTGAAAAGGTATTTATTCCATTTACAGTCGGCGGCGGAATCCGCACGGTAGATGATTTTAAAGCATTGCTCAGAGAAGGGGCTGATAAAATCTCCGTGAATTCTGCAGCTATTATGAATCCGAATCTCATATCTGAAGCTGCAGATAAGTTCGGCAGTCAATGTGTGGTTGTTGCAATCGATGCAAAAAAGACACCGGGCGGATGGCATATTTTTAAAAACGGCGGTCGTATTGACATGGGCATTGATGCGATTGAGTGGGCGATGAAAGCAGATAAACTCGGAGCAGGAGAAATTTTACTTACAAGTATGGATTGTGACGGAACCAAAGCCGGGTATGATATTGAGTTGACCAGATTGATTTCCGAGAATGTATCCATTCCGGTGATTGCATCGGGTGGAGCAGGGAAACTGGAGCATTTTTATGATGCGTTAACGGAAGGAAAAGCGGATGCGGCTTTGGCAGCGTCGTTGTTCCATTTCAAAGAATTGGAAATTTGTGAAGTAAAGGAATATTTGCGGGACAGAAATGTTTCCGTGAGATTATAAGAGGGTAGTTATGGCAGCAATCAGTAACGACTGGCTGGAACCGTTGAAACCGGAGTTTTCAAAGCCGTATTATAAAGCGTTATATGCAAAAGTAAAGGAAGAGTACAGCAACAGCCTTGTGTTTCCGCCATCCGACGAGATATTCAGCGCGTTTGAATTGACGCCGCTTGCAGATGTGAAAGTGGTAATCATAGGACAGGATCCGTATCACAATGTAGGACAGGCGCATGGATTATGTTTCTCCGTAAAACCGGAGGTGGCAATTCCACCGTCTCTTGTGAACATATATAAAGAGCTGGAGAGTGATTTAGGGTGCTATGTGCCGAATAACGGTTATCTTGTAAAGTGGGCAAAACAGGGAGTTCTTTTGTTAAATACTGTTTTGACGGTAAAAGCGCACCAGGCCAACTCACATAGGGGCATTGGATGGGAGGAGTTTACCAACGCAGCAATCTCTGTTCTGAATGAACAGGATCGTCCGATTGTGTTTATTTTATGGGGAGCGCCGGCGCAGACAAAGAAAAAGATGCTGAACAATCCAAAACATTTGATTTTGGAAGCTCCGCATCCGAGTCCGCTTTCTGCTTACAGAGGATTTTTCGGCAGCAAACCGTTTAGCAAAACAAATGAGTTTTTGGAGAAACATGGTTTGAGCACAATTGATTGGCAGATAGAAAATATATAAGAAATGTAGAAATAGGGAAAGAGAAGGAAAGAATTGATGAATCCGATTAAGTTGGTAGAATTATTAAGAGGACACAGAATATTTATTCAGACACATAATTTTCCGGATCCGGATGCAATTGCAAGTGCATTCGGCTTACAATGCTTTTTGGAAAAACATGGTGTAGAAAGTACAATATGTTATGACGGAAAGATTGACAAGTTAAGTACAAAAAAAATGTTTTCGGTTTTCGGGATTGATGTCAGATCAAAATATGAAATTTCCGACATGAAAGAAGAGGATTATATTATTGTGGTGGATGCACAGAAATATAATTCCAATATTACGGATTTTATTGGGGATGAGATTGCGTGCATCGATCATCATCCGACCTTCAAGGAGTGTGACTATCAGTATAAAGATGTTCGTATTGTCGGCGCATGTTCATCTATCATTGCAGATTATTTCAGACAGACCAGAACAGAATTGCCGATGAATGTTGCTTCGGCACTTGCGTATGGTATTAAAATGGATACGGCTGATTTTACAAGAGGTGCGTTCCCATTTGATGCAGAAGTTTTTTCCTATGTGTTTGAGAGAGCCGATATACATTTAATTAATGATATGTATATGAATGTAATGGAAATGACGGACTTAAAAGCATACGGTGCGGCGATTGACAATATACATTTAAAGGGTGAAATCGGATTTGCGAAAATACCGTTCGATTGCCCGGATGCGCTGATTGCCATTATTTCTGATTTTGTATTGTCGCTGGATATAGTGACCGTATCGATTGTTTATGCGGAAAGAGTGGATGGTATCAAGTTTTCCGTCCGCAGCGAGATACCGGAGGTAGACGCAGGCGTAGTGGCTAAGGAAGCATTGAAGGGAATCGGTGACGGCGGAGGTCATAGGGATATGGCCGGTGGATTTATTCCGGGGGATAGGGTTCTCGGAATCGGTCCGCAAAGAGATAAAAAAATTGAACGCAGATTTTTAGATGTGATAAGATCAAAAGGACTTTAATAAAAAAGTCCTTTTTTTATTGACAAAAAAACTGCATGTGATATAGTGTTCCTATAAAGGAATACTAATGGGGAGATGAAAGAAATAGCAGAAAAGATAACAGAAGAATTATTATTGTTTGGTTTGACCAGGCAGGAAGCTGCGATTTATGTGTGTTTATATCGGAGCGGAGCATTAAATGGTTATGAAGTTGCGAAATTAACAGGAATTTCAAGATCAAATGTCTACAATGCGTTGGCCGGGCTTGTTGAAAAAGGAGCAGCATATCGGATGGAGGCTGCCTCCAATAAATATGTGGCGGTTCCGGTAGAAGAAATGTGTGACAATCATTTGAGAAGAATTACAGAGGCAAAACAACATTTGAGCAGGTCTCTGGTGCGATGCCGGGAAGAAAATGACGGATATATAACAATTGAGGGATATAAACATATCCGGGATAAAATGAATACTATGCTGGATAAAGTAGAATTGCGACTGTATCTGTCCATCCCATCTTGTTATATCGCGCAGTATCTGCCAAAATTGGAGGCGCTGAGTGCGGAACATAAGAAAGTAGTTTTGCTGACGGATAAGCCGGTAGAGTGTTCGGATACAATACAGATGTATATATCGGAACCGAAGGAGAAGCAAATTCATCTGATCGTGGACTCGAAGTATGTGCTAACCGGTGATTATTCGGAAAACGACAGTGATACATGCCTTTATTCCGGACAAAAGAATTTTGTCAATGTATTGAAAGAAGCACTTCGAAACGAAATCCGTCTGACACAGTTGGGAGTCAATAAAACGGAAGAAGAGTGAATCCCGTGCGAAAATATTAAGTCGGAACAGGAAAAATTATAATAAAATCAAATCACCAGAAAGGAAGAAGACAATTATGACAATCAGAATCGGTATTTTAGGTTACGGAAATTTAGGAAGAGGAATTGAGTGTGCGGTAAAGCAGAATCCGGATATGGAACTTGCGGCAGTATTTACAAGACGTGCACCGGAGAGTGTAAAAATATTAACACCGGGGGTACCGGTATATCACGTGGATGATGCAATATCAAAGAAAGAGGAGATTGATGTACTCATTCTTTGCGGCGGAAGTGCAACAGATCTTCCGGTGCAGACGCCGGAATATGCAAAATATTTCAATGTGGTAGATAGTTTCGATACACATGCGAGAATTCCGGAGCATTTCGCAAACGTGGACGCGTCGGCAAAAGAGAGCGGAAAAGTGGCTATGATTTCCGTTGGCTGGGACCCGGGTATGTTCTCTTTGAACAGACTTTATGCAAGTGCAATTCTTCCTGAAGGAAAAGATTACACATTCTGGGGAAAAGGTGTCAGTCAGGGGCATTCCGATGCAATCCGCCGCGTAGAAGGAGTAAAAGACGGTAAGCAGTATACAATTCCGGTAGAAAGTGCACTGGATGCGGTGAGAAGCGGAAGTAACCCGGAACTTACTACACGCCAGAAACATATCAGAGAGTGTTTTGTTGTTGCGGAAGAAGGCGCCGATCTTGCAAAGATTGAGCAGGAAATTAAAACAATGCCGAATTACTTTGCAGATTATGATACCACTGTTAACTTTATTTCGGAAGAGGAACTTAAAAGAGACCACAGCGGAATTCCGCACGGTGGTTTTGTGATCCGCAGCGGAAAGACCGGATGGAACAGCGAGCATCAGCACATTGTGGAATACAGTTTAAAACTGGATTCCAATCCGGAATTTACGGCTTCTGTTATTACGGCGTATGCAAGAGCTGCATACCGTATGCAGAAAGAAGGACAGTGCGGTTGCAAGACGGTGTTTGATGTAGCACCGGCTTACCTTAGCAGCAACAGTGCAGAAGATTTGAGAGCACATTTATTGTAAAATATAGTTGCTGGTAGGCAATATATAGAATTACTGTGAGGAGATTTTTATCAATGAATAAAGTACCATTTGTAAACAAAGAACAGATAGAAGAAATTGTAAAAACATATCCAACCCCCTTCCATATTTATGATGAAAAAGGGATTCGCGCAAATGCGCAGGCAGTGAAAGAGGCTTTTGCGTGGAACAAAGGATTTAAAGAATATTTTGCCGTAAAAGCCAATCCGAATCCTTTTTTGATTCAGATTTTAAGAGAATATGGTTGCGGCTGTGATTGTTCATCCATGACGGAGCTTATGCTTTCCAAAGCAATCGGCGCGACAGGGGCTGATATTATGTTTTCTTCCAATGACACACCGGCAGAAGAGTTTGTCTATGCAAACGAACTTGGTGCAACCATCAATTTAGATGATTTCACACATATTGAATTTTTGGAAAAAACAATCGGGAAATTGCCGGAAACGTTGTCTTGCCGCTATAATCCGGGTGGTGTTTTCAAGATGAGCAACGGAATTATGGATAACCCGGGCGATTCTAAGTATGGATTTACGACGGAGCAACTTTTTGAAGGCTTTAAAATCATGAAAGAAAAAGGAGTGAAGAACTTCGGTATTCACTCATTTCTTGCAAGTAACACGGTCACAAATGAATATTATCCGATGCTTGCTAAGCAGCTTTTTGAACTTGCAGTAAAACTTCGCGACGAAACAGGGGCAAACATTACGTTTATCAATCTTTCCGGCGGAGTCGGTATTCCGTATACACCGGATAAAGAGCCAAACGATATCCGTGCAATCGGAGAAGGTGTACGTAAAGTATATGAAGAGATTTTAGTTCCTGCCGGAATGGGCGATGTTGCGATTTATACAGAAATGGGACGTTTTATGATGGGACCGTATGGTGCGCTTGTTACGAAAGCAATCCATGAGAAGCACACGCATAAAGAGTATATCGGAGTGGATGCATGTGCGGTGAACCTGATGAGACCGGCGATGTACGGTGCTTACCATCACATTACCGTGCTTGGAAAAGAGGATGCGGAATGTAACTGCAAATATGACGTGACGGGTTCTCTTTGTGAGAATAATGACAAATTTGCCATTGACCGTATGCTTCCTCAGATCGATAAAGGGGACTATCTTGTAATCCACGATACAGGTGCACATGGGTTTGCCATGGGTTACAACTACAACGGAAAACTGAAATCCGCAGAACTCCTGTTACAGGAAGACGGCGGTGTAAAACTGATTCGCCGTGCAGAGCAGCCGAAGGACTATTTTGCGACGTTGGATTGTTTTGACATTTTTAAAGATTTGGATAAATAATGATTTGGGAAATAAGCAGAAAAAGAAGCTTTGGCTTCTTTTTTTGTTGACAGGCAATTGGGAATCATGCAAATGGAAGACAATTTGAAGAAACTGTAGGAGGACATCATGAAAACAGTAATTGTGTACAAGAGTAAAACAGGATTTACAAAAAAATATGCGGAGATGATAGCGGGAGAAGTGTCCTGTGATTTGATGGAACTAAAAAAAGCAACGCCGGAAAAGTTAGCACAGTATGATGTTGTCGTGTTCGGAACAAGATTTTTTGCGGGGATGGTGGATGAGCTTAAGAAGGCAAAAGAATTGGTTGCGCGAAGCGGTGCCAAAAAGTTTGCAGTATTTGCGACCGGTGCGACTCCGAATGCGGCGGAAGATATTGTGAATGATATGTGGAAAAATAACTTTACGCCGGAAGAGCTGGAAACAATTCCGCATTTTTATATGCAGAGCGGTATTTGCTATGACAAGATGCCGTTCGGCGAAAAAATGATGATGAAGATGGCAGCAAAAATGATGAAAAATCAAAAAGATAAGGATGAAATGGGTCAGGGGTTTGAAGAGGCACTGAAAGGGTCATTTGATATTTCGGATATAGCGTATATAGCACCATTGGTTGATTATTTGAAGGAGGATTAAAATATGTATATTGCAGTAACTTATGAGAACGGAGAAATTTACCAGCATTTCGGGCATACAAGCAGTTTCAAATTGTATAAGGCAGAAGAGAACGAAATTGCGGAGGAACGGGTGATTGATACAAACGGAAGCGGACACGGAGCGCTTGCAACATTGTTATCGGAATATGATGTAGAGGTGCTCATTTGCGGAGGAATCGGCGGTGGTGCACAAATGGCACTTGCCCAGGCAGGAATCAGATTATACGGCGGCGTTTCCGGAGGTGCGGATGCGGCTGTAAAAGCGTTTCTAGATGGAAAGCTTGATTATAATCCTGAAGTAAAATGTAATCATCATGGTGAAGGACACGGACATCACGGGAATTGTTCCGGTGGCGGATGTGGAAATCATTCGTGTGGGCAATAGAGAAAATAAAAAGAACCATGGATATCCATGGTTCTTTTACTGCCGGTGGCGGGACTTGAACCCGCACGGGCGTACACCCAACAGATTTTGAGTCTGCATCGTCTGCCATTCCGACACACCGGCGTTTTTTTCAACCGAAGATTAGTTTAACACAAGAAGATAGGAATTTCAAGTGTCATATGAAGAAAATAATGAGGAGAATATTTTTTGTTATATATGCAGGAATGTGCGTGTCTTGACAAGAAAAAATGTTTTTCTTACAATGACGGATAGTAAATGCATTTGGGAAGGAAGAGAAACGCATGGAGCAGAAGTTATATGTTTTCGGTACGGGAAATGCAGCGGTGACCGGATGTTACAATACGTGTTTTGCACTGAGTGACGGAGAAGAGCTGTTTTTGGTAGATGCCGGCGGCGGAAACGGGATTTTGGCGCAGTTTGAAAAGATGGGGGTTTTGGTAAATAAGATTCATCATATGTTTGTGACACACAAGCATACGGATCACATTCTCGGGGCAATCTGGATTGTGCGTATGGTTGCAACGCAAATGCATAAGGGTAACTATAAAGGTGAGTTTCGTATTTACGGCCATAAAGAAGTGATTGCTATGCTGCATTCTTTTTGCGAGATGATGCTGGCAAAAAAACATGCTGCATTTTTGGGAGAGAGAATACTGTTTGAAGAGGTGGTTGAGGGGCAGACGGCGGAAATACTGTCCTACAGCGTGACATTTTTTGATATTTTCTCCACAAAGGCAAAGCAGTTCGGATTTACGACAACTTTGGCGGATGGATGTGTCCTTACATTTACGGGAGATGAGCCGTATAATGAGGGATGCGGAAAGTATGTGATAGGCAGTCAGTGGCTGCTTCATGAAGCATTTTGCCTGGATGCGGATAAAGAGATTTTCGAGCCGTATGAGAAACATCACGGGACAGCGTTGGATGCGGGGCGCACGGCGCAGGAACTTATGGCGGAAAAATTGGTTCTGTGGCATACAGAGGACAAACGGCTTGCGGACAGAAAGAGGTTGTATACGGAGGAAGCAAAGACTGTGTTTGACGGTGAAGTGTTTGTTCCGGACGATTTGGAAATAATTTCTTTGTGTTAACAATGACATCGGTCTTTTTGACCGATGTTTTTTCGTTGTAGTAACGGTCTTTTTTTGCTATAATAAATAGATGCGAATGAAAAAGGTGATACTATGGATTGCAAAATGATTCAACGTTTGATTCCGGCCTTTTTGCGTGATGAACTGAAGGGCAGAGAATTGATGCATTTTTTAAGACATATGGATACGTGCGAGGAGTGCAAAGAGGAACTGACGATTCAGTATTTGTCGTCGGAGGGTATTTCTCGCCTTGAAGAGGGAAAAACGTTTGATTTGGACCGCGAACTTATGGAGTATATGGTGCGGGCGGAAAACGGTATCAAGCGGCGCAGGAATTTGATTTTGGGATTTTTTGCGTTTGAAGTGACGGCGATTTTGATCATACTGATTGTATATATTTACGCTTTGGCGTAGGCAGGAGAGCATGAATGGAACAGAAACTTGTACTTATTGACGGACACAGCATATTGAATCGGGCATTTTACGGAGTTCCGGATCTGACGAACCCGGAGGGACTTCATACCAATGCAATTTACGGATTTTTAAATATTATGTTCAAGATATTAGAGGAGGAAAAGCCGCAGTATCTTGCAGTTGCATTTGATTTGAAGGCGCCGACGTTCCGCCACAAGAGATATGCAGCGTATAAGGGAACGCGTAAGCCGATGCCGGAGGAATTGCGTCAGCAGGTTCCGGTCATGAAACAGGTACTCTCTGCCATGGGAATTCTTACGATGGAACAGGAGGGGTATGAGGCGGACGATATTCTCGGAACTATGGCAAAAAGGGCAGAGAAAGAAGGGGTTTCTGTCGCACTTGTATCCGGGGACAGAGATCTTTTGCAGATTGCGTCGGACCGTATTAAGATCCGTATTCCAAAGACGAAAGGGAACCGTACGGAAGTGGAGGATTACTATGCGGCGGATGTGAAAGAACGCTATCAGGTGACACCGCTTCAGTTTATAGAACTTAAAGCATTGATGGGAGATACGGCGGATAATATTCCGGGTGTTCCGAAAGTGGGGGAGAAGACGGCGACGGACTTGATGGTATCCTATGGTTCCATTGAAAATATATATGCCAATATTGATTCGATCACAAAGAAGAGTATTCAGACAACGCTCCGAGAAAACAGAGAACTGGCAGAATTATCCAAAGAACTTGCGACCATCGAAATTGATGCGCCGATATCCTATAAACTTGAGGATGCAGTGCTTGGAGAATTATACACAAAAGATGCCTATGAATGGTTCAAGAAGCTTGCTTTTAAACATATGCTCAGCCGTTTTGAAAATACGGGAGAGGTTGAGAGAAAGCTTCCGGCCTGCAAGCTTGTTTTAGATATGACGGAGGCGGAGAATTTGTTTTCTGTCTGTGCCAAGGAGGAAGCGGTTGCTTACTATGTGGCAGAGGGAGTAGGAGTCGCATTGGCTTACAATGATGCGGAAACTTATTTTGTGGCTGCACAGGGTTTTCTGACAACGGACTATTTGGCAGGGAAGTTGGACGGACTGGTCGGAAAATGTAAGTTGATATCTTTTGATTGTAAAAAGACGTATGGGTGCTTTTCTGGAAATATTGAAATTGTTAAGAATTTCTTTGATGTGAAGCTGGCGGCGTATCTTATGAATCCGCTCAAAAATGAATATACACCGGAGGATGTGGCAGGAGAATATTGCGATATCGTTTTACAGGATTACAAAACGCAGTTTGGAAAGAAGAGTCTTGCGGAAGCATATGAGACAGAGGAAGATAAATTTGTTTCCTGTATGGGAGCGATTGTATATATGATCCGTGCAAGTTATCCGCTGCTGACACAACGACTTCGTGATGCACAGATGCAGGATCTGTTTGAAACGATGGAAATGCCTCTCACCTACGTGCTTTATGCAATGGAAAAAGAAGGGGTAATTGTCAAGAAGGATGAACTGGCACAGTACGGAAGACTTCTTGAGGAAAAAATTGTTGTTTTAAGACAACAAATATACGATGCGGTAGGCGAAGAGTTTAATATCAATTCACCGAAACAGCTCGGAGAGATTCTGTTTGAAAAAATGCAGCTGAAAGGCGGAAAGAAGACAAAAACAGGTTATTCTACCGCAGCGGATGTTTTGGAAAAATTGGCACCGGAATACCCGGTGGTAGCAGATATATTGGAATACCGGGGACTTACCAAATTAAAATCCACATATGCGGATGGTTTGGCGGAGTTTATCTGTGAAGACGGAAGGATTCATACGAATTTTAATCAGATGATTACGGCTACCGGACGCATTTCGTCTACTGAGCCGAATCTTCAGAATATACCGATGCGAATGGAACTCGGAAGAAGGATACGTAAGGTTTTTGTACCAAAACCGGGTTGTGTGTTTGTGGATGCGGACTATTCGCAGATTGAGCTCCGTATTTTGGCACATATGTCAGAAGATAAAGAATTAATCGAGGCTTACCGTATGTCAGAAGACATTCACCGCATTACGGCTTCCAAAGTGTTCCATACACCGTTTGAGGAAGTGACGGATTTGCAGCGGAGAAATGCGAAAGCAGTAAATTTTGGTATTGTTTACGGAATCAGTTCTTTCGGGTTGAGTCAGGATTTGAGTATCAGCCGGAAAGAAGCTGCTGCTTATATTGAGCAATATTTTGAAACATATCCCGGAATTAAAGTCTTTTTGGACCGCTGTGTCAGTGATGCCAAGGAGACCGGAGAAAGCCGTACATTGTTCGGACGCAGAAGGCCGATTCCGGAGCTTTCCAGTTCTAATTTCATGCAACGGCAGTTTGGGGAACGTGTGGCGATGAATGCACCGATTCAGGGAACTGCAGCAGACATTATGAAGATTGCAATGATTCGCGTGTATCAATCTCTTCTTGAGGAAGGACTTAAGAGCCGCATTCTTCTTCAGGTGCATGACGAACTTCTTTTGGAAGTGTATGAAGATGAGGTGGAGAGCGTGCAGGATATCTTATACCGTGATATGAGAGGTGCTGCGCAGCTTTCGGTGGAACTTGAGATTGACGTGCATACCGGAAGTGATTGGTATGAGGCGAAATAGTAAATGTAAAGGATATATTTATGATATTAATTGGAATTACCGGAGGTGTCGGTTCCGGCAAATCAGAAGTGTTGGGTTATGTTCAAAAAGAATATAATGCACATGTGTTATTGGCAGATGAGGTGGCTAATAAATTGAAGGAACCGGGGATGCCTTGTTTTGCTCCTGTAGTGGAGTGTCTCGGAAAGGAAATAATCGGGGAGGATGGGGAAATTGACCGGGTAAAGATGGCATCGGCAATTTTCTCGGATCCAAACAAGTTGGAGCGGATTAATGCAATTATACATCCCGAGGTGCGCCGATACATATTGCAGGTAATTCAGGAGAAAAGAGAAGACGGAGAAACAGATTTTTTCTTTTTGGAGGCGGCACTTTTAATTGAGGAACATTATGACGAGATTGTCGATGAAATGTGGTATATATATGCCGATGAAAATGTCCGGAGAGAACGGCTGAAAATCAGCCGGAATTATTCGGAAGAAAAAATCACATCGATTATGTCAAGGCAGATGAGTGAGCAGAAATTCAGAGAGTTTTGCTCTGTTGTGATTGATAATTCGGGAGATTTTGAGGAAACCAAAAAACAGATTGATGAAAAAATGGGGGTATACCTGTGCAGAGATCAGAAATAAAACAGCCAAAATATGTATACGGACTTGATATCGGAACAAGAAGTGTCGTAGGTACAATCGGATATTTGGAGAAGGATCGTTTTGTTGTTGTGGCACAACGTGTAAAAGAGCATGAGACGAGAGCCATGATTGACGGACAGATTCATGATATCGGAGCTGTCGGGGATATGATCCGTGAAGTGACGGAAGAACTGGAAATTGAAGTCAAACAGGAGTTAAAACAGGTCTGCATAGCTGCGGCCGGTCGTGTACTCCGGACGGTGACCACCCATGTTGAGATTGATTTGGAGGGTGAGAAACTCATTGCAAAAGAAGATATCTTTGCATTGGATTCTTACGGTGTTGAGAAGGCATACGAACAATTCCAAAAAGATAATGACCTGGATATGAAATTTTACTGTGTCGGATATACGGTTATGAGATATTACATGAACGGATATCCGATGAGCAATCTCGAAAACCATAAGGCGAAAGTAATCGCGGCAGATCTCATTGCGACGTTCCTTCCGGATGATGTTGTGGACGGTCTGTACAGAGCGGTGGAATTGGCAGGGCTTGAAGTGGCGAATCTGACTTTGGAGCCGATTGCAGCGATGGAAGTGGCGATTCCGCAGATGTACCGCATGCTTAATATTGCCCTTATTGACGTCGGAGCGGGTACAAGCGATATTTCCATTACAAAAGACGGCAGTATTGTGGCTTACGGAATGTTGCCGGTGGCGGGAGATTGTCTGACGGAAGATATTGCGAGACATTGTCTTGTGGACTTTAAAACGGCGGAGAATATTAAATGCGGCATCGAAAAAATGGATGTTGTAGAGTACAGGGATATTATGGGAATTCCTCAAAAGATAGCCAAAGAGGAGGTTCTCAGGGTAGTGGAGGATAATCTCAGCTCCATGGCGCGGCAGGCGGCGGATAAAATCCGGGAGTTGAACGGTGACAAACCGGTCAGCGCAGTGTTTGTTGTCGGCGGCGGAGGAAAAATTGAAGGATATACCAAATATGTGGCGGAATATCTCGGTATTCCGGAAGAGAGGTGTGCAATCCGCGGGGAGGAAGTGATGCAGAAAATAGAATTCCTTCCTAGGGATATTGTAAAAGATTCCCTGTTGGTAACTCCGGTCGGAATTTGTCTGAATTTCTATGAGCAGAGTAACAATTTCATGTTTGTGACATTCAACGGTCAGAGGGTGAAATTGTATGATAATAATAAGCTTGCTATTGTTGATGCGGCTATTCAGGCCGAATTCCCGAATGAGGATCTGTTCCCGAAACGCGGGGAAGCTCTTACGTTTACTTTAAACGGAAAGGAACGCACTGTTCGGGGAGGCCGTGGAGAATCCGCAGTGATTTTGTTAAACGGAGAACCGGCAGATATACATACGCCGATCCGGGCCAACGATGTTATCAGTGTGACCTGTTCAACTTCAGGTGAGAAGGCAAGTCAGCAGCTCGGACGTTTTCCGGAATATAAGGAGACGATCAGCATTGCAGTAAACGGTCAGCAGATCAGTCTTCCGAAGTTTGCCAGTGTGAACGGAGAGTTGCAGACCGCTTATTATGAAATTCAAGACGGCGATGTAATCGAGATGCTTAACTATTATACTGTTGAGCAGATTACGGAAGTGATGGACGTGCTTCTTGAACAGGGTGCGGTCATTCGTGTCAATAATGCGGTGGCAGGAAAAGAAACAAAAGTATATGACAACTTTACATTGGAATGGTCTTATGAACAGCCGGAAAAAGAAGAGGAGACTTCTGCGGAAAGTGTTGAGACAGATGAAGACAGTATGTCTATTGCTTCTTCACATGTGTCACAGGAAGAGAAGGTTTCTGAGGCTGCGAGCCCTGCAACGTCATATGCGCCGTCATCCGGAAATGATGACGGGTTAAGTCCGTTGGAGCGTGCGAGAAAACGTGCGGAAGAAATTGCAAATGCGCCTGTTACGGAGGAAGTGGAAGAAGAGTTTAAGAAAGCGAAAGCATATGCAGCAGCAGAGCGCATTTCAGCCTTCGCAACTGCGTTTAATCAGACAGGTCAGATGCCTCCGGTTGTTTCCAGACCGGTCATGCCGAATTTCGCCATGAAATCTGCTGTGTCAAAGCCGGCAGAGCAGCCGGCACCGGTTGAAACTCCGCAAGCGGCGCCTGTTTCTGTTCCGGAGCCGCAGCCGGTAATGAATCAGGAACCAGAGCCTACTCCGAAACCTGAAACATCTCCGGTGGACGGTGTTACGGTTATTGTGAACGGAGATCCGGTCACACTGACCGGAAAACAAGAATATATTTATGTGGATGTGTTTGACCGCATTAATTTTGATCTTTCGAAACCACAGGGAAAAATGGTGGAGACATTGATCAACGGAAGAAAAGCGCAGTATATTGAGCCTTTGCACAACGGCGATGAACTGCAGATCTTTTGGAAGGATTAAACGATGAGACTACTTAGTATTGCCAGCGGTAGCAGTGGAAACTGTATTTATATCGGAGATGACACGACGCATATTCTGATTGATGCGGGAATCAGCGGAAAGAGGATTGAAGCGGGATTAAATTCCATCGGTGTCAGCGGAAAAGACCTTGATGCGGTTTTTGTCACCCATGAGCATGCAGATCATATCAGTGGTTTAGGGGTGCTTTCGAGGAAGTATGATGTACCGATTTATTCCACCAGAGGAACAATTGCAGGGATATCCACGGCAAAATCAGTGGGAGATATTGACGGTCAGTTGTTTCAGGCTATCCGGAAAAATGAAAATATTTCTGTGGGAACATTGATGATTCAGGCAATTCCGATTTCGCATGATGCAGCGGAACCGGTTTGTTACAAGGTTACAAACGGATTAAGCAAAATAGCGGTGGCTACCGATATGGGATATTATACGGATGAAATTGTGGAAAATCTCAAAGGATTGGATGCAATATTGCTTGAAGCGAATCATGATGTGAATATGGTACAGGTAGGGCCTTATCCCTATTATCTGAAACAGCGTATTTTAGGGAAAAAAGGGCATTTGTCCAATGAAAATGCGGGCAGACTTTTGAGTGCGATCGTACACGATGAATTAAAACATGTTTTTCTTGGACATTTGAGCAAGGAAAACAATCACCCGGAGCTTGCCCATGAGGCGGTAAGACTCGAGATTACTATGGGGGATAATCCGTATCAGGCTTCGGATTTTGATATTCGTGTAGCGGATCGGAATGAGCCTTCCGGATGGATTGAGGTTTAAGACAGGCTTGCATTTGGAATCGGATGAGTATATGATAACAATGGTTTGATTAAAACTAAAGGAGAAACAGACATGAAAAAAACAATCATTACAGTAGTCGGAAAAGATACAGTTGGTATCATTGCAAAGGTGTGTACTTATCTTGCAGATAATCAGATTAACATTCTGGATATTTCACAGACAATCGTTGCGGATTATTTTAATATGATGATGATCGTAGATCGCAGCAGTGCGTTGAAATCATTCGGTGATATGTCAGATGACCTTAAGGCAATCGGCGAGGGAATCGGAGTTATGATCAAGTGTCAAAGAGAAGAGATTTTTGACATGATGCACAGAGTTTGATTTCGGTATATCCATTATACATAAGGAGACATCATTATGATCAGTCAATACGAAGTATTAGAAACAAATGAAATGATAGAAAAAGAGAATCTGGATGTTCGTACAATTACCATCGGAATCAGTCTGCTTGACTGTATCGATTCCGATCTTGAAACTTGTAAAAGAAAAATCTATGAGAAAATCAGACGTACGACAGACCGGTTGATTGAGACGGGAAATAAAATTGAAAAAGAATACGGAATTCCGATTGTAAACAAGCGAATCAGCGTGACGCCGATTGCACTTGTGGGCGGAGCGTGTTGTAAGACAACTTCTGATTTCGCGCAGATAGCAAAAGTGCTGGATACGGTAGCGAAAGAAGTGGGTGTAAACTTTATCGGCGGATATTCTGCACTGGTATCCAAAGGTATGACGAAGGCAGATGAACTTTTGATCCGTTCTATTCCGGAGGCACTTTCCACAACGGAGCGTGTCTGCAGTTCTGTGAATCTCGGTTCGACTAAGACCGGTATCAATATGGATGCGGTAAAACTCATGGGAGAGATTATTAAAGAAACTGCAGAGTTTACCAAGGAAGATGACTCTCTTGGTTGTGCAAAACTTGTTGTGTTTTGCAATGCACCGGATGACAATCCGTTTATGGCGGGTGCATTCCATGGTGTGACAGAAACTGATGCGATTATTAATGTCGGAGTTTCGGGCCCGGGTGTGGTTCGTACCGCACTCGAAAAGGTGCGCGGAGAAAACTTTGAAGTTCTTTGTGAAACGATTAAGAAAACTGCGTTCAAAGTTACCCGTGTGGGCCAGTTGGTTGCTAAGGAAGCGTCAAAAATGTTGGGAATTCCTTTTGGTATCGTAGATCTTTCGCTTGCTCCGACACCGGCTATCGGTGATTCGGTTGCAGATATCCTCTGCGAGATCGGTTTGGAATATGCCGGAGCGCCTGGAACGACAGCAGCGCTGGCGCTGTTGAATGACCAGGTGAAAAAGGGCGGTGTTATGGCATCTTCTTATGTAGGTGGGCTCAGCGGTGCATTCATTCCGGTCAGCGAAGACCAGGGAATGATTGATGCTGTGGTAGCAGGAGCGCTTACTTTGGAAAAATTAGAGGCTATGACCTGTGTCTGCAGTGTCGGTCTTGATATGATTGCGATTCCGGGGGATACGAAAGCAACAACGATTTCCGGTATTATCGCAGATGAGATGGCGATCGGTATGGTGAACCAGAAGACAACGGCGGTCCGTATCATTCCGGTCATCGGAAAAGGTGTCGGTGAAACGGTAGAGTTTGGAGGACTGTTGGGTTATGCGCCGATCATGCCTGTTAATCCGTTCGGATGCGATGCATTTGTAAATCGCGGAGGACGAATTCCTGCGCCGATCCATAGCTTTAAAAACTAGAAGATAAAAATAAAAAAGCATCTTTTTGATTGTTCAAAAAGATGCTTTTCTTATGCTTTATACTGTGATAACCGGTCTCTGGTATTCGTTTTGCATCGGGCAGTCAAATTTGCTTGCGACAATACTCTCGTAAATGTGAGAAGCAAGAATGTCCTGATCAAATTGTTTGCGCGCGGCTGCGGAATCCAATTTTTTACCCTCGGACACTTTGGTAATCAGCGGTATGGAAGATGAAGTTTGGAGCTTTTTGAAAAGACCTTTTTCATCATCGCGAAAACCGAGTATGCGGGCGTAAAATACAGTTCCGTTTTCTTTGTATTCCTGCATGTCTTCTTTGCGAAGGTTGAGTAGAATGTGACAAAGCAGACGGCTGACTCTTGCATATGTAATATTTTTAGTCTTTAATATATCACACAGCTGTTCATAATCGTAAGACTGATAAAGTACTTTTAAAATACGGTCTGATAAATCCTCATTAATATCTACAAAATCGGTGTATCCGTTCTTTTCTTCCACAAGAAGTTTGTATTTCAGCATGGCTGAAAAGTCGCGAGGGAAAAGAGGATATGTTTTTTGGTAATTTTCTTCCATGATTTGGTAAACATTTTCCGGTACCTGTCCGCGAATCATAGTAAGAGAATTCTGAGTATCAATCGAATGACGTAATGCAAGGGAAGAGCTGTACTGCTGGCTGAAACGCTGGGAGTGATAGTCCGAGCCGGTCCGTTGAATGGTTATCGGTTTGATTTTGCTGTTTCTTCGGATAATACTCTTCATGTATTCGATACCCAGAATATTATTCGGTGAGCCGATGATGTTTTCATTGGCTGCAAAGGATGGAATACAATGAATCAGTGCACGATTGCGGGCGCGAGGAAAAGTAGCGCCGTTTTTGAGCTCGGATTTGAGCATTTCCCTGTAATCATCCGGTTCTGTAGCCAGAATCTCGGCAATCGGTCTGAGGAGTTCAATGTCGCCGCATTCGCTTCCGAAGCAGACATAGTCCACGCAGCCCAGTTTGTCAAGTAGAGCAATGGCTCCGTCGGCAAAATACTCAGCACTTCCGCAGGCGTAGCAGGAAGGAAGCTGGATGACCATATCCGCTCCGTTTTCCAGGGCCATACGTGTACGGGAATACTTATCAATGATAGCCGGTGTGCCACGTTGAGTAAAATTGCCGCTCATGACAACAATAATAAAATCTGCACCGGTGATTTTTCTGGTTTGTTCAATGTGATATTTATGTCCGTTATGAAACGGGTTATATTCTGCAATGATTCCGGCAACTTTCATGTTGACCTCCAAATGTTTTGTTTAAAATATCATATACTAATAAAATAACATATTTAAAGAAAAGGCACAATGTACATTTTTTAATACATTTATTGTTCTTGTGCTCCGAAAAAGCTTGCGTTATAATAATGATACAGACGCCCTAAAAGGGTAATAGGGTGAAGGGAGAAAAACTATGTCATATATTGATAAAATTAAAGAGAAGGCCCGTGCAGACAAAAAAACGATTGTTCTGCCGGAGACAAGTGATAAAAGAACACTCATTGCTGCATCACACATTATGCAGGAAGGGATTGCCGATATTATTATGGTCGGTGATGAAGAGAAGATTATGGACGGTGCAGGCTGGCTGGAAGTTGAGCTTGACGGCGTAGTGGTAGTTAATCCGAAGACTTCGGATCTGACTGAGAAATATGTGCAGTTATTGTACGAAACAAGAAAAGCGAAGGGAATGACGGTTGAGAAAGCCCGTGAAAAGCTTTTGAATGATTACCTTACGTTCGGTGTTATGATGGTAAAGGCTAACGATGCGGACGGAATGGTTGCCGGAGCATGTCATGCGACAGCGGATACGCTTCGTCCGGCACTCCAGATTTTGAAGACTGCTCCGGGAGTGAAGCTGGTATCCGGTTTCTTTATTATCGATGTTCCGGATTGCCCATACGGAGCAGATGGTACGTTCCTGTTTGCAGACTGTGGTCTGAACCAGGATCCGACGGCAGAAGAACTGGCGGCGATTGCAGAAACATCTGCGAAGAGTTTTCAGTCCCTTGTCGGCGTGAAACCGATGATTGCAATGTTATCTCATTCGACCAAAGGAAGTGCAAAGCATCCGCTTGTTGATAAAGTGGTGGAGGCGACACAGATTGCAAAAGAACAATACCCGTATCTTTGCATTGACGGAGAATTGCAGACTGACGCAGCCCTTGTTCCGGCTGTGGCAAAGTCCAAAGCACCGGGAAGTGAAGTGGCAGGCAAGGCGAATGTCCTTGTATTCCCGAACCTGGATTGCGGTAATATCGGATATAAACTGGTACAGCGTCTCGGCAAGGCAGAAGCTTACGGACCGATGCTCCAGGGAATTGCCAAACCGGTCAATGACCTTTCGCGCGGATGTTCATGGGAGGACATTGTAGGTGTTGTTGCTTTGACAGCGGTACAGGCTCAGCTTTATTAAATTGATATGATTATAAAAAGGAGTGTTGCAGGAAAACAGTTTGAGGCAATACTCCTTTTTCTTAAAAAAAACTATAAATTTTGTAACGAATTCCTTTTTCGTGCGTTTAAGTAAGTGAGAGGAGGTGATTGATGTGAAACATACGGATATGAATGACATGTATCGGGAACATGCAAAAATTGTGTATTCCTTTTTACTTAAAATGTGTCAGGATCCGCATTTGGCGGAAGATCTGATGCAGGATACGTTTTTGAAAGCAATGGAACATATTGATGCTTTTGACGGTAAATGCAAACTGACCACATGGCTTTGTCAGATTGCAAAGAATACATATTATGATCATTTGCGCAAACAGAAAAAATTTGCCGATACAGAAGTTGTTTTGGACGAACTTACCGGTGGCGGGCCCACGCCGGAGCAGGAAGTTCTTTCCAAAGAAACGGCAAAGGAAATCCGCATGTACATACATCAGTTACCGGAACCTTATAAGGAAGTGTTTTTGCTCCGTTTTTATGCAGAATTATCTTTCCGGGAAATCGGGCAGATGTTTGGCAAGTCGGAGGTATGGGGAAGGGTTACCTATCTTCGGAGTAAAGACATGCTAATTGAACGGATGGAAAACAAAGGAAAGGAAGTGTAATGATATGAAATGTGAGATAGCAAGAGATTTGTTGGCGTTGTACGTGGATGATCTTTGTTCGCCGGAGACAAGAAAAGAGTTGGAAATGCATTTGAAGGATTGTCCGGAATGCGAAAAGAAATTAGAACATTACAGAAAAGAATTAAAAGTTGAAGAAAATCCGCCGGCAGATACAAACGAAAGTCAAACAGTGGAAATCGAGCCTATGAAAAAAGTGAAAAAGAAAATGAAAAGAAGTAAGTGCAAGGTAATTGCGCTTGGAGTTGCGCTCTTTCTTTTTATGGGCGTTTTCGCGCTTCTCTGTATCGGTGAGGCGACCAATCTATGGCCGGGATTTACTATGATCGGTGATGTGATTAAAATTAAATCGGCCTGCAAGGATTTGACGGAAGGCGAGACGGATAAATTTATGGATCTTCTCGCGTACCATTTTGAAGATGCATATCTTCTTAAAAGTACCGGAGCATTTGAAGATATGGATGCATATTTTGCCGGTGTGGAAGAGGACGCAAAACAGGCATATGAACATTATTTTGAAGGAAAGAACGTAAAAGTAAGAATTAATGCTTTATATGCAAATCCTTATAACTATGCAATTGCTGCGGATGATTTTATATCATTGATCGGGATCGAATTCTATGACGGAGATGATATCTTATACACGATGGAATTCACCAAGGTGGCACATGGGAAATTTACGGTGATTGAAAATTCTGACAGAATCATGCTGTGTGATGAGGTGAGTTTTACAGGCGGAATGCTTCCGTATGATGATATTTTATTAAAAATAACATTACCGTATTCTGCGCAGAGCAGTTATCGGAAACTGACAAGCGGAGAAAAAAGCAGCATGGGAGCAGGTCTTATCCTGACAACTAAAATGCCGGATGAGCAGTCGGATCTGGAATTTTCCGGACGTAAAAAAGAAAAAATTCAGAAACTGGTAGAAAACGGATGCTACATAAAAAATGTAAATTACAGCCTTTGGGATTTTGATGATGAGAAGAGCAGATGGATTTATAAAATTTGGATTACATACGAAGACCAGAATACAGGCTGCGTATTTGTGGTAGAACAGAAACTTATGTACTGCAGTAACAAAATGTATGTAATGGAAGGAGAAGGACCGGTAGTTACATCGGTTTCTTCGACAACAGACAAAGTATCCGCAGAAAATATGGAACTTGCAGTCAGCTTGTTGCAGTAGAAAAAATGAAAAGGGCGTTTCCCTTAGACGGGGAAACGCCTGTTTTTTATTTTTTATAGTCAGCAATAGCTAACGCTGTCAGGAAATATCCGCTCAAATAGAAACAGAAATAATACATGAAAAACATGGCCGGCGCTGTCAGGAAGATAAGCGCCACCTGTGCACTTGTCATGAGAATCAGCATTGCGCTCAATTTGTCTTTTTTACAACATGCGATCACAAACAATGCAAACATACATACAATTACCGGAATGCAGTTGTAAAAGACAGGGAGTAAAGCATTGGTCTTAATTGCTTCCTGACCGTAGGTTCTGCATGCCAACAGAGAAATCGTTTTCTCGCGAAGATTTTGACCGAGCGGCGGATTCATAAAGACAAACATTGTTTTATAATCCATATCGTAGTAAATTAATTTGTTGATACTGTCAACCGTTCCGCAGGGATGATTGACCCGGTCCGGATAGAGACCGTTTGTGTAGGCGAATGTCTGCCAGCGATATTTCAGATATTTGTCCGGATTATAAATAATCAGACGTAAGGACGCCTGCATAAAGGAACGGAGTTGTTCCTTCGGCAGTACATCCGGAATATTCCAGTATTGGCTGATGTTTCTAACCGATGCGGATTGTCGTAAAAGTGCAGCGTCAACAAGTTTGTTTATTTCCATGACGTCGTCATAAACACAAGGGCCTTTTAACGTTTCAACCTCTGTGAAAAGGTTTGCCACAGGATTGAGAACGAGTGAAATCGGGTATTTGTTGCTTCCGTTTAATGCAATTTTATTCGGAATCTGGAATAAGCTGTAGCTGACAAAACAAATAGCGATAAGCAAAAGAGTTCTTTTCCAATTCAGCTTTTTCAAAAACCACAGTGTAAACGGAAGGAGCAGAAGCATATAAATATATTCGCTTCTCCATGCAATCAAAAGTCCGGTTAGAACAGAAAGAACGACAGCGTATTTCAGAGTCATTTTATCTGTTTTTATCAAGTAGTATAGTTTGCATATCACAAACAGAAAAATCCAGGATACAAGCGTGGCACGCAGAGTAAACAAGTTTCCGTCAATGACCGGGAGTAATGCAAACGGAAGGTAAAGAATCCATTTTCGTTTGCCTGAAACAACTTCGGATAAATCATGCATGATGACGGCAAAGATGGTGCAGATAATCAAAAGTTGTATAAAGGTAATGGTAGCCATAGAAGGGAAAAACAGGAGTGACACAATGTAGAAAATACTTGTCAGTCCTGATTGACCGCCGGAAAGAGTAAATTCTTTCGCGCTTTGAATGACGTAAAATTCGTCACCCTTAAAAATTCCCGGCCAGGTTAGTAACCAAAAAACTCCCATGAACGAAAAATAGCCCAGAAAGTATTTAAAATAAGACAGAAATTTCCGGTCGCGTTCAAAGAGTTTCTGTATTACCGTGAAAAATAAAAAGTAAAACAGGAAGCAGAAGACAATTGCACCGCCGATAATTCCGTAGATATACAACCTTGGATTTTCGGGCATGCTAAATGTCACAAGATCTCTGTTTTTAACAATCCATATATGAAGAATTCCGCAGAGAATTGTCAACGGAATTTTAAATTTTTTCATTTGTGTTGCCATAGACTAACCTCACAGTTTTTTCTTCCTTTGACTATAGCATATACATTGTTTTTTTACAAATATTCAAAACTTTTGTGACAAAGTTCATCCTCAATATCGAGCAGGCGGTTACAGATATCCGTTGCTGTATGGCCTGCGTTTGCATATTTATTTTTATACTTGTGAAGGGAACGGATTCCCATCTGGCATCCGGACACAATCAGGTCTGCTGCTGTTTGATCCGATTCGTTCATCTGCATTTTGAATGAGGTTTTCATGGTTGCCATGACTTCTGCCATCATGGATGGCTCTTTGTCTTCACTTCCGGCCTGTACAAGCAGATTATGGATTTCGTTCTTGAGTTTATCGTGATGGTCTTTGCTTTCCTGTAGGATTTTCACATATTTTTCATCGCGTACTTTGTCCAGAATTTCATCGATGGAAGAGATGCCCATAGCACATCCGGCCTCGCATTCACGGAGTAGTTTTATAGAATCTTTTTGTGTCATTTTATTGTTCCTCCTTTTGGAAATGATAGTAATGGTTTATTATGTGAGCAGTTCGGCGAGATATCAACTTTTTTACGCAGACACGTTCTCACTTGGTGAAAAACGTAGCGGTACTAAGGATTTTCGGCTGCGCCTAAAATCCAAGTGCCGACGTTTTTCAACAGTCTTTGTAAAGAAAGTTGATGTCTCGCCGAATTTGCTTCATAATAAAAACTCTATAATGTAGCATTTCCAAAAGATGAAAAACTATGTTATGATGTGGAAAAAGGAATTTTGCGTATAGGAGATAGAGGACATTGGTCAGAGAAGCAAATGAAAACGATTTGGATGAATTGTTGCATTTATATTTATATTTGCATGAAAAGGATATTCCGGAGTATACACAGTATTTACAAAATACATGGAATTCGATTATAAAGGATGAAAATCATCATTTGATATTAAATGAAGTGGATGGAAAGATAGTTTCTTCTTGTGTCTGTGTGATTATTCCGAATTTGACGCGGGGTGTGCGGCCGTACGCTTTCGTGGAAAATGTAGTGACGCACAAGGAGTACAGAGGTAAAGGATACGCAACGCAGTGTCTCAATTATGCCAGAGAGATTGCGCAGGAAAATAACTGTTATAAGATGATGCTTCTGACCGGCTCTAAAGAGCAGAGCACGCTGGATTTTTATGCGGGAGCAGGATATAACAGCAGTGACAAGACGGCATTTATTCAGTGGTTGTAGAGGAGAGGAGCGGAGTAATGGCAGAAGGCAATAAACTCGTTGTCACGCGCGATCAGGTAAAGCAGGTGACCGAAGAGGCATGTAGGGCATGTAATATGGAAGAAGGATTCTTTGAACAGCTTTGGGACGCATTTTTGAAAAATGATGATGTGTATAAGGAATATGTCATCTACCTTGTAAAAAATGATTTTCCATGCGAGGTAAAAATCTGCGGATACACAATCGTGGATATTTTGATTTGGCAGATGGACGGCTTTAAAACGAAGTTGGATATGGATACAAGCAAGACAAAAGGAAATCAGACATCCATGGTGTTGCTTGCGTTTGATACCTTTATGAAAATGCGGGAAAATCCGCAACGCTATCTGACACATTTGGCGGAAGATTCCGGAATTGAAAATCCGTGTGATTGATTTTGAAAAATCGGTTGACAAACACAAAACCCGTATGTATAATTGTTTGAGTGTGGATAGGAGTATGCTATGTTATATAACCTGACCGATATTTTTTCAAGTGAAGGAAAAGAGGAAAAACTCACAACAGCCTATGAAGCAAAGGTTGTGACCGTGCAGTCGGAAGAGTTTCCGATTTGTGAATGCAGCGGGTTATCATTGACGCTGACAAACAAGGTAAAGGGCGAGGTTCTTCTGAAGGGCAGGATTTCTCTGGTGTGTGAAATCCCGTGCGGACGATGTTTAAAGCCTGTGAGAGTTCCGCTTGAACTGGAATTGGAAGAAAATCTGAAGGAGAGTATGATTGGAACTCCGGAAGCAGCGGATGAGATGTCATTTGTGGAAGGATATGAACTGGATACAGATGCGCTTGTCGGCAATGAAATATTGATAAACTGGCCTATGAAGGTTCTGTGCCGGGAGGATTGCAAAGGAATTTGCACCGTGTGCGGTAAAGACCTGAATGAGGGGGACTGCGGATGCGATACATTTGTTCCGGACCCACGTATGGCAGTAATAAAAGATATCTTTAACGCGTGATAAGGAGGTGTAACGATGTCTATCTGTCCAAAAAATAAGTCTTCTAAAGGTAGAAGAGACAAAAGAAGAGCTAACTGGAAAATGAGCGCTCCGACTTTAGTAAAATGCAGCAAATGTGGTGCTTTAATGATGCCTCACAGAGTTTGTAAGAAATGCGGAAGCTACAACAAGAAAGAAATCATTTCTGTAGCTGACTAATTTAAAAGATAAGAAAATCAAGGATTGAGAAGTCTTCGGACTTCTCAATTTTTTTGTGAAATACATGGGAGTTTTCTTGCTTTTTTGTCCTATTTGAAGTATAGTATAAGTTAGCGTTTTATGACTTATAAAAGGAGGAACAACCATGTCAGAATTAGTAAAAGTAGTAGTTGACGCCATGGGTGGAGATAACGCACCGGAGCAGGTAGTGAAAGGTGCGGTAGAAGCATTAAAAGAAAGTGATAAAGTTTTTGTATATCTCGTTGGACGTGAAGAAGCAGTAAACGAAGAACTTGCAAAATATACATATGATAAAGATAGAGTGGAAGTTGTAAATGCAACGGAAGTGATTGAGATGGCTGAGGCGCCTGTAAATGCAATTCGTACAAAAAAAGACTCCTCTATCGTAAAAGGTATGACGATGGTACGGGGCGGTGAGGCAGATGCTTTTGTATCCGCAGGAAGTACCGGTGCGGTTTTGGTCGGAGGACAGGTGTTGATCGGACGTATCAAAGGTGTGGAGAGACCGCCGCTTGCTCCGCTCATTCCGGTGGATAATGAGAGAGGATGTTCACTTCTTATTGACTGTGGTGCAAACGTAGATGCAAGACCATCAAATCTTGTGCAGTTTGCAAAGATGGGTTCCATTTATATGGAAAGTGTTATGGGAGTGAAAAATCCGACGGTCGGTATTGTAAATAACGGTGCAGAAGAAGAAAAAGGAAATGCGCTTGTAAAAGAGACATTCCCGCTCTTGAAAGCATGTCCGGATATTAATTTTGTCGGAAGTGTGGAGGCAAGAGATATTCCGGCGGGTGTTGTAGATGTTATCGTTTGCGAGGCATTTGTAGGCAACGTTGTTCTTAAGACATTTGAGGGTGTAGGACAGACACTTATCAGCAAAATTAAAAGAGGTATGATGTCGAATACACGTAGTAAAATCGGTGCAATGCTTGTGAAACCGGCATTGAAGGAAACATTAAAAACGTTTGATTTGGAACAGTACGGCGGTGCTCCGATGCTCGGACTGAAAGGTCTTGTGGTTAAAACGCATGGAAGCAGTATGTCGGGCGAAATCAAAAATTCGATTTTACAGTGTCTGACATTTAAAGAACAGAAAATCAATGAGAAAATCAAAGAGAAAATTCAAGGAAAAGACGAACAGTAGGAGGTCTTTTGAAATGGAACGAGAGGTTCTGACAAAAGTTCTTGTGGAAGTGCTTGGTGTAGATGCCAGCGAGATACATGATGAAACGACATTTATCAAGGATTTGGGTGCGGATTCACTTGATGTATATCAAATATTAACCCGTTTAGAAGAGGAACTTGAGGTGACATTTGATACTTCAAAAGTGGAGATGATAGAGACCGTAGAGCAGGCAATTGTGCTCATGAAACAGACAAAGAATAAATAATCCCGGAGGCCCTTTGGGGCCTCTGTTAGGGTATTTGGTGCGTGTATATGAATTGCTATGATTTCAGTGAACTTGAAAAGAAAATTGGATATGAATTTAAGGATAAAAATCTTTTGCGTCAGGCTTTGACACACACTTCATTTGCAAACGAGCAGAAGATTAATAAACTTGACAGTTATGAGCGCATTGAGTTTTTGGGAGATGCTGTTTTGGAAATGGTAAGCAGCGAATTTTTTTATTTTGAAAATCCGAAAATGACAGAAGGGAATTTGACAAAAATGCGTGCGAGCGCCGTCTGTGAACCTTCGCTTGCGATTACAGCCAGACAATTGGAACTGGGAAAGTACCTTCTTCTCGGAAAAGGCGAGGAAGCAACCGGTGGAAGAGAAAGAGATTCCATTATTGCAGATGTTGTGGAAGCGTTGATTGGTTCTATATATTTAGACAGTGGATTGGAAGAGGCAAAGCGGTTTATATTAACGCATGTACTGAATGATTTGGAACATAAGCAACTGTTTTATGATGCCAAATCAATTTTAATGGAAATGATACAGGCGAAAAAACAGCAGGATTTTGAATATCGGCTGGTTGGTGAAGAAGGACCGGATCATGAGAAAGTGTTTAAGACAGAGGCTGTATTAGGCGGAGAATGCATCGGATACGGTGAGGGGCAGTCGAAAAAGATATCGGAGCAACATGCGGCGTATGAGGCGCTGATGTGGCTGAGAGAAAAACAGAAGTAGGTGTAATATGTATTTAAAGAGCATAGAAGTGCATGGATTTAAATCCTTTGCCAATAAAATTATTTTCGAATTTCATAACGGCATTACGGGTATTGTGGGTCCAAACGGAAGTGGAAAGAGTAATGTGGCGGATGCGGTTCGCTGGGTTTTGGGTGAACAGAGTGTCAAACAGCTTCGCGGTTCTTCCATGCAAGACGTTATTTTTTCGGGAACACAGAACAGAAAGCCGCTTGGTTATGCTTATGTTGCGATTACACTTGACAATGCAGATCATTCACTTACGATTGATTACCCGGAGGTAACGATTGCCAGAAGATTGTATCGTTCAGGCGAGAGTGAATATTTGATTAACGGAACGGTATGCCGTCTGAAAGATGTACATGAGCTTTTCTATGATACGGGTATTGGTAAAGAAGGCTATTCCATCATTGGGCAGGGACAGATTGATAAGATTCTGAGCGGAAAACCGGATGAACGCCGTGAACTATTCGATGAAGCGGCAGGAATTGTAAAGTTTAAACGCCGTAAAAATGAGGCGCAGAAAAAGCTGGATAATGAAAAGCAGAATCTTCTTCGAGTTACGGATATTCTGACAGAGTTGGAAAAGCAGGTTGGTCCGTTGGAGAGACAGGCGGAGAAGGCAAAAGTATATTTAAAGAAAAAGGAGGAAATGAAGACACTTGATGTCAACATGTTCCTTCTTGAAAACAGTCATATACAGGGGCAGTTGGAGTCTGTGACGGAGAAACACCGCATTGCAGATGATGATCTGACAAAAACAAAAGAAAAATTTGAGCACATCAAGGATGAGTACGAGCGTATTGCACAGTCAATTGAACGTTTGGAGGAAGAAATTAACAATGAGAGAAATCTTCTTTCGAGTACATCGGAAATGCGCGGAAAACTTGAAGTGCAGATTAATGTATTGAAAGAGCAGATTAAGGCTGCCGATGACAATCAGGCACATTTCCGTCAGCGTGAAAAAAATATCCGTGCGCAGATGGAAGAGCGTGAGAATGAAAAATCAGCTTTTGCTGAAGAAAAAAAGCAGTTTGATGATGAGCGCGCAAGCAGCCAGAAACTTTTAGATGAGGCAAAAGAAAAGCTTCTCGAAATGCAGAAGCAGATTGAAGAATATAATGAGAATATTGAATCCGGAAAGCGCACCATTATTGATGCGCTGACAGAACGCGGAACCATCAAGTCCAAAATGGGACGTTTTGACTCTATGCTGGAACAGCTTAATATCCGTAAGGCAGAGATGAGTTCCAAGCTTCTGCGTGCACGTTCCGATGAGCAGCAGCAGGAAGAAATGATCAGCCAGCTTGAGGAAGAGTTTAAGAAGGTCAATGATGAGATCCGTGAGCTCAACGACAGACAGTCTTCTTTGGAGGAGCGCAATCATGAGATTGCAGATATCTTGTCGGAAAAAGACCAGAAGATGAGAGATACGCAGGTATTGTATCATCAGGAAAAATCCAAATTAGACGCGATTTCCAATTTGACGGAACGCTATGACGGATACGGAAACAGTATCCGAAAAGTCATGGAGCAGAAAGCGGAAAATATCGGAATTATCGGTGTGGTTGCCGACATCGTGAAGGTAGAAAAGAAATACGAGACAGCAATAGAAACGGCACTCGGCGGTAATATTCAGAACATTGTTACGGATGACGAAGAGACTGCAAAGAAAATGATTGCATATTTGAAACAGAACAAATATGGCCGTGCGACTTTCTTACCGCTTACAAGTATTGAACATCCGCAGGAATTTAAGACGCCGGAAGTTCTGGATGAAAAAGGTGTCATCGGCATGGCGTGCGACCTTGTGACGACGGAGAAACGTTACAAAAATGTTGCGAAGGCGATGCTTGGCCGTATTGTTGTAGTTGACCATGTGGACAATGCGGTTAAAATTGCCAGAAAATTTGATTACGGCATTCGTATGGTGACACTGGAGGGAGAACTTCTGGTTCCGGGTGGTGCCATCAGCGGTGGTGCGTTTAAAAATGCCAGCAATCTTCTCGGTCGCCGGCGTGAAATGGATGAGCTGGAAAAGAAAGTAAAAGAGCACCTTAAACTCATCGATAAACTTTTGGATGAGATTGAAAAAACAAAGACAGAACGTTCGAAAGTGCGTCAGGATCTTGAACATGTAAAAGCAACGTTGCAGGCAAAGTTCATTGAACAGAATACGGCACGTTTGAACGTTATGCAGGCGCAGGAAAAGAAAAATGAAACCGGTAAAGGTTTTGAAAAATTAAAAGAAGAACAGACTGAAATCGAAACACAGATTCGTGAGATTCAGGAAGAAAAGCAGCGAAATGCGGAAGAGCTCAAACGTTCCGAGGAGATGGAGAAAAACATTCAGGAACAGATTGAACAGATGCAGGGAAATCTGGAAACGCTCCGCAAAGAGGAAGCCGAGCAGGCGGATGCATGCACATTGATGAATATGGAAATGGAAAAAGTTCTGCAGAAACAGGATTTTATGCAGCAGAATATTGACCGTGTCAATGTGGAAATCGGAAGAGTGTCCGGCGAATTAGAAGAAGTTCTCGAGAGTATGAATAGTTCTGTGGCGGAAGTGGAGCGCAAGAAGGGGGATATTGTCGAACTCGAAAAAACCATTGAAGCCTCTTATACATCACAGGATGAGAACCAGGAAAAACTTAAACGTCACACAGAGAAAAAACAAGAGCTTTCTGATCGTCAGAAGAACTTCTTTACAGAGCGAGAGTCACTTTCCGACCGTATTCAGCTTTTAGACAAAGAGGTATTCCGTCTGAATGCGCAAAAAGAGAGATTGCAGGAGTCATTGGAGTCGCAGATTAATTATATGTGGGACGAGTATGAAATTACACTTTCCATGGCGGCAAAACTCCGTGATCCGGAGATGAATGATCTGTCAGGTATGAAGAAACAGATTGTTGCAATCAAAGAAGATATTAAGAAACTCGGCGATGTGAATGTCAATGCCATTGAAGATTACAAGGTGCTGATGGAAAGATATTCCTTCCTTCAGAATCAGCATGATGATCTTGTGAAGGCAGAAGAGACGCTGCAAGGTATTATTACGGAACTTGATACAGCGATGCGCAAGCAGTTTAATGACAAGTTTGCGCAGATCAGCAATGAGTTTGATAAAGTGTTTAAAGAACTGTTCGGCGGCGGACATGGTACGCTTGAACTTATGGAGGATGAAGATGTTCTGGAAGCCGGCATCAAGATCATTGCCCAGCCACCTGGAAAGAAACTGCAAAATATGATGCAACTTTCCGGAGGAGAAAAAGCATTGACGGCGATCGCACTATTGTTTGCAATCCAGAATTTGAAACCATCACCGTTCTGTCTGCTTGACGAGATTGAGGCGGCGCTGGATGATTCCAACGTGGGCCGGTTTGCAAAATACTTACATAAATTGACGAAACATACGCAGTTTATTGTAATTACGCACAGACGTGGTACAATGGAAAGAGCAGATCGTCTTTACGGTATTACGATGCAGGAAAAGGGTGTGTCAACGCTTGTAAGTGTAAATTTGATTGAAAAAGATCTGACAGAATAGAAATAAAAACCGGGAGATATTCATGAGTGAAGAAAAGAAAGGCTTTTTTGCCCGATTAAAAGAAGGTCTTACCAAGACAAGAAATAATATTGTCAGCGGCATTGATTCCGTATTTAGTGGATTTTCCAATATTGATGATGATTTTTATGAAGAATTGGAAGAAATTCTCATTATGGGAGATATCGGAGTTAAGGCAACCAATGAAATATTGGAACGATTGAAAGTGCAGGTAAAAGAACAGCATATCAAAGAGCCTTCCGAGTGCAAGCAACTGCTGATTAACAGCATCAAAGAGCAGATGCAGGTTGGTGAAACGGCATATGATTTTGAGCATAAACAGTCGATTGTTCTTGTTATCGGTGTAAATGGTGTCGGTAAAACGACAAGTGTCGGGAAATTAGCGGGAAAACTGAAAGACCAGAACCGAAAGGTAATTATGGCTGCGGCAGACACATTCCGCGCAGCGGCGGTAGAGCAGCTGGAAGAATGGGCCCACAGAGCCGGTGTAGACATTATTTCGGGTGCGGAAAACGCAGATCCTGCCAGCGTTATATTTGATGCGGTCAACGCGGCAAAAGCCAGAAAAGCAGATGTACTTTTATGTGATACGGCAGGCAGACTTCACAACAAAAAGAATTTGATGGAGGAGCTGAAAAAAATCAATCGAATCATAGACAAAGAGTTTCCGGATGCGCACAGGGAAAATTTGGTTGTGCTCGACGGAACTACCGGACAGAATGCCCTTTCGCAGGCGCGGGAGTTCGGGGAGGTTGCAGATCTTACAGGTATTATTTTGACGAAGATGGATGGAACGGCGAAGGGTGGAATTGCCGTGGCAATCCAGTCAGAACTGAAAGTGCCTGTGAAATATATCGGAGTCGGTGAAACGATAGAAGATTTGCAGAAGTTTGATTCCGAAGAGTTTGTAAATGCTTTGTTTGATATCGATGTGAAAGAAGGATGAATATGAGTGACAGAGAAGAAAAAATGTTGACGCTGGAAAAGTTTGAGGAGGCTTCTGAAAAGGTAAAAGAAGCAACACAGCCGACAGAACTGATTTACAGTGAATATTTAAGTATGCAGACAGCGAATAAAGTGTATTTAAAGCCGGAGAACATGCAGTTTACCGGTGCTTACAAAGTGCGCGGAGCTTATTATAAGATGAGTACTTTGACACCGGATGAGCGTGCACGTGGCATTATTACCGCGTCCGCTGGAAACCATGCACAGGGAGTGGCTTATGCAGCCAAATGCTATGGGGCAAAAGCAGTAATTGTAATGCCGACAACCACGCCTCTTATCAAAGTGAACCGCACAAAGAGTTATGGTGCAGAAGTTGTTCTTTACGGCAATGTATATGATGAAGCATGTGCAAAAGCATATGAGCTTGCAGAGAAGGAAGGATATACATTTATTCATCCGTTTGATGATTTGGCAGTTGCAACAGGACAGGGATCTATTGCGATGGAGATTGTCAAAGAACTTCCTTTGGTAGATTACATACTTGTGCCGATTGGCGGCGGCGGACTTGCCACGGGTGTTTCGACATTGGCAAAACTGCTTAATCCGAAGATTAAAGTGATCGGTGTAGAACCGGCTGGTGCGAACTGTATGGAAGTTTCCCTGAAGGAAGGAAAGGTAACTACTTTACCGGGGGTAAACACAATCGCTGACGGTACGGCGGTAAAAACGCCGGGAAGTAATATTTTCCCGTACATTCAGGAAAACATCGATGGTATTATTACGGTACCGGATGAGGATTTGGTGGTTGCCTTCCTTGATATGGTGGAAAATCATAAGATGATTGTGGAGAATTCGGGCTTACTTACAGTGGCAGCACTTAAATATCTGGATGTAAGAGGAAAGAAGATAGTTTCTATACTGAGTGGCGGAAACATGGATGTCATTACAATGTCTTCCGTTGTGCAACAGGGACTGATTTTCCGTGACCGTATCTTTACGGTATCGGTACTGCTTCCGGATAAACCGGGTGAGCTTTCTACCGTGGCAGGTATTATTGCTGAGGAAAGCGGTAATGTAATCAAACTGGAACACAATCAGTTTGTTTCAACCAACCGAAGCGCGGCGGTAGAGCTCCGCATTACATTGGAAGCATTCGGAACAGAGCATAAGCATAAAATTATTGAGGCGCTTAGCACAAAAGGATATCAGCCGAAAGTGGTTAGAACCAATATTTAAATGTAATATCAATATGAGCCGGAAGAAACGCAATGAGGCATTTTTACGGCTCATATTTTTTATTCTGATGGGTATGCTAGAACAAAAAGGAAGGGGATGTATATGGAAAAATTGAAAGCATCAAGAGCTGCGAGTGCCATTAAAAAGTGCGTGACGATTTTGCTTGGGGCAATGTTTTATGCCGCAGGTATTTCGCTGTTTTTAAATCCAAATGACCTGGCACCGGGAGGGGTTACCGGTATTGCCATTTTAATCAATCGGTTTCTCAATGTAGAAACCGGTACATTGATTTTGCTGCTGAATATTCCGATTATCTTGTTGGGAATATGGAAATTTGGTTTTAAATTTATAGTTTCAACCATATATTCCCTGTGCATGATATCGTTTTTGACAAATTTTATGGAGCGCATCGGGGCTTTGACGGAAGACCGCATGCTCGCAGCGATTGTTGGAGCAGTGCTTGTCGGAACAGGAATAGGTATAGTGTTTAAAGCCGGATCAACCACCGGAGGAATTGATATTATCATCAAGATAATCAAACAGAAATTTCCGCATAAAAAGACGGGGAGCCTTTTTTTGATTTTTGATTCCTGTGTAATTGTTGCTGCCGGACTTGTGTTTGGAACGATTGAAGCATCGATTTATGCTTCGATTGCTACCGTGGTAACCATGTATACCATGGATGCGGTATTGTATGGAAAAGACGGTGCACGTCTGATATATATTATCAGTGATCACGCAGATCAATTGACGGATTGTCTTTTGCATGAAGCAGGAGTCGGTGTGACCTGGTTGTATGGTGCGGGAACATTTCAAAGTAAGGAAAAAAAGATTATTTTTTGTGTGGCAGATAAAAAGAAATCGCTTCAGGTAGAAGAGATAGTAAAAGAGCATGACCCGGAGTCATTTATGATTATTTCTAACGCAACAGAAATATACGGAGAGGGATATAAAAATATTTTTGCAGAAAAAATATAAGCATTTTTGAGATAGACATGGTAAACTGTAAAAAACACACAATAAAAGGAAAATTATTTTATTGTGGAAAATATAGGGGCAAACAGCAACGGAGGGTTAAGCATGATAAAAGATAAGCAGAATGTGGATGTGCTCATTTCTATATTGACATATACGTGCGAGCAGGTTTTTGTTTTGGATGCCGAGGCAAATACAGGACTGCTCATTCAGGATGATAAGCAAATCGAGATAGTTGATTTCAATCAGTGGTGGAAAGACTGTTACGAACGTAGTTATGAGGGGGATGATGTTGCGGTTTTTGCGTCGAAAATGACCGGAGAAACTATATTACAGGTTTTGGATGGTTCGGCGGAATATGTGGTTGAATATTCGGTTCGGGCGCAGGACAGAAAAAAAAGAATGCAGGCAAAGGCGTTTTGGATCCAGGAGAAAAAGAACGTGTGCGTGTGTGTAAAAGACATTACAGAGCACTACGAGGAAACGCAGAAGAACCGGAGAATTGTAAGCGAGAGTTTGGATGTTGCGCAAAATTCAAGTGTGGAGCGGTATCGGATTTGGAAAGAAATGGGGGAAGAAGTAAAGATTCCTGTGGAACAGGCTTGTGAGATGATAGAGATGTCAAAGGAAAAAGACGGAAGTCTCAAAGCAGAATATGTGGACAGGCTGAAGCGGTTGCTTGACAGGCACAAATATAATTTGGAACAATGGTTCTTGCTTGCTTTAATGGAAAAGGGAGAAAATCTTGCATGTGATCAGGTGATTTTCCCCGATGTGTTTTTAGATGACCTTGAGTGTATGCTGGATGCAAGAAATGCGGACACCGGAGTGACATATGAGATGTCAAATAAATGCCCGCAAGTATTTTCATTTATGTCCGATGGAGTTTGGCTGAAACAAATGTTGTGTGAGGCAATGGAAATCGCAGCGGCGTACAGTGAAAATAAAGTGGTTAAGTCATCGCTTGAATTTGCGATGGATGAACCGACAGAGGAGCAGGAGGAAGTATTTGATTTTAGATTTAAAATCTGTATAGATACTGCTGTTGCGGCGTGCGATTTAGAGCAAAGAATGCTGAATGTAAAATATCTGGCAGAATATTTAAAGGGGAATATGTACATAACCGTTCGGGAAGAACAAATGGAGATTGTGTTCCGCATTCCGGTAAAACGTCCGAGCTTGGAAGAAGAGAAAATCGCAGGCACGGTAGCGCATATGTTTGACAATACACAGGGGAATGGATTTGCAGGATTCCGTGCACTGGTTGCGGATGATGATGAAATTAACAGGGGAATTGTGTCACTAAAACTGAAAATGTTGGGGCTAATGGTAGAGCAGGCGGTTGATGGCGAGGAAGTTATAGAGAAGCTTGCAGCGTCGCCGGAAGGATATTATAACGTTGTTTTTATGAAGATGATTTTGCCGAAAAAAACCGGTTTGGATGCGACGATGGAAATCCGGGAAATGGAACGGCATGATTTGAATGATATAACAATCATAGCATATACATCCAATCCTATGAGAGATAGGAGAATACGTGCTTTAGAGCATGGAATGGATTACCATTTGATTTTGCCGTTTGAGGATCTTCAGTTGAAAGGAATTCTGATTCGGGAACTGGAGGGAGTAGGACCGAAAGAGCAATACACAAAGTTTGGTTTTAGAGTGTTAAAATAATTTCACAGGTGTCAAGAAAAAATACTTGACACCCTGTTTTTATAGTGGTATGATAACCAAGGTTGTTTGGAAAATAGGAGTTATTATGGAAAAAATCGTAGAACAGGGAATTTTATATGATTTTTATGGAGAGCTTCTGACAGAGCATCAGAGACAGATTTACGAAGATGCTGTTTTCAATGATATGTCGCTTTCGGAATTGGCAGGCGATTACGGGATTTCCAGACAGGGCATCCACGATCTTATAAAGCGGTGTGATAAGACGTTGCTTTCTTATGAGAGTAAACTTCATCTTGTTGAACGTTTTGAAAAGATAAAAGAAAAAATCCGTCAGATTAATGAAACAGAGGATATGGAACAGGTACGAAAGTTATCAGCCGAAATCCTGGAGGAGTTATAGTACATGGCATTTGAGAATTTAACGGAAAAACTGCAAAATGTATTTAAAAACCTCCGCAGCAAAGGTCGTTTGACGGAGGAGGATGTCAAGGCAGCACTCAAAGAAGTTAAAATTGCCCTTTTGGAAGCGGATGTTAACTTCAAAGTTGTAAAACAGTTCATCAAGACGGTAGAAGAGAGAGCCATCGGTGCCGACGTAATGAATGGTCTTAATCCGGGGCAGATGGTAATTAAGATAGTAAACGAAGAGCTTATCAATCTCATGGGTAGCGAAGGCGCAGAGATACAGCTTCAGCCGGGAAAAGCAATTACAGTGCTTATGATGTGCGGTCTTCAGGGTGCAGGTAAGACAACAACAACTGCCAAATTGGCAGGAAAATATAAAGTAAAAGGTAAGAAATGTCTTTTGGTAGCGTGCGATGTTTATCGTCCGGCTGCAATTAAGCAGTTGCAGGTAAACGGAGAGAAGCAGGGCGTAGAAGTATTTACCATGGGAGAGAATCACAAACCTGTGGATATTGCTAAAGCCGCAATAGAGCATGCGAACAAGAACGGGCATAATTTAGTTATCTTAGATACCGCCGGACGTCTTCATATTGATGAGGACATGATGACGGAGCTTCGGGATATAAAAGACTGCATAGAAGTGCACCAGACGATTCTTGTTGTCGATGTGATGACAGGTCAGGATGCAGTGAATGTGGCAAAAGAGTTTGATGAAAAAGTCGGAATTGACGGAGTGATTCTTTCCAAGATGGACGGTGACTCCAGAGGCGGTGCGGCACTTTCGGTTAAGGCGGTAACCGGCAAACCGATTTTTTATGCAGGTATGGGTGAAAAACTTTCCGATTTGGAACAGTTCCATCCGGACCGTATGGCAAACCGTATTCTCGGAATGGGCGATGTGCTTACGCTGATTGAAAAGGCACAGGAAAGCATCGACATAGACGAGGAAAAAGAAAAAGAGATGGCTGCAAAGATGAAGAAAGGTAAGTTCGATTTTGAAGATTACCTGGAAAGCATGAAGCAGATGCGTAACATGGGCGGTCTTTCCGCGATTTTAGGAATGATGCCGGGAATGGGCGTGAGCGCAGCAGATCTTGAGGGCGCTGTTGACGAAAAACAGATGGCGCGTATGGAAGCGATTGTTCTTTCCATGACCGTAGAGGAACGTCGCAATCCGAAATTGCTGAATCCCAGCCGTAAACATCGTATCGCAAAAGGTGCCGGTGTGGATATTGCAGTTGTAAACCGCTTTATCAAACAGTTTGAACAGATGCAGAAGATGATGAAACAGTTTGGCGGCGGAGGTAAAAAGGGCCGCAGAGGTATGATGGGAGGCTTCCCGGGCATGGGTGGCTTTGGCGGTCGCAGATTTCCGTTTTAGTTTCAGATAACAGGTGAAGATTAGAGATTTGTCCGAATGCGAGGATGATTTCTATTCAGATATAAACAAATCAACATATTAAAAACATTTTGGAGGTACAAAGAAATGGCAGTAAAAATCAGATTAAGAAGAATGGGACAGAAGAAAGCTCCTTTTTACAGAATCGTAGTAGCTGATTCAAGATCCCCAAGAGACGGAAGATGTATCGAGGAAATCGGAACATATGATCCGACTACAGATCCAAGCACATTCAAAGTAGACGAAGAGCTTGCAAAAAAATGGTTAGCAAACGGTGCTCAGCCTACAGAAGTTGTTGGCAAGATTTTCAAACAGGCAGGAATCGTAAAATAATATTG
>JAFTVQ010000095.1 GCA_017461865.1 Lachnospiraceae bacterium | reverse complement strand
TAGTATAACATGAAGGAGGATTAACAATGGCAGAAAAAGATTTACCTTTAACAGAAGCCGTGTATTACATATTGTTAGCGCTGCGCAAGCCGAACCACGGCTACGGCATTACGCAGGAAGTAGAGGAGTTGACCGGTGGCCGGGTGACACTGGGCGCAGGAACACTTTACGGAGCGATTCAGACATTACAGAAAAAAGGATGGATCGATATTTACAGTGTGGACACGGAATCCCGCAAGAAGAAAGAGTACATTATTACAGAGGCGGGCAGAGAGGTTTTTGAGGCAGAGAGAGTTAGACTGCAGGAACTTTTGGACAATGCAAAGCTTATGGAGGGAAAATAAGATGACAAAGTTTAGATTATATTTGGATAAAGATGCAGAAACAAAGTGGTTAAATGAGATGGCAGATCAGGGCTGGGCAATGATCGGATTCTTTGCCGGATTTTACAAGTTTGAAAAAACAGAAAAAGGCAAGTGGAGATACCAGGTGGACTTCGGCGAGAAGTTCGGCGCGGTGACCGAGGATTATCGTGAATTTATGAATGAGGCGGGAATTGAGATTGTGCAGAACTGGGGATATTGGGTCATTCTCCGTAAACCTGCATCTGATGGTGAGTTCCGGCTTTACACGGATGTTGAGTCAAGCATTGAGCACTACACCAAGATTTTGACGATGTTTAAGGTAGTGTTTATTATTGAACTGTTTTGTCTTTTGATAGAAATCTTGGCAGCATTAAACGGCGCGGCCATCGGTTGGGTGTTTGCATGTATAGTCGGAGCACTTACATTTGCGGTTCTCAATGCGGCTGTAAAAACCAAAAACACAGTATTGGAACTGAAGGCCAGACAGTCGGGTATTGATCCGGAGAAAGATGAGAGACAGTTTTCCCCGGCACTGATGGCAGGACTTTTGTTAAATTCCTGCGCGCTTATGATGGGGCACTCAGATTCCTTATCTGCGACCATGACGGGACCGGTGAAGACGGCAATGCATATTGTTGCAATTATACTTATGCTTGTCGGAATTGTGAAGACGGCGTCGAAGTGCGGAAAATAGTAGGGTTAAAAGAACAGAGAGTTTTCTCTGTTCTTTTTTTGCGTATTGTAGTAGAATTGTGACATGTACAGTTAGAGAAAAAAGGAGTTAATTTATGGCAATACAGTTATCGGACCATTTTACTTATCGAAGATTGCTGCGTTTTGTGTGGCCTCCGATTACGATGATGATTTTTACATCAATCTATGGTGTGGTAGATGGTTTTTTTATATCGAATTATGTGGGGAAAATTCCGTTTGCGGCGGTAAATTTGATTATGCCCTTTCTCATGGTCTTAGGCGCGCTCGGATTTATGCTCGGAGCCGGCGGAAGTGCGCTTGTTTCCAAGACACTCGGTGAGGGGAATAAAGAGAAGGCCAATCAGATATTTTCCATGCTTGTGGTTGTCGGTATACTTACAGGATGTATTTTGACTGTAGTCGGAATCATTTTTTTGGAGCCGATTTCCGTCTTTCTCGGTGCGGAAGGTGAGATGATCCATTATTGCGTGATCTACGGCCGGATTATTCTGATTGCGCTTCCGGCGTTCATGCTGCAAAATATGTTCCAGAGCTTTCTTGTGACAGCAGAGAGACCGGAACTCGGTCTTGTGATGACGGTGTTGGCCGGCGTGACAAACATTGTGCTGGATGCGCTTTTTATGGGATTATTTGACTGGGGAACGGTGGGAGCAGCGATGGCAACGGCAATCAGTCAGGCGGTTGGTGGTATTGCTCCGTTTTTCTTCTTTTTAAAACCAAAAAGAAGTTTGCTTCGTCTGAGCAAACCGGCATTCGACAAAAGTGCGCTCATAAAGACCTGTACAAATGGTTCTTCCGAGCTTGTGACGAATATTTCCATGTCCGTTGTCTCCATGTTGTACAATTTCCAGCTCTTGAAATATGCGGGCGAGAATGGTGTGGCAGCGTATGGTGTCATTATGTATGTCAATTTTATTTTTGTAGCGATTTTTATCGGTTATGCCATCGGAACGGCCCCGATTATCGGTTTCCATTATGGTGCCGGGAATGATGCGGAGCTGAAAAGCATTTTTAAAAAGAGTATGAACCTGAATTTGATTGCTGGAATTGCGCTTGCGCTTGTCGGACTTTTGCTTTCCCGATTATTAGCAGAGTTGTTTGTAGGTTACGATCCGGAACTTTGCGACATGACGGTCAAAGGATTCCGGATTTATACAATCAGTTTCCTTTTCTGCGGATTTAATATTTTTGGGTCGTCACTGTTCACAGCGCTCAGCAATGGGTTAGTCTCGGCTATCATTTCATTTTTGAGAACTTTGCTGTTCCAGGTGGCAGCGATTTTGGTTATGCCACTGATTTGGGGACTGGATGGAATCTGGTACTCGGTTGCCGTGGCGGAAGTGGTTGCGTTAATTCTTACGATGGCATTTGTTATAAAACTGAAAGATAAGTACCGGTATATGTAATTGTCCGGGAAAACAGAGGTTTGTGATTATGGGTATATCAATGATTTTGTCCTTATTATGCGGAGTGGCTCTTTTTCTGTTTGGAATGACGCTGATGGGGGACGGACTGAAAAATGTGGCAGGGAATAAGCTTGAACTAATTTTGTACCGATTGTCAAGTACACCGTTTCGTGCCATCATGCTTGGGCTGGGAGTGACAGGTATTATACAGTCGTCTTCTGCGACATCGGTTATGGTAGTCGGTTTTGTTAATTCCGGTATTATGAAGCTGTCGCAGGCAATTGGTGTTGTGATGGGGGCAAATATCGGAACTAGTGTAACCGGATGGGTGCTCTGTTTGTCATACATAGAAGGCTCCGGTGGCTGGACGCAATTTTTTTCCACAGCGACTATTACTGCGGTTGTAGCCGTTATCGGAATTGTGTTCCGCATGTTTATGAAAAAGAAGTTACATAGAAATATCGGAGATGTCATGCTCGGATTTGTGATTTTGATGGTCGGTATGCAGATGATGAGCGGTGCAGTTTCGCCGCTGAAGGAAAGTGTATCGTTCCGAAGTATGATTACAATGTTTTCGAACCCGATACTCGGCATATTGCTTGGCATTGTCTTTGCGGTTGTTCTGCAGAGTGCGTCCGCTGCAATCGGTGTGCTGCAGGCGCTTTCGGTAACGGGAAGTATCAGTTTTGCATGCGCATTTCCTATTGTTATGGGAATCAGTGTCGGAGCATCTTGTCCGGTGCTTTTGTCGGCAATCGGTGCAAGTAAAAACGGTAAGAGAACTGCACTTGCATATTTGATAAATGATCTGTTCGGAATGATTTTGTGTTCTGTACTTTTTTATGGGGCAAATATATTCGTGAATTTTTCGTTCTTGGAAGATGTCATGTCACCGGTAAGTATCGCAGTTATCAATTCGGTGTTCCGTATTGTGTCAACGATTTTCCTGTTCCCGTTTATTAAACAAATGGAAAAATTGCTGTATTTCTTTGTTCCGATAAAAGGGGACGATGAGTCTGAAACGAAAATTTTTGATTTGCTTGAGGAGCACTTTTTGGAAAATCCGGAGATTGCAATCCACCAGAGTCAGGTTGTCATGGATGGAATGGCGCATAAGGTCCGCTCAAATCTTATCCGGGCGTTAAAGCTTTTGGAAGAGTATTCGGAGGAGCGTTACAGCAAGGTTCATCGGCGGGAAAATTTGATTGATAAATATGAAGATAAATTGGAGGCTTATTTGGTGCGCCTTGCAACCGGTGAGATGGATCCGGAGCAAAGCCGCCAGGTTTCCAAGATTTTATATATGGCCGGCGAATTTGAGCGTCTGGCAGATCAGGCAGTCAATCTGGCAGATGTGGCAAATGAACTTTATGAAAGTAAAGCTTGTTTTTCCGAGGAAGCGCAAAAGGAACTTTCTGTGTTGGGTGATGCAGTAAAAGATATTTTGGAAGTGACCATTGAAATTTTCAGTAGTGAAGATACGGGGCGCGTGTCGGAAGTCAGTGCGATGAAGAAGACTGTCGGCTCACTTTGCAACGAGTGTAAGATGGCACATATTTCCAGAATTCAATCCGGTCGTTGTAACAAACAGAGTGAATTTGTGTTCCATGAGATTCTGGACGAGATGGAGCATATTGCAGTATATTGTTCGAATGTGACAGTAACAATGCTTGAACTGGAAAGTATGGGAGAGGAATAGAAAATGAAAAAGGTATTATTGTATATTTGTTTGGTGATACTAACTTTTAGCATGACGGCATGTAACGCGGCGGATAAGACGAAGGATACGATGTCTGAAGTGCAGGTGGATTCGCATCAATCCGAGGACGTTTCTGAGGCCGGGGAAACAACGCAGGCAGATGTTTCCGGGGATACAGAGTCGGAGGATCCCGATGAGGAAGAAAGTAAAACCCGGGAAGACAACAAGAAAGAAGAAAGTAAGCCGGAAGCAACTGAGCAGAAAGAAAGTAAGTCGGATGCAACTCTTCTTGCAACGCCGTCCACAGCAGGTGCACTTCATGTGGAAGGTACGCAGTTAAAAGACAGTAAAGGAAATAATGTGCAGCTTCGCGGAATCAGTACACACGGACTTTCGTGGTTTCCGCAGTATGTCAATCAGGAACTGTTTCATGAGCTTCACACGGAGTGGAATGCGAACGTGATGCGTCTTGCGATGTATACGGCAGAAAACGGCGGATATTGTACGGACGGGGATAAAAATAAGTTAAAGCAGCTTGTAAAGGATGGCGTACAGTATGCAACAAATGCAGATATGTATGTCATTGTTGACTGGCATGTGCTTCGAGATGAAAATCCGAACCGGAACAAGGATGAAGCGAAAAAGTTCTTTGAGGAGATGTCCAAGGAGTTTGCTTCAGCGAACAATGTGATTTATGAAATTTGTAATGAACCTAATGGCGGAACATCCTGGGCGGATGTAAAATCTTATGCCGAGGAGATTATTCCGGTTATCCGCGCAAATGACAAGGATGCGTTAATTATTGTCGGAACACCGACATGGTGTCAGGATGTTGACAAGGCGGCAACGGATCCGATTACAACATATGATAATGTGATGTATGCACTTCATTTCTATGCCACGACACATACAGAATGGCTCCGCGACCGTATGAATCAGGCGATTGATGCCGGTCTCCCGATTTTTGTATCGGAATTCGGAACGTGTGATGCAAGCGGAAACGGTGCGTTCGATGAATATCAGTCCAATGAGTGGATAAAGGCGTTGGATGCGAAGGGTGTCAGTTATGTGACTTGGAACCTTTCAAATAAGAATGAGACATCTTCAATATTTGCCGATGGCTGTGCCAAGACTTCCGGATTTACGCAGGATGATCTCTCGCAAAACGGAAAGTGGATTTATGCGCTTCTGACCGGGGAGCGTGAGATCGGGAATTCGAATACGGAAAAATCGGAGAATAAGAAGGACGATACAGAGAAAACGGAATCCGGCAAACAGGATTCGTCGACGAAATCGGATGCTGTTTCCGGAAAAAGCGGTGATTTCAAATATTCAGCAACCGTAACCGGAAGTTGGGAATCCGAAGGCAAGACATTTTATCAGTATAATCTGGAACTTGAAAACACCTCCGGAAAAGAGATTGACGGCTGGGAAATTACGATTTCTTTTAACGGGGATATTGAACTTTCCAACGGATGGAACGGAAATTATTCTGTGAGCGGTAAAAAACTGAAGATTACATCGATGGACTACAACGGAAAAATATCCGATGGCGCTAAGGCCGGTGATATCGGCTTTATAATCAGCGGAGATGCAGATCTGAAAATAAAGTAAGCGGAGACAAATTATGAAAAAAATTTTGGTGAAGATGATACTTGTAAGTGTATTGTCCGGTTGTATGTTTTTAAGTGGCTGTGCAGGTTCTGTGTCCGAGAATGATGTGTCGCAGAATGCAGAGTCACAAAATGCAGAGTCGCAGAATACCGGAGCGCAGACGCCGGAAAAGGATAATAATGCGGAGCAGGAACCGTACATTGTGTCGTTTACGGCGAACACAATTGACGGGCAGGAATTTTCCTCGAAGCAGTTTGGTGAGTCTAAGGTAACAATGATTAATGTCTGGGCAACCTATTGTAACCCATGTCTTGCGGAAATGCCGGATTTGGGAGATATCGCAGAATCTTATGACAAGGAAGATTTTCGGCTTGTCGGAGTAATCAGTGATGTGATGGAAGACTCGCCACAGTCGGATATTGATAATGCAAAGGATTTGATTGTGCAGACAGAAGCAGATTATCCGCATCTTTTGCTTAATCAGTCTTTGTTCGACAATCTGGTCGGCGGAGTGAGCTCAGTTCCGACAACATTTTTTGTGAATTCCAAAGGTGAGATGCTCGGCTATGTGGTCGGAGCAAACGATGAGGATACGTGGGAAAAGATCATAGATGAGCTTTTGGCGAAAGAAGGCGTTTTAGATGACTGAAAAAAAGTTTCCTAAATGGCTTTTTGGAGTAAGCATTGGCTTACTCCTTTTTGTCATGGGATTTGTGACAAGGCAATATGACGATATTTACCGCAAGGCAATTATGATCTGCCTTGAGTGTATCGGGATCGGATAATAGGAGGAAACTTGTATGAAAAAATTTTTTCCGGCTAATATCCGGTTATGGTTTCAGATTATATATACCATCCTGACCAATGGCTATTTGTATGGATTTATGAGCGGAAAGATTTACAAGGGTCCGCTCAAATATGCATGTGTTCCGGGGCTGAATTGTTATTCGTGTCCGGGAGCGCTTGGCTCATGTCCGCTCGGAGCACTGCAGAATGCGCTCGCGCAACGGCGGATTGAGGTGCCGTTTGCGGTGCTTGGATTTTTGTTTGTGTTTGGAAGTGTTTTCGGACGATTTATTTGCGGATGGTTATGTCCGTTCGGATTATTTCAGGATTTACTTTACAAGATTCCGCTGTTTCAAAAAAGAAAGCGTCTTCCGGGACATTCGGTATTAAAATACGGGAAATATGTTATGCTGTTTGGCTTGGTGATTCTCGGCTCGGCAGTTTTATTTGCCGGATTTGCCAAGGTTCCGGCGTTTTGTAAGTATATTTGTCCGTCCGGAACTTTGATGGGAGCTGTTCCGCTTATGTTAGCTGATAGTAATCTTCGGGCGCAGGCAGGCGGACTCTTTGGGTGGAAGCTGGCGATTCTTGCAGTGATTACAATTTTGTCCATAAAAGTGTATCGCCCGTTTTGCCAGTATCTTTGTCCGCTCGGTGCAATCTATGGATGGTTTAACCGGTTTTCTCTTGTACAGGTTTGTTGGGAGCAGAACAAGTGTATCTCATGCGGGAATTGTCAGAAGGCATGTCCGGTGGATTTAAAACCGGAAGAGATTTCCGTGTCGCCGGAATGTATTAAGTGCGGAAAATGTGTTGCGGTTTGTCCGACGGATTGTCTGCATTTTTATGAGGGAAAAAAATTTTCCGCATACAAGGGTGACGTGGTATAATAAAAAAGCTTTTGAAGGACGGGATTAAGTCGATGTTGGAGCGCTCTGAAGTAGGAGAAGACGGGAAGAAAAAAGCCGGCGAGAACCCGGTCTTCTATGAAGATGAGGTCGGCCTGACCGGAACGGTTTGGACGAGAGATAGAAAATAAATGAGTATGCATTTAGAATTCAAAAGAGCAGGGAATGTGCTTCCCTGCTCTTAATTTAATTTTGGTTTTAATCTGTAAAATTATCGAAATATCCCTGAATGTGAATGATCGGAGTTCCTTTATCTCCGGAACCGCTTGTCAGGTCACATAAGGAACCGATCAGGTCGGTGAGCTGTCTCGGAGTAGTACCCTGAGATGCCATGTTTCCGACAAGGTTGGAATCCTTCTCTTTGATACTCTTGGTGATCGCTTCCTTCAATTCCGCACCGGAGAGGTTCTTAAAGTCGTTATCCGCAAGATATTTCAGCTTTAACTCATTCGGAGTACCTACAAGACCGCTTGTGAAAGCCGGTGAAACAACCGGATCGGCAAGCTCCCAAATTTTACCCTGAGGATCTTTGAAGGCACCGTCGCCGTAAACCATAACTTCTACATGTTTTCCTGTTTTTTCAAGAAGCTGTGCCTGAATGTCATCCACGAGATCCTGACATTCTCTCGGGAACAGTTTAATCATATCTTCTGTCGATTTGTTAGAACCGAGTAATCCATATTTGCTGTTGTAGCCGCTTCCGTTTACGGACGCGTTGAGAATGTCGTCCATTCCGCACACAACCTTGGCGCCGTTTGCCATAAGAATACGTTTGGTTCTTGCTCTTGTGTGGATGTCACAGTTGATGATGCAGTCTGTGTAATCGAGGATTGTCTTTGCCTGGTTAGCGAAGACGATCTCAACTTCTGCACCTGCCTGTGTAATAATATCTGAATAATACTGTACGTAGTCAACACCGGTAAATTCGTGTTTGTTTTCGCCGAATAATTCACGGTATTTTTCAAGAGATAATACATCTGTATATGGATTGATGTTTGCGTCATCTAACTGATCATAAGTTAAAAGAGCATTTCCAACCTCGTCACTCGGATAGCTGAGCATGAGTACTACCTTCTTTGCACCCATTGCAATACCTTTTAAGCAGATTGCAAAACGGTTACGGGAAAGGATAGGGAAGATAACACCGATGGTACCTCCACCTAACTTTGCCTTTACGTCATCGGCAATGTTCTGAACCGATGCGTAATTACCTTGGGAGCGGGCTACAATGGATTCTGTGAGCGCAACAACGTCTCTGTCACGCAGTTCATATCCTTCGCTCTGTGCAGCTTCCAATACACTCGCTACAGTGATGTCAACCAGGTTATCTCCTTCGCGGATAATCGGGCAACGAATACCTCTTGATACAGTTCCTACTTTTCTTTCCATTTGCACACCTTCATTCTATTAAGTATAGTGTAAAGCCGGGTTGATTTTTCAACCACGGATATAATTATATAACCAACTTGCCCATGTTGCAAGAAAATGATGTAATAAATCACATTTTTTTTCATATTTTATAAAAAATAATTGCATAGGAAAAATTACTTTTATATAATAGAAAAGGAATTTTTAACGCCATAGATTCATTAGCAGTACAATATCAAAAAGAAAAGAGGAGAAAAAATGAGAGTATATTGTGAAAAAGATTATGATCAGGCGAGCCGCAGAGCGGCAAACATTATTGCAGCCCAGGTGGTTTTAAAACCGGATTGTGTCCTCGGGTTAGCAACGGGTTCCACACCTGTGGGAGCATACAAAGAGTTGATTGATAAGTGTGAAAAGGGAGAGCTTGATTTCAGTCAGGTCCGCAGTGTGAATCTTGATGAGTATAAGGGACTTTCACCGGAGAACGATCAGAGCTATCGTTATTTCATGAATACGAACCTTTTCGATCACATTAATATTGATAAGAATAATACTAATGTACCAAACGGCCTTGAACCGGATGCGGACAAAGCATGCGCGGATTATGATGCAATCATTGAAAGCATGGGCGGTGTAGATCTGCAACTTCTCGGTCTCGGGCACAACGGACACATTGCATTTAATGAGCCGGCGGAAGAGTTTTCCAAAGGAACCAACTGTGTAAAGCTGACACAGATGACGATTGATGCAAACGCAAGATTTTTTGAGAGCAAAGATGATGTTCCGAAGGAAGCTTATACGATGGGAATAGGTTCCATCATGAAAGCGAAGAAAATTCTGATCGTAGCTTGCGGTGAAGATAAAGCAGAGATTGTAAAAAAGGCATTTACAGGTCCGATTACTCCGCAGGTTCCGGCTTCCGTACTCCAGCTTCATCCGGATGTAACGCTGGTCGGTGATGCGGCAGCAATGAAATATATGGTATAATTTGTACATACATAATAGGAAACAAAAATTAAAAAAGGGCGTCGCTTCCGAAGAAGCGGCGCCTTACTTTTCTAAAATAAATTTGTTGTCTGAGACTATCTGTTTAAGATGAGTTTTGTGAGTTCAACAGGATCAACAATCTTGCCGTCTTTGTAAACACGCATGTTACCGGATGCAATTTCGTCGATGAGGATTACTTCGTCATTGTTGTAACCAAACTCAAATTTGATATCCCAAAGATCAAGACCGATGGATTTGAGATCATCCGCAACGATCTTTGTGATTTTTAATGTCTGTTCTTTCATGCTGTCGAACATTTCCGGAGACATAACACCGAGGGCTGCGAGACCTTCGCCTGTTACAAGCGGATCGCCGAGTGCATCATTTTTAAATGTACATTCTACGTAACCACCTTCCAAAACAGTTCCGTCTTCTATATACTCACCATATCTGCGGATGAAGCTTCCTGTTGCAACTAAGCGGCAGATAACCTCAAGACCGTGACCGAATACAGTAGCAGGAAGGACTTCCATAGTAGCGTTTTCAACGTCAGCATTTACATAGTGAGTTTTGGTGCCTGCTTCTTTTAACAGTTCGAAGTAGTGGATAGACGTCTTTAAGTTTTCTCTGCCGATACCTTCGATTGTTAAGCCAACGCTGTTCTCGCCCGGATCGAATACTCCGTCTTTTCCAGTACAATCATCTTTGAATTTCAGCATTACATTGCCGTTATCAAGACTATATACGTCTTTTGTCTTACCTTCATAAATTTTTTTCATCGTACGATCTCCTCCATTTAGGTGTAGTGTCTTTTTTGACAATAATACTTTAGCACAAATGTTGTCATATGCAAATATTTTTTTTTGAATGGGAAAAATTTTTTTAAAAATATGAAAAAAATACTTTTTTGTACGAAAAAAGTGTAATATAATACAGTGTGTTCCGTAAATAAAGTTCCATAATTTCAAACTTGGAGGAGTAAAAGATGAAACAGGACATGATAGTAATTCTTGATTTAGGTGGTACAGAAAATACCGTAATCGCCCGTCAGATTCGTGATATGGGTGTTTACAGTGAGATTCATCCGCATGACATCACACCGGAAGGTCTTGCAGCACTTCAGAATGTAAAAGGTATCATTCTGTGCGGCGGAGAAAACCGTGTGGTAGACGGACAGGCAGTTGACGTATTACCTTCTATATATGAATGCGGTTATCCGGTGATGGCAATTGACCATCCGACTGCAAAATGCGAAAAAGCTTACGATGCAATTCCGGCAGAAGATGTAATCAAAGCATTTGTGTTTGATGAGTGTAAGGCTGAGGCGAATTGGAATATGAAGAACTTTATCGAAGATCAGGTAGAGTTGGTTCGTCGTCAGGTAGGAGACAAAAAAGTTCTCCTCGCATTATCCGGAGGTGTTGATTCATCCGTTGTTGCTGCCTTACTTTTGAAAGCAATCGGACAGCAGCTCGTATGTGTACATGTAAATCATGGTCTCATGCGTAAAAACGAATCCGAAAATGTAGTAGATGTGTTCCGCAATCAGTTAAATGCGAATCTTATTTATGTAGATGCAACAGACCGTTTCCTCGGAAAGCTTGAAAATGTGGCAGATCCGGAAGAGAAACGTAAAATAATCGGAGGCGAGTTTATTCGTGTGTTCGAGGAGGAAGCCCGTAAATTAGAAGGTATTGATTTCCTCGGGCAGGGTACGATTTATCCTGACATTATCGAATCCGGTACAAAGACAGCAAAATGTGTAAAATCACATCATAACGTAGGAGGTCTTCCGGAAGATCTTCAGTTCGAGCTGGTTGAGCCGCTTGCTCAGCTCTTCAAAGATGAAGTCCGTGCCTGCGGTATTGAGCTTGGCCTTCCGGCTGAGATGGTTTACCGTCAGCCGTTCCCGGGTCCGGGTCTCGGCGTTCGTTGTCTCGGAGCAATCACACGTGACCGTCTTGAAGCACTTCGCGAGTCTGATGCAATTCTCCGTGAGGAGTTTGCAAAAGCAGGTCTCGATAAAAAGGTGTGGCAGTACTTCACTGTGGTTCCGGATTTCAAAGCAGTCGGTGTCCGTGATCACGAGAGAAGCATGGGTTACATGGTAGTTATCCGTGCGGTCAACACGATTGATGCCATGACAGCGACAATTGAAAGACTTGACTATGATTTCCTTGAAAAAGTTGTAGATCGTATTACGGCGGAAGTTCCTAGCGTAAACAGAGTTTGTTATGAACTGACGAAAAAACCGGTTGCAACGATTGAGTTCGAATAATTAAAATTGTATATGTAGTATTTTATATGACAGGTAGTCTATATGATTGCCTGTCATTTTTATATTATATGTATCATTTGTTTTATGCGATTAAAATGCTACCATTTGTTATATTGATGAAATATGATATAATCTTGGGTAAGCTAATCGTCAAGATTAGTCTTTACAATGGTGAGTTTAACGGAATTATAGTTAAGCCAAGGTAGTTCGTATCTGCTAGAAATAATTTATAGGAATATGTAGGAAGGAGATTGGTGTATGGAAGAAAAAGAGAAGTCTAAAAGATTGAAAATTCTTTTGATAGCGATTATTACAATTGCGATTATAGCCGTACTCGTGTGGTTGGTCTTTATTGTTCCAATTAGCAGATATTTTGAAAATAATACATGGGCAACAATTAGAATCACCGGAGAATCTCATACAGATACAGATGAAGCCTTTTATGAGGATAGAGAATGTTTGAAAGGTGATCGAATCTCTATGGGTAACATTAGCTTAGAGATAACTCAAATAACGCATGACGGAGAAGTATACTTTAATGTAGTTAGCGGTACTATTACAGATGATCGTGGTAATGAAATTAATCAAGATTCTCTTATTAAAGGAGTAAAAAAAGATTATACAAGTAAGGATATAGTATTTTCGCTTGAAGTGATAGGCAACAGATATCGGTAAATTTCAGTTTGCACTTTCTTTTGGATGTAATTAAATAACGATTTTGGTATAATTGTATTGACAACATTTTGACAACAGATGGTCAGTAATTCAAAATATATTATGTAAAAAATGGCAGCTGGAATAATACAAAACTTAAACAAAAAGAGTTAAGTCTATGGCCGACTTGCCGAGTTTGAGTAAATACCAATAATCAGCCCGGGGTGAATATTCATCCCGGGGTTTTTATATTATGATTGCAATCTTTGTTTCTCTGCTGTTTCATCGGTCTTGGGCGATTGTTTGAAGCGGAAGTCCGGCGGTGATTCCGCTCGTTGACACACAGATAACACAATGCTAGACTGAAACTATTCCGATAAGGGGTGTGCTATGCAAAAAGTAAACAGAGAAAATTATGATAAGTTCATAAAGTTAGCAAATGCTAACACGTGCAATACCGTCTACCCGATGTCAATTGCCGAAGGGTTCCAGGAAGGAGATATCTACACCGATTACATAGATGTGCCGACGTATGCGTTGTTTTGGCATGTGAGCGGATTCGCGTACCTGACCGGAAGACCGGACACGGAGGATTTGGATGCGATATACAGACTTATGAAAAATGAAGACGGCAAAAATCCGAGACGCTTTGTGTTGGAATTGAAGGACGAGGATGTGGCGGATTACTTCCGGAACAAAGGGGAAGTGGAAGAGCATCCGCGCTATAGGTTCCGGTTGGCGGCTACAAAAAATAAAATTTCGGAGAGTAAGCTTATTGAAAAACAAATTCCGTCCGGTTATGAACTGAGAGAAGTGAATGCGGATTTATTGCCGAAGATTTCCGGACGTATTGTTCCGTCCAATTTTTGGAGTAGTGCGGAGGAGTTTCTCCAGAAGGGAAAAGGGTATTGTCTCATGTGTGGCGACGAAGTGGCAGCAGTTGCATTTTCGGCAGCAGTCAGCAGCGAGCAGGTAGATATCGGTATTGAGACGAAAGAATCATATCGCAGGAAAGGTCTTGCAACCATTGTTGCAGGGGAGATGGTTTCCTATGTGAGGAGTATCGGAAAGGAACCGGTATGGGATTGTGATGCGGCCAATATAGGATCGAAAGCTACGGCGGAGAAAGTCGGGTTTGAAGTGATGTCGGAGCATGCATATTATAAAGTATAAAAAACACGACAAAGACAGGAAAGCTGTGATATAATCTGCAGTATGAAATAGTTGCTTAGTGATGTTCCGGGAGGGTATAAAATGGATGAAAAAAAAGAAATGATGATACAGGATGAACTTTTAAATGAAATGAGAATGCTAAAGAAGACTCTTTTTGTCAACAGGGTAATCGGTATCGTCTCCTGTGTGATGTCTTTGGCGGTAATTGTAATCATGCTTATAGGCATCAGCAAACTGAACGCGTTTACCAGGGAGGTTCAGATTGTTACCGATAAAGTGTCGCAGGTCGACATGGAGCAGATAAACAGTGCGATTGAAAATTTTAATGATACGGTAAACAAATTAGATTTTGAGTATATCAATGAATCATTTAAAGAAGTGGATATGAAAGCCATCGGAGAAATTGTTGAGACGATCGATGCAGCAGAGTTGGAGGAGACGTTGGAAAATATCAATGACGTATCGGAGAAACTGAAGAATCTCAGTGAAAAAATAACCAATCTGTTTAGCTTTGGGAGATAGCAAAGACTGACGATGAAAAGGAGAGGCGGCTTTGGAAGTGAAGACTAATATTTCGACAGCGTCGAAACATCGGATTACGGAATATGACATAATAAAAGGTGTATGCATTTTGTTTGCGTGCATTTCACACACGGGACATTGTGTTTACTTTTGGGAATATGGCTTTCTGTTTGCCTTTTTCTTTGTGTCCGGCGCAACGTTTCGCCGCAAACCGTTTTGGATGTTCTTGAAGGGGAAACTTCTGCGTATTTATGTACCGTTTGTTTTGGCTAATTTTGTGGGCTATTTTATCGGAAGATATTTTTACGGACTGTCAGGACATGGTGGATATGCATATACGCTTAAGGAAGCGGCAATGCGTATTTTGAGTTTTCAAATTGCAGAAAACATCATGTCACCGAGTTGGTTTATGCTTCCTTTGTTTTTAGTTACGTTGGTATTCTGGCTGTTACACACTGTTTTGGAGAAAGTGAAAAGACGGGATGAGATGATACTCGGGATGACATTCCTGCTATTCTTGGCGGGGCTGTTTTTCAGGGAGCAGATCAGTGCATTTGAATGGAATAAATGTGCGGTTTTGTATTCGCTGACTTGTGCGCCGTTTTTCTGCGCACTCGGATATTGGTATCACAACTATCCTGAATTGACCCGGAAAATTATAGCGGGCAAATTTTCGGCGGAAATATTTGTCCTTGTCTTACTTCTTATGACTGAGATCTGGAGTCATTATGAGTACTCGCTCAATGTCAGATACGGGGAGACCAGTTCGGCTAAGTTGACGGTTGTTCTGTCCATCATGTGCGTTTATGCCATTGTGTATCTTGCAAGATGCATTGACGGGATGCAGATATTGAAAAATATATTTTGCTTTCTGGGCAAACACAGCATGGCGATTATGATGTTTCACGTTGTTTCTTTTAGCGCGGTAACTTTTGCTTTGCACTTTGCACTCGGATGGGAATATCCGACCACGTGGACGTTTGCTTATTTCAGTGAAAAAATAGCCTATGCAAATACGGTGGCGGGTTGTTTGATTCCGGCAGTAGTTGCGGAAGGATTTTCGCTGATGAAGGCAAAATGTTTAAAATTGCGAAAACATGAAGATAAATGTATGAAAATATGAGGCGTAAAATGAAAGAGTACATGGAGCTTTTTTGGGTATTTTTACGTATAGGCGGCTTAACTTTTGGCGGCGGACTTTCGATGCTTCCGATGTTGAAGTTTGAATTGGTGGAGAAAAAGCAGTGGATCTCGGAAGAAGAATTGTTGGATTGTTATGCAATCGGTCAATGTACGCCGGGAATCATAGCGGTTAATACGGCGACATACGTAGGATATAAAAGAAAAGGAATTGTGGGCGGTGTCGTTTCCACGCTTGGGATGGTAGTGCCTTCGCTTTTGATTATTACTGTGATTGCATTGTTTTTGGAGCAATTTATGGACAATAAATGGTTGGGGCATGCATTAAAGGGTGTGAGGGCTGTTGTGTGCGCACTTATGCTCAACACGGTGGTCGCTTTGGCGAAGAAAAGTTTTGTCAGCATGTTTTGTGTTGTTTGGTGTGCGCTTATATTAGTTGTGGCTGTGTGTACAAATATTCCCACAATCCTTCTGGTAGTGTTGTCCGGAGCGGCAGGTATCCTTTCTGTGTTATACGGAGAAAGGAGAAAAAGCAGATGAAAGAAATGGTTCTTCTTTTTGCTGAATTTTTTAAGATTGGGTTGTTCGCAGTGGGAGGCGGTCCGGCGACACTCCCTTTTCTGATGGATTTAACGGAAAAGTATGATTGGTTTTCCATGGAACAACTGACGAATATGGTTGCAATCAGCGAATCGACACCGGGGCCGCTCGGGCTTAATATGGCCACATATGCAGGAGTGCAGACGATTGGAGTTTTCGGCGGGCTGATCAGCACGATGGGATTGGTAATTCCGAGTATTATCGTGATTACGATTATTGCCAAATTTATGGAGGGATTTAGTGAAAATCGTTTTGTCAAGGCGGCCTTTTACGGGATTCGTCCGGCAGTCACGGCTTTGATTGCCGCGGCAGTTTTCGGGATCTGTAAGGTTTCGCTTTTTGCGGTGAGTGATGGGCAACTCGTGCCCGAGATAAAAACGATACTTTTATGTGTGTTTATTTTCGGGCTGTTACAGATAAAAAAATTGAGTAAGATTCATCCGGTTTTATGGATTTTGAGTGCGGCGGTCATAGGAGTTGTTTTTCGTTTTTAACAGATTTTAAAAGGAGTATGATTATGGGAGCAGGAATTGCAACGGAAGCGTGCATGAATTTGGAACAGATAAAGGAAGATACAAGAAAAGTTGTGAGAGGATTACTTGCAGAAGTGCAACTTGAAAAAGGAGATGTGCTTGTGGTAGGTTGTTCGTCCAGTGAAGTGGCAGGACATCAGATTGGATCTTTTTCCGGTGAAGACATAGGAAAAGCACTTTTTGAAACGATTCGGGAGGAACTTGCAGAGACGGGTATTTATTTGGCGGCCCAGTGTTGTGAGCATCTCAACCGCGCGCTGATAGTGGAAAAAGAATATGCGAAGGCGAACCGTTTATCTATGGTAAATGTGAAGCCGGCTTTAAAGGCGGGAGGTTCCTTTGCTACGGCAGCTTATAGTGGATTTAAGGATGCTGTGGCGGTTGAATTTATTCAGGCGCAGGCAGGTATTGATATCGGTGATACATTGATCGGTATGCACCTTGCACCGGTGGCGGTTCCGGTAAGAACGCAGCAGCAGACCATCGGAAATGCACATGTGGTGACAGCCCGAACAAGACTGAAATATATCGGCGGTGAGAGAGCGCAGTACAATTAATATAGTTCTAATTTTTCGGACTTTGCATAAACTGTTTATTGAGCGTTAAAGTACGATAGACAGGAGATGTTGTTATGAGGAGTCAAAGAGAGCTGGCAATCCGGGACGAGCGGATCAGGGAATTGGCCGAAAATATCAGCACGAAGCAATTTGTGCAAAAATATTCCTATGGGATTACCATTTTGGAGAGTATGATAACCGGGTACAGCAAAAGTTGTGAGCAAACAATGGGAAGAAGTCTTGTGGATTCTGTTCTCTACCGATTGAAAACGGCTGAAAGCATTGCGGATAAATTAGAGAAAAAGGGCTACGAGATTTCCTTCACCAATGCAATAGAGCAGCTGAGCGACCTGGCCGGAGTCCGGGTCGTTTGTTCGTTTTGTGACGATGTGTACCGGATGGATGAATTTTTGCGTCAGAGAAAAGACGTTACCGTATACAGGCGAAAGGATTATATCCGGCATCCGAAAGAGAGCGGGTATCGGAGCGTTCATTTGATTGTGGATATAGATTATCCTCTCGGCAGAACGGGAGAAAAGGTCCGCCTGGAAGTGCAGATCCGCACGGTTGCCATGAATTATTGGGCAAAGCTCGATCATCAGCTTTGCTATAAAACGGAAGATAAAAGAAACCGCCACGGTATAGGGCAGATTCGTCAGGAACTTCGAAGCTATGCGGAGGAAATTTGTGACATTGACAAAAAAATGCTCGCATTGAGAAAACGGATAGAGGAAATATAAT
>JAFTVQ010000094.1 GCA_017461865.1 Lachnospiraceae bacterium | reverse complement strand
GGTACTGGACGGCGGACTCAGCGTTGTTGTGGATGAAGTAAGAATCTTTATCCCTGCAAGCCTTGTTTCCAATGTATATGAAAAAGATTTGACCAAATATGACGGTCAGGAAATTGAATTCGTAATCAGCGAGTACAATCCGAAGAGAAGACGTTACATCGGAGACCGTAAACAGCTTATGGTTGCAAAGAAGATGGAAGCGCAGAAAGAACTCTTCGATAAGATTAACGCAGGTGATGTGGTAGAAGGAACTGTTAAGAATGTAACAGATTTCGGTGTATTCATCGATCTCGGCGGAGCAGACGGACTTCTTCATATTTCTGAAATGTCTTGGGGACGTGTTGAGAATCCTAAGAAAGTATTCAAGGTTGGAGATACTGTTAAATGTCTTATCAAAGAAATTGACGGCACTAAGATTGCTCTCAGCCTTAAGTTTGACGATACAAATCCTTGGAAAGATGCAGACAGCAAATATGCAGTCGGCAATGTGGTAGAAGGTAAAGTTGCAAGAATGACAGATTTCGGCGCTTTCGTTGAGTTGGAGCCGGGTGTGGATGCACTTCTTCATGTATCACAGATTTCCAAAGAGCATATCGAAAAACCATCTGATGTATTAAAGGTTGGCGATGATGTTACTGCAAAAGTGGTTGATTACAACGCAGATGACAAGAAGATCAGCTTGAGTATGAAAGCACTTCTTGCCCCGGAACCGGAAGAGGAGAAGGAAGAAGAGTCAGATGCGGATGTTGTTTCTGTTGACATTGATGCGGTAATCGCAGCAGAGGAAACAGCAGAGGATGCTGAATAGTCTGGGAAAATAATTAAGTATATGTTGAATAGGCTGTATGTTTCATACAGTCTATTCTTTTATAAAAAATTGTATGCGGAGGGTTGCTGTATGCCTGAATTCGATTATGAATATTTCAAAAAAGCAGTGTTTGATCTGACGAAGATTGATTTGAATGCATATAAAGAGAAGCAGATGAAGAGGCGTATTGATACGCTGATTACCAAACACGGAATCAGCGGTTATGATAAATATGTTCAGGTGCTGAAAAATGATCCGGCCATGTTCGAAGAGTTTGTCAATTATCTGACCATCAATGTTTCCGAATTTTATCGAAATCCGGAACAGTGGGAGCTTTTGGATAAAGATGTATTTCCGGAACTAATTAAAAAGTTCGGAAAGCATTTGAAAATCTGGAGCGCAGCATGTTCAACGGGAGATGAACCGTATTCTCTTGTGATGGCACTTTCCAGACATCTTCCTCTCTCTCAGATACATATTATTGCAACAGATATTGACAAGCAGGTGATTGCGAAGGCGAAAGTCGGATTATATTCCGAAAAGAGTATCGCATCGGTTCCTGCGGATTTGAAAGCAAAATTTTTTACTAAGGTAGGAGCTTCTTATCAGATTTCCGAAGAGGTTAAGAAGTGTGTGGAATTTAAACAACACAATTTGCTCAAGGATTCTTACGAGACGGATTGTCATCTGATTGTTTGCCGTAATGTTTTGATTTATTTTACGGAGGAAGCGAAGGATGCTGTGTTTGAAAAGTTCAGTAAATCCATTGTGAGCGGCGGTTGTCTTTTTATCGGAAGTACCGAGCAGATTATCGGTTACAAGGCTATGGGATATTACCGTAAAAATTCGTTTTTCTACGGAAAAGAATAAAAAATTATGCCAATGCAGAGGTTTTTGCATTGGCATTTTTTGCTCTTATTCATTTTTTCCGTGTGCCAGCATATCAATGATATGAAGGGCATATTTGTAAAATTCGGCCGGAGAACGTTTGATTTCTTCCGTCAGCTCAAAGTAACAAAGTTTGTCGCCGTATTCTTTTTTGAAGACCGGTGTAAAAATGAGATCCCATTGCGGAAGGAAAGCCCCTTCCTTTTTGGTATAGCATGTGGCAGCTTTTGCCTGTTCGCGGAATTCCTTGCCGACATAAGTTGCAACAGATTTATGCATTGCGACGTCTTCGGCAGGGAGGTAATAGTAGTCCTTGTAATTGCTGTAGAAATATTTCAGCGTGTCATAAATGATCGGGACTTTGAGATTACCTTCGTTTTCAAAGCCGTCAAACCGGCAGTTTCTTCCGGTCAGAGTGACCGGTTTCGGAAAAGCAAACGGAAATTTTAATTTCATCATAACTTCGGTCCGTTTCTGTCCGGTTTCATCGGTGTATTTGTTTGCCTGCACTTTTGTTACGCGGAATGGCTGAACAAACATGTCCGCATAAGAAAGAATCGGCAGAAGCTGGAGCATTCCACGCATATCGTCTGCATTGTGGAGCAGGAGAAGCTCGGCTTTTTCACGGGATGGCAAGCATACATAGTCTTTATATATTTCAATCAATTGACCGCCGTTATATTGATCTTCGCGGCTGATTTCCAGATAGGATTCCACGGTTTTCTGCTTTACGTTTTCTAAGTGAAGCATTTTTTTGTATGGCATAATACGTTTGTAAATATCAACCCCATCCATGTCGGAAAACGGCTCATCGAGATGATATTGCAAACATTTTTGTTTCATATACGGAATGTCAAAATTGTTGCCGTTATAATGAATCAGAATCGAATGACTGCGACATTTCTGCAGAAAAGCAGAGAGAATCTTTTTTTCTTCCTCCGGTTTTTCGGCAAACCATTGAATGAGATGAATCTGGCCGTGTTCAAAAAAAATACAGCCAATCATGTACAGGTTAGAGGTGCGGGCGGTAAAACCGGTCGTCTCAATGTCGACAAACAGAATGTCCTCCGCTTCTCCGATCATTTCAATGGGATAACTGCACAGTTTCGGTGACAGCAATGTCTGAATGGTTTTCATCATAAACTCCTTACATGATCTTTTGTCAAAAGCTAACGTAATCATAACATAAAATAACCAAAATATATAGCAATTTTGGTCAAAAAATAGTATGATACTATTCAGAGCCGTGCGAATTTACAGGAACGCGGACTTCGTGCTTGCACGGAAGGAAGCGTGAGTGGAAATTCATAGGGCGAGAGCCCGACATGAGCAAAAGGAAAGCCCGAAGGGCGGTTTTGCGAATGAGAGCTCTGGGATATAAAACGAAGAAAGAAGGGCACGATATGGCAGGTAAACTGACTTTCGCCGGCGGAATCCATCCGTATGACGGAAAAGACATCAGCAAAGATAAGCCGATTAAAGATGTGCTGCCAAAGGGAGACCTTGTCTATCCTTTATCACAGCATATCGGAGCACCGGCAACCCCGATTGTCAAAAAGGGTGACCGTGTATTAGTCGGACAGAAAATAGCAGAAGCAGGCGGTTTTGTTTCGGCACCGATTTATGCGACTGTTTCAGGGACGGTTAAGGCCATCGAACCGCGCAGAGTGGTAGTTGGTGATAATGTAAATTCGATTGTAGTTGAGAATGACGGAAAGTACGAGGAAGTTGATTTTGGACCATGCAAACCGTTAGAGCAGCATACGAAGGAAGAAATTATAGAGAAGATTAAGGAAGCGGGCGTTGTCGGAATGGGCGGAGCCGGTTTCCCTACGCACGTCAAACTTTCCCCGAAGGAGCCGGAGAAGATTGACTATGTAATTGTAAACTGCGCAGAGTGTGAACCTTATTTGACTTCCGATTATCGCAGAATGATCGAGGAGCCGGAACGCGTCATCGGCGGATTGAAATGTTCGCTGGCGCTGTTTGACAATGCAAAGGGTATTTTGGCTGTTGAGGATAATAAGCCGGACTGCATTGCCAAATTTAAAGAACTGTTAAAAGACGAAGACCGTATTACGGTGAAAGCGTTGAAAACCAAATATCCGCAGGGAGCAGAGCGTCAGCTCATCTATGCGTCTACCGGACGCGCAATCAATTCGGATATGCTTCCGTCGGATGTTGGATGTGTGGTAAATAATGTGGATACCGTGTGCGCGATTTACGGTGCTGTGTTGGAAAACAAACCGCTCATGTACCGTATTGTTACCGTGACCGGAGATGCTATCGCAGATCCGTGCAATTTCCGTGTGCGCATCGGTACAAATTATCATGAGTTGATTGAGGAAGCCGGCGGCTTTAAACAGGAACCGGCCAAGATCGTTTCCGGCGGTCCGATGATGGGATTTGGTATTTTTGATTTGGATGTACCTACCACAAAGACAGCCTCCGCTCTTTTGTGTCTGACAAAGGATGACGTATCTGCCTGTGAACCGAGTGCGTGTATCAATTGCGGTATGTGCGTTGAGGTATGCCCGGGCAGGGTTGTTCCGAGCCGTCTCGGTAAACTTGCGGAACGCGGCGATAAGGAAGCTTTTGTGGCGATGAACGGTATGGAATGTTGTGAATGTGGTTGCTGCAGCTTTATTTGCCCTGCGAAGCGTCCGCTGACCCAACAGATTAAGTCTATGAGAAAAATGGTTCTGGAAGACAGAAGAAAAAAGAAGTAGGAGGAAAAGCAGAATGAGTGGCTTAATGAAAGTATCATCTAATCCGCATATCCGTGCGGCGATCACGACGAATAAAATTATGCTCAGCGTTATCATTGCGCTTTTGCCTACAACAATTTTCGGAGTGATCAATTTCGGAACAAATGCATTGATTCTTGTGCTGGTAACAGTGGCATCCTCTGTTCTATCCGAGTGGTGTTTTTGTAAAATATGTAAAAAGAAAAGTACAATCGGAGACCTGTCAGCAGTTGTTACCGGCTTACTTTTAGCATTGAACTTACCGCCTTCTGCACCTTGGTGGATTGCTGTGATCGGCGGTGTGTTTGCTATCGTGGTAGTTAAAATGTTATTCGGAGGTTTGGGTCAAAACTTTATGAATCCGGCGCTTGGTGCCAGATGTTTTCTCCTGATTTCGTTTACTTCTATTATGACCAATTTTGATTGTGATGCGTATACAGGTGCAACCCCTCTTGCAGTTTTAAAAGAAGGCGGTGCAGTTAACGTATATAATATGGTGGTCGGAAGAACAGCCGGAACAATCGGTGAGACCAGTATGATGGCGATTGTGCTGGGAGCTTGTTTATTAATTCTTCTCGGCGTGATTGATCTCCGTATTCCGGGATCCTATCTTGTGAGTTTTGTCGCTTTTCTTGTTCTTTTTTCCGGAAAAGGATTTGATTTGTATTATATTTCCGCAAATCTTGCCGGCGGAGGTTTGATGCTCGGTGCTTTCTTTATGGCAACGGACTACGTAACCAGGCCGATTACCAGGGGAGGACAATATCTGTTCGGAATATTGCTTGGCATTCTGACCGGTATTTTCCGTGTTTACGGAGCTTCCGCGGAGGGAGTTTCCTATGCGATCATTATCGGAAATCTTCTTGTTCCGTTGATTGAGAAGATTACGTATCCGAAGGCATTTGGAAGAGGAGGGGAAAAGTCATGAAAAATATGTTGAAAGATACCCTCATCATTTTTGTTATTACATTGATTGCCGGTGCGGTTCTCGGTCTTGTGTATGATGTGACAAAAGAGCCGATTGCCCATCAGCAACAGCTTGCAAAGGATGCAGCATACAAAGAAGTTTTTGCAGATGCGGAAAAATTTGAAGAGATTGCCATGCAACCGGACCTTGCACCGGAAACCCTGACGTCCTATGTGACAGAGCAGGGATTTGATGCTTCCGTCGACAGTGTGGCAGCTGCATTTGACGGCGGTGAAAATCGAATCGGTTATGTCATTACAGTGACAACACATGAGGGCTATGGCGGAGATATCCAGTTTACCCTCGGTCTCCGGAACGACGGTACTTTGAACGGGATTTCCATCCTCAGTATTGCGGAGACTGCCGGTCTCGGTATGAAAGCAGGTGAGGTCTTAGTTCCGCAGTTTGCAGGTAAGCAGGTTGCAACTTTTGTGACATCCAAGACAGGTGCGGCTTCGCCGGAACAGATTGATGCAATTTCCGGAGCTACAATTACAACGGATGCGTTTGTAAACGGTGTCAATGCAGGCCTTGCCTGCTTTAGAGCATATCTTGCAGAGGAAGGAGGCGCCGAGTGATGAATAAGTGTGTAGAACGCCTTTATAACGGCTTATTAAAAGAGAATCCGACCTTCGTCCTGATGCTCGGTATGTGTCCGACCCTGGCGGTTACGACATCCGCGATGAACGGTCTCGGTATGGGACTTACAACGATGGTTGTATTAGCGCTCAGCAATGCATTTATCTCCCTTCTCCGTAAGGTGATTCCGGATAAGGTGCGTATTCCTGCGTTTATTGTAATTATTGCTTCGTTTGTAACAGTTATGGAACTTCTTTTGGAGGCGTTTATTCCGTCACTTTACAGTGCGCTCGGAATTTATATACCTCTGATTGTGGTGAACTGTATCATTTTAGGACGTGCAGAGAGCTATGCGTCTAAAAATCCGATTCTTCCGTCATTTTTCGACGGTGTGGGAATGGGACTCGGATTTACATTTGCACTGACATGCATCGGTGCGGTACGTGAGATTATCGGAGCGGGACAGATTTTCGGACTGACAATTATGCCTGCGTCCTATGTACCGGCCAGCATTTTCATTATGGCACCGGGAGCATTCTTTGTTCTTGCGGTTTTGACAGCGATTCAGAACTATGCAAAGATCAAAGGCGAAGAAAAAGGAAAAGACATGAGTAAGGTCGGCTCCGGATGCAGTGAAGACTGTATGAATTGCGGTGATAAGGGCTGCAGTAAGAGATTTTATGATACAGCTGCAGATCAGAAGAAAAACGATCACAAAGAAGAAATAAAGACTGAGGAAAAGGAGGAAGCCTAAATGAAAGAATTGATTTTGATTGCTATCGGCTCTGCGCTTGTAAACAATGTCGTGCTCAGCCAGTTTTTAGGGTTATGTCCGTTCCTCGGAGTATCAAAGAAGGTAAAGACAGCAGCCGGAATGGGGGCGGCGGTTATTTTCGTTATTACGTTAGCTTCCTTTGTGGCAGCGGTTATTTATGATTTTGTGCTTGTAAAATTTGATATCACTTATCTGAAAACGATTGTGTTTATTCTTGTGATTGCAGCACTTGTACAGTTTGTAGAAATGTTTCTGAAAAAGTTCATGGTTTCACTCTATGAATCGCTCGGAGTATACCTTCCGCTCATTACAACGAACTGTGCCGTTCTTGGTATTGCGCTTGTGAATGTGCAGAAATCTTATTCGGTTTTTACAAGTGTGGTAAACGGATTTGCAACTGCTATTGGCTTTACGGTTGCCATTGTAATCCTTGCAGGAATCCGTGAAAAAATTGAATACAATGACATTCCGAAACCGTTTCAGGGAATGCCGATCGTGCTTGTGACAGCAGGTCTGATGGCGATTGCATTCTGTGGATTTTCGGGATTATTATAGGAGGGATAGCGATGAATATAACAGCAATTATTATTGCCACGGTCGTTGTCAGCGTCGTTGGTCTGTTTATCGGTCTGTTCCTCGGAATAGCCGGAATTAAATTTGCAGTAGAAGTAGATGAGAGAGAAGAAGCGATTCTTGGTGTGCTTCCGGGTAATAACTGTGGTGGTTGCGGTTATCCGGGATGTTCCGGTTTGGCTGCTGCAATCGTAAAGGGAGAAGCGGCTGTAAATGCCTGCCCGGTCGGAGGAGAACCGGTCGGAAAAATGGTTGCGGAAATCATGGGGGTTGAGGCCGGTGAAGCAACCCGTATGGTTGCGTTTGTCAAATGTCAGGGAGATTGTGAGAAAGCAAAGGTTGACTATGAATACACAGGAGTGGAAGATTGTGCCATGCTTTCGTTTGTGCCGAACGGAGGACCGAAATCATGTAACTACGGATGCTTGGGTTACGGTAATTGTGTCAAGGCCTGTCCGTTTGATGCCATCCATGTGGTAAACGGTGTTGCCGTAGTAGACAAAGAGGCATGTAAAGCCTGCGGTAAATGTGTGGCTGCATGTCCGAAGAATTTAATTGAACTTATTCCGTACGATGCGAAATATGTTGTGGCCTGCAGTTCCAAAGAAAAGGGACCGGTGACGATGAAGGAATGCAGCGTGGGTTGTATCGGATGTACACTCTGCGCGAAGAATTGCCCGAATGATGCAGTGAAGATTGAGAACTTCCTTTCCGTGATTGATCAGGATAAGTGTGAAGGATGTGGCATTTGTATGGAGAAATGTCCGAAGAAATCGATTGTAAAACACGACTAAGTCATATTTTAAATAAAAATTCTCATACTACTGTTAGTATGAGAATTTTTGAGCAAAAGGAGAGAAGTATGAACACAGAATGTGCATGGGAAAAATATAGTGACAAACAGTTAAAAGAAGTGGAGAAACTCAGTCAGGGATACAGAGCGTTTCTTGATGCAGGAAAAACCGAGCGTGAGTGTGTCACATATATTGTTAATGAAATCGAAGATAAAGGGTATGTAGAACTTGCCAAGGTATTAAGAGAAGGAAGGAAATTAAAAGCCGGAGATAAAGTGTATGCTGTAAATATGGAAAAATCAGTCATTCTATTCCATATCGGATCCCAAAACTTAGAGGATGGTATGAATATTCTCGGCGCACATCTCGATTCACCACGCCTTGATGTAAAGCAGAATCCGCTTTATGAAGACAGTGGTTTCGCCTACCTTGATACTCATTATTACGGCGGTATCAAAAAATACCAGTGGGTAACGATTCCTCTTGCGATTCACGGTGTTGTTGTGAAAAAAGATGGTACGGTCATTGATATCAGTATCGGGGAAGAGGAAGATGATCCGGTATTCTTTGTGTCCGATCTTTTGATTCATCTTGCAGCAGAGCAGATGGAAAAAAAGGCAAATAAAGTGATCGAGGGGGAGGCACTGGATATCATTATCGGAAACCGTCCGTTGAAATTTGAAGCCAAAGATTCCGAAGACACGAAAGCAGAAGGCGAGAAACAGACAAAAGACAAAGTCTGCGCGTTCGCGCTCGATATTTTAAAACAGCACTACGGTATGGAAGAAGAAGATTTTATTTCGGCAGAACTCGAAGTTGTTCCTGCAGGAAAAGCGAGAGAAGCCGGTCTTGACCGCAGTATGATTTTGGCGTACGGACAGGATGACAGAGTGTGCTCCTACAGTTCTCTTGTTGCGATGTTGGAGCAGAAAAAACCGAAACGTACAAGCTGTTGTATTTTAGTGGACAAAGAGGAAATCGGAAGTGTCGGGGCAACCGGAATGCAGTCCCGGTTCTTTGAAAACTGTGTGGCAGAAATTATGAGCATGACAGGAGCGTATTCCGATCTTGCGCTTCGAAGATGCCTGGCAAATTCCAGAATGTTATCTTCTGATGTGAGTTCGGCGTATGATCCGGCGTTTGCAGGAAGTTTTGACAAAAAGAATGTGGCCTATCTCAGTCACGGAATGGTATTTAACAAATTTACCGGCTCCAGGGGTAAATCCGGTTCCAATGATGCCAATGCGGAGTATATCGCGTTTATCCGCAAGATTATGGATGATGCGGGCGTGACATTCCAGACGGCAGAGCTTGGGAAAGTAGACCTCGGCGGCGGCGGAACAATCGCCTACATTCTTTCACTTTACGGAATGAATGTTATCGATTGCGGTGTTCCGGTAATGAACATGCATGCACCTCATGAAGCGACATCCAAGGCGGATTTATATGAGGCAAAATGCGGATATGCAGCATTTTTAAAGGCGGAGTAAAAGTATGAAATTGATATCATGGAATGTAAACGGAATCCGGGCTTGTCTGCAGAAGGATTTTATGGGATTTTTTAAGGAAGCGGATGCAGATATTTTTTGCCTGCAGGAAACAAAAATTCAGGAAGGTCAGGTACAGCTTGATCTTCCGGGGTATTATCAATATTTTAACTATGCGGTAAAAAAGGGATATTCGGGAACGGCGATTTTTTCAAAGAAAGAGCCGATTTCTGTATCCTATGGCATCGGAATGGAAGAACACGACCAGGAAGGCCGTGTAATTACGCTCGAGTTTGAAAATTTCTATATGGTAACGGTTTATACGCCTAATTCCAAACAGCAGCTGGAACGTCTTTCCTACCGTATGGTATGGGAGGATGATTTTCGTGCATATTTGCATGCTCTTGGGGAAAAGAAACCGGTGGTTGTATGCGGCGATTTGAACGTGGCACATAAGGAAATTGACCTTAAAAATCCAAAGACCAACCATCATAGCGCAGGTTTTACGGATGAGGAGCGTGCAAAAATGACACAGCTTTTGGAAAGTGGCTTTGTGGATACATATCGCCATTTTTATCCGGATGCCGAAGGGGTATATTCCTGGTGGTCTTACCGGTTCCAGGCAAGAGCCAAGAACGCAGGGTGGAGGATTGACTATTTCCTTGTGACAGAGGATTTGAAAAATAAGTTAGTGTCGGCGGACATTCATACACAGGTGCTTGGTTCGGATCATTGCCCGGTGGAAGTACAGATCGATCTGTAAAAAGAATGGAATAATGGGAAATTTGTGTTATGTAAACTGAAAGGGAATATATTACAAGCGAACATCATTCCCTTGTGTCAATAATTTTTCCGTCAGTTGTAACAAACACAGCCTCAACGCCATCGAGTTCCCGGATATAGGAAACACCTCTGTCCAGTCCGATCAGTAGACAGGTTGTGCTGAGTGCATCGGCGTGAAGCGAGGAATCTGTAATAATCGTAACCCCGGCAAGATCTGTCTGTACCGGTTTTCCTGTTTCACAATCTAAAATATGGTGGTACAGTTTGCCGTTGTATTCAAAACATCGCTCATAAATTCCGCTGGTTACGACAGAGGAAGCGCCGTTGCCTGCCTGCGAAGCAGAAACGGTAGAGCAATAGGTTCCTGCAGGAGCAAACGGTTTCTGGATTCCGATGGTGAACGGTGATCCGTCCGGTTTCTCACCGATGACGGCAATGTTTCCGCCCAAATTAATCAAAGCACTTTTAACATCGTTTTCTAAAAGAAAGGCCCTGATCTGATCTGCAATATAACCTTTTGCGATGAAACCGAGATCAATAGCAGATTCCGGATCCGGGAGCCGTACTTTTGAGCCTTCAATTTCAATCAGTGAATAATCTACATGTGTCAGTTTTTCTTCAATGTCGGCTGTGGCCGGCATTTTTATATTTTCGTTTCCGGAAAAATCCCACAAATCTTTTACCGGTGCAATCGTAATGTCAATTGCACCGTCAGTCATTTCGCAGTATTCCAGTGCGGATTGAAGAAGGCTGATTGTCTCGTCGGAGACAACGGTCCACTCACCGCTTGCGTGGTTGATGCGGTAAATATCGCTTCCCTCGATGGTCCGGCTGAACATGTTGTCATAATCCTGACAGAGGGAAATTGTTTTGGACAAAAGATCGTTTGCTTCGCTTTCACGGGAAGCAGAATCGTATATTGTGATTGTGACAGCGGTATCAAAACAAAACGCTGTTTGACTGTATGCCTGTTTTTGGTGCCCGCAGCCTGTCAGACAAAAAGATAAAAATAAAATTGCAGAAAAAAAGACAGTTGCCCGGCGTATATAATTTGTAAATGATAAATGTTTCATTGGGTAAAGATCCTTTGCGTTATTTTCTCATATAAGTGTAGCATAAAATTTCTTTGTATAATAGGAAAAGTTATGCTAAACTTCATATAGAAAGGTGATACAAGATGAAATTAACGGATGATTTTAATGATAACAGTGAAAAATCGGGACTTCCCGTTTTATATACGGCAGTAGCTGTGATTGGTTTTATTGTGTTGGTGTTTTGTGTGGTTTTGGCGATGAATTCCAAAGGAAGCCGTTCCAAAAACCCGGGAACATCTGCAATCAATCAAATGCAGCAGGAAACGCAGGAACAGCCGCAGGATGAATTTGCGCCGGGAGAGTCCAAGCTTACTTCGGATCAGCTTGATTTCTGGAATATGTATGAAGAAGATGAAGTTGTGTCGGACAACACGCTGGCGGCCAAAAATGAATTGTATGAAAAGAACGCCCAGAAACTTCTGGAGGAAGAACTGAAGAAACAACAGGAAGCGGATCTCTCGGAAGGCGGTACCAAGACTATGGTAGTGCGTCCGGATGGAACAGAGCAGTGGATTATGATTAATTCTTATCTGGAAAAAAACACTTATGACAAATCCGGTTTTGTATATGAAGAGCCTGTAATGAAGTATTACGAAAACGGAAAAGAAGCATCGTGGCTCGGTGTGGATATTGATAAGAACTGCGGTGATGTGGATTTTAAGAAGTTAAAAAAAGACGGCGTGGACTATGTCATGATCCGCATCGGTTATCGTGGATATGAAAGTGGTCTCATTACGATTGATGAGGAATATTTTGATTATATTCAGGAAGCGAATGAAGCGGATATGCCGGTTGGGATATATTTTGAGTCAAAAGCCGTATCGGCAGAGGAAGCATTGGAGGAAGCAGAGTTTGTTATTGCTAATTTAGTGGAAATGCGTGTGACGTATCCGGTTGTATTTGATCTCGGACTGGTATCCAATGACTCATCCCGTATTGATATGTTACCGAAAACCCAGCTGACAGAAATTACAAACACATTTTGCAACCGTATAAAAGAGGTGGGATATACACCGATGGTGTACGGGGACAAATATTGGCTGCTCCGTAAAATTGATTTGACGATGCTCGGTGATTACGATATCTGGCTGTCCCAAATAGCAGAGAGCCCTGATTATCCGTATGAATTTGCCATGTGGCAATATACAACGGAAGGTTCTGTGTCCGGTATTTCGGGAAATGTCAATATGAACATCAGTTTTATTGACTACAGTCAGAGGTAAGCATTTTTAAAAGAGATTCCGAGACAGTAAGCCCGGAGTAAATTTCTGCATAAGTTTTCGGAGAGATTGTTTCAATATAATTGACCGGAAATTTTTTTCGGATTCCATATTGATGACATAAATCAGCAGCCTTGTTATATGCAATGGCTGCTGTTTCTATATTGTCGTAGATACCGACAATATAATTGCCGTTGATATGAATCAGCACACGATAAGAATAAGCACCGAAATTGCCTTCACGGAATACACCGTGGTACGGATTGATAATTTCAATGTTGGAGTAGCGGTAATCGGTGTCATCCTGATTGATAAAACGGTAATCTCTGTCTTTGACGGCAAAATTCCGGATGCCGTACCGGGATGCGATGGTTACCTGCATTCCGTAATCGGCCACGAACAGATGATTCCCGCGTCGCATAATTTTGTGGGAAGAATAGTAAAACAAATCTTCCTTGTCAAACGTCAGATGATAGCCCGGTTCCAGATAGTAATGGAAATAACTTTTGTACAGATAGATCGGACAATGAAAGTAAATATCATTGTCGCGGAAATTCAACAAAATAACAGCCTTCTCAAAGGACAGAAAGTCGATTTTTGCGAAAGATTTTTTGTCTTTTTTATTTGCCTTTTCCGGTTGTGAAAAGTAAGTTTCAAGCAACTCAATTTCATAGCAGTCCGGTCGGTGCAAAATTGCATCCGCCTCAAGATAGGCAGAATGCGCATCTTCTGCAATACCAAAGCTTCCGAGACTTATGTGACGGCCTTTGTATGTGATGGAGGAGCGATAGTAGCGCTCTCCGTTTTTTTTCTTTGCTTCAAACACACCAACTAATTTTTTCATAGTTTCACTATAGCAAAGGATGAAGAAAATTACAATTTTAGAAATAATTTTACCAAAGCTTGTATAAACTAATGAAAGAGTTATGAACAAATTATTACATTTGTTTATAAAATAATTACATGGCGTGAAAGGAGAATTTCATATATGTATGATAGAGGTGCAAAGATGATCGCAGCATTGTCGGTCATTATTTTGCTCATCGGGAGTCCGCTGTTTGTTGTGCAGACAGGGGGCGGGACCGGATATCATACAAAAGAGAAAGAATTTGCATACACATACGAGGAATCTGTTTTTTGTTTGCAGGAGACAACATCCGAACCGAGAATTATAGAGGGGAAACAACTGGTCAAAAAAAGACTTGCAGGGATTACGGCATCAGATTATGAAATACTGTGCAGAATTGTTCAGGCAGAGGCAGGCGGAGAAGATTTGCTCGGACAACAGATGGTTGCAGATGTGATTATCAACCGCGTAAACAGTCCGAAGTTCCCGAATTCAGTGGAAGCTGTTGTGTTTCAGGGGAGTGAGGGGAAAGCGCAGTTTTCTCCGATCCGTGACGGACGATATTACACGGTGACGGTGTCGGAGCAGACAAGAAAAGCGGTAGATAATGCCCTTGAGGGAGAAGATAATACAAACGGCGCGCTCTATTTTGTCAATGCGTCAAAGGCGGATCCGTCCAATCTGACATGGTTCGAAAATTGTCTGTCCTTCCGGGTGGAACACGGAGGCCACAGGTTTTATAAGTAAATAAAAAAATATTATTGATTAAAGTCATTTCTGGTGTATAATGGAGCAGAACGGATTTTTAGAAAAGAAAGAGGTACACCGAAATGGAAGTATTATACAAAAGTACAAGAAGTGCATCGGGGGCGGTAAAGGCTTCGGAGGCAATTTTAAAAGGATTGGCACAAGACGGAGGTTTGTTTGTACCGGATCACATTCCGGCACTTGATGTATCGATAGATAGCCTGTCAAAGATGACCTATCAGGAAGTCGCTTATGAAGTGATGAAGCTTTACCTGACAGATTTCACGGAAGAGGAATTGAAGAACTGTATTGCCCGTGCATATGACAGCAAATTTGACACGGAAGCAATTGCGCCGCTTGCTTATGCAGGAAATGCGTATTATCTGGAGTTGTTCCACGGAGCGACCATTGCGTTTAAAGATATGGCTTTATCCATCTTGCCGCATCTTATGACGACAAGCGCAAAGAAAAATAATGTAAAAAATGACATTGTCATTCTGACTGCAACCAGCGGTGATACAGGAAAAGCAGCTCTTGCCGGTTTTGCTGATGTGGAAGGTACCAAGATTATCGTATTTTATCCGAAAAACGGTGTCAGCCCGGTACAGGAAAAACAGATGGTGACGCAGAAGGGGGCAAATACACATGTGATTGGTATCCATGGTAATTTTGATGATGCCCAGACCGGTGTTAAGACATTGTTCGGAGATAAAGAGCTTGCGACAGAGATGGACGGGAAGGGGTACCAGTTCTCATCCGCCAACTCTATCAATATCGGACGTCTCGTTCCTCAGATTGTCTATTATGTATATGCTTATGCAACCTTATATGCGCAGGGCAAATTAGCAGAAGGACAGACAATGAATGTTGTGGTACCGACAGGTAACTTTGGTAATATTCTTGCCGCATATTATGCAAAAAATATGGGAATTCCGGTAGGAAAGCTTATTTGCGCATCCAACGACAATAAGGTTCTGTTCGATTTCTTCGCAACAGGAACTTATGACAGAAACCGTGAGTTTATTTTGACAAGTTCGCCTTCCATGGATATTTTGATTTCCTCAAACCTGGAACGTTTAATCTACAAGGTGGCAGGAGAGGATGCAGCCAAGAATGCTGAGTTGATGGCTTCCCTTTCGAAGGAAGGAAAGTATGATGTGACAGCAGAGATGAAGCAGCAGATGGAAGATTTCGTCGGCGGTTATGCGACGGAGGAGGAGACATTTGCAAAAATCAAAGCACTCTATGAAGATTGCGGCTATGTGCTTGATACGCATACAGCAGTTGCTGCTGCAGCATATGATAAATATGTGGCTGAAACCGGAGATGATACAGTGACTGTAATTGCATCGACGGCGAGTCCTTACAAATTTGCAAGAAGCGTTATGAATGCAATTGATACAAAGTACGACAGTATGACGGATTTTGAATTGATTGATGAACTTTGCAAGATCTCCAATGTGGCTGTTCCGAATGCCATCGAGGAGATTCGCACTGCGCCGGTACTTCACAAAACAGAATGCGAGAAAGATCGGATGAAACAGGCGGTAAAAGCATTTTTGAATATCTAAAAGAGAATTATTTGAAAGAAAACCCCTTGCAACTCAACTTTGTTGAGGCAAGGGGTTTTGTTGTGCTTTATTTTTCAGGACGTTCTTCCAAAGGAACATATTTCATGTCCTTGTGAATCGGTTTGTACGCCGGACGGATAATCTTTCCGTTGTTGGCAAGTTCTTCCATACGGTGTGCGCTCCAACCGACAATTCGTGCAATGGCAAAAATCGGTGTATAGAGTTCTTCCGGAAGACCGAGCATTTTGTATACAAAACCGGAATAAAAGTCCACGTTAATATTAACGCCTTTGTACATTTGTCTTTCTTCGGCAATTACTTTTGGGGCCAGCTTTTCTACAAGAGAATAAAGTGCAAATTCTTTTTCCAAGCCTTTTTCCTGCGATAATTCCTGTACAAAGGATTTGAATACCCGTGCACGCGGATCGGATTTAGAATAAACCGCATGTCCGACACCGTAAATCAGGCCTGCGTGGTCAAAGGCATCTTTGTGAAGCAATTTGCGGAGATATTCGGCAACCTCATCCTCGTTTTCCCAGTCGGAAACCTGATGCTTCATATCTTCAAACATGCGTACAACCTTAATGTTGGCGCCGCCGTGTCTCGGACCTTTCAAAGAGCCGATTGCTGCAGCGATGGCAGAATATGTATCGGTAAGTGAGCTGGTGACAACATGTGTCGTAAATGTTGAGTTGTTACCGCCGCCGTGTTCCATGTGCAGAATCAGTGCGATGTCAAGAATTTTAGCCTCAAGCGGAGTGTACTTTTTGTTGGAGCGGAGAATACGCAGAATATTCTCGGCAGTGGACAGCTCCGGAAGCGGCTGATGGATGTAAAGACTTTTTCCGTCATGGTAGTGACGATATGCCTGATAGCCGTAGATAGCCAACATTGGAAACAGGCTGATCAACTGTAAGGACTGTCTGAGTACGTTTTCCAGCGAAGTGTCATCCGCCCTGTCATCGTAAGAATAGAGAGTCAATACACTTCGGGACAGCGTATTCATCATGTCACGGCTCGGAGCTTTCATAATAATGTCACGGACAAAGCTGGTAGGCAAGGAACGGTAGTAGCCCAAAAGTCCCTTGAACTTATCCAGTTCCTCCCGGTTTGGAAGTGCATCAAAAAGTAACAGGTATGCAACTTCTTCAAAGCCGAGACGGTCGTCTTCATCAAAGCCTTTAACAAGGTCTTCTACATTGTATCCTCTGTAAAATAATTTGCCGTGAGTCGGTATTTGTTCACCGTTTACAATTTTGTTTGCGCGTACATCTGAAATATTCGTAAGACCGGCAAGAACACCCTTGCCGTTTAAGTCTCTTAATCCGCGTTTTACCTCGTATTTGGTAAATAATTCCTGCTCGATAATTCCTGCATTGCGGGAGAGTTCGGCAAGGTTGACAATATCCGGTGTAATGTCTGAAAATACATTATGTTCCACTAAAATCCCACCTTTCTAAAAAATCACTCACTTTAATATACCATGAACAAAAAAGCACTAGCAAGTTTTTTTGCCTGATTTTAGAAAATATTCATATTTTATTTTTATATAATTCACAGTAATTTCAGTAGACTTTTGACCATAAAAAAAGTAAGATGGAAGAAACAGTAAAAAAGGGGTATATGATATGGAGACAAAAGATATTATCAAACACATTGACCATACGCAACTGAAAGCATTTTGCACATGGCAAGACATTGAGAAATTGTGCGAGGAGGCAGTAAAATACGGAGCGGCTTCTGTGTGTATTCCGCCGTCCTATATCCGCAGAGTGCACAATAAATACGGTGACAAGTTGGATATCTGTACGGTTGTTGGCTTCCCGCTCGGTTACAGTGTGACGGCGGCCAAGGTGGCAGAGACGCGCCGGGCCATTGATGACGGTGCAAAAGAGATTGACATGGTGATTAATATCGGCGATGTAAAAAACGGTGATTTCGGCAAGGTGGAACAGGAGATTGTGACACTCAAACATGAATGCGGAAATTTGGTACTGAAAGTAATTGTGGAAACCTGTTATCTGACAGAGGAAGAAAAGATAAGACTTTGCAGGATTGTAACAGATGCAGGGGCCGATTATATAAAAACTTCCACGGGATTCGGAACCGGCGGGGCGAAAATAGAAGACATCAAACTTTTTAAAGAGCATATCGGAACAGCAGTGAAAATAAAAGCGGCCGGAGGAGTGAATACAAGAGAAGATTTTGAGGCGTTTTTGGCGGAAGGATGTGAACGGATCGGATCAAGTTCCGGTATCGGTATGTTGACAAAAGAGGGCTGAAAACAAAGCGAAAACGGGACACAAAATGCTTGACTTTTGGTACCCCTTTTGAGATAATACAATCGGTGTACTGATGGTAGTACATAAAAAGGAACTGACCGCGAAGGCGGTTAAAAAATACATAATTTCAAGGAGGACTACATAATATGGCAACAAAAGCGTATTATCCAATCAACGAGATCGGTGCTGGAAAAGTAGGTTTTTCTAAAACTCGTTCTATCATCGAAGCAGCTTTCT
>JAFTVQ010000093.1 GCA_017461865.1 Lachnospiraceae bacterium | reverse complement strand
GTGATGCTGCTAAACCGTGTAGGTGTGCACACATTTTTCTTTGTGTTTCCGGTGATTGCTTTTGGCTGTTTCGGGCTTATGTTTGCTGTCGACCGGCAGTTTAAGGGGAAGTGGAAGATTCCGGGGAAATGGATTTTGGCTTTCCGCATTTTGGTGGGAACCGGATGTTTGGTGTTTGCGGTTCTTCTCGGTGTTATTTTGCATGGGCAGAGCGTGGGACCGGAGCCGGAAGCAGATTATATTGTGGTTCTCGGAGCAGGACTTCGGGGCGACAGGCCTTCTCTTGTCCTTCAGTACCGGATCAATGCGGCGGCTGAGTATCTGCAGAAAAATCCGGACACGACAGCCATCGTCAGCGGCGGACAGGGACCGGATGAATGGATCTCCGAAGCGGAGGCTATGCGCCGGGGACTTGAGGCGAAAGGGATATCCGGCGATCGAATTATTTTGGAGGACGCTTCGACTTCCACGGAAGAAAATCTGACGTTCTCAAAGAAATTTATTCCGGAAGGTGCATCGGCGGTGATTGTCACCAACAAATTCCACGTTTATCGGGCACTTCATATAGCGGGAGAGTGCGGGTACACGAATGTGTCGGGGCTTGGCGCAGACAATGTGAGCTGGCTCAATCCGACCAATTATCTGAGGGAATGTCTGGCAGTGGTGAAAGATGTGGTGCTGCCGTAGGGAGATTTGCATGTTGCACTGAGTGAAATCCGTTACTGCAGGGGGGAGAATTCCTTGGTGGGCATATATCAAATAAAACTTCAAAAATACCCAATTTTCCTTCGGGAAATAATTGTTTCGGTGCGTGAAATGCAGTTTTTGGGCATATGTAGTTTTTTTTACTGAAATAGCCCAAAAATTCATTGGAATTTGGGTATTTATTTGAAAAAAATTCCATGATGCCCACGGAAACAGATGAGGTGTTGATATGAGGTAGTTTTTGAATAAAGTGAAAGGGTGTCCAAAACTATGACTGATTGATAAATCATAGTTTTGGACACCCTCTTTTTTAAAGTGTATGTTCTGCAATCATCTTACCGATCATGACGATGTCATTCGGACCGGAGAAGTCGAATTTTACTTTACCGATGCTGGTGACATACAATTCTAAGGAACAATCATCTTCCACGTTGCTGTCATTTTCAATGGAAAACAACTGAATCTTGGAATACGGAAGAGATGTAAAATCTTTTTTGGAACCGGCAACGCCGTGGGTGTTCAAGGTGATGATACGTTTGTCGGTGAAGACAACGTAGTCGCGAATTCCCTTGTAATTGCCGACGATTTCTTCTGTGTCAAGAATCAGCGGAAGAACGGTTTCCGGTGTTTTTTCCATTTTTTTCAATTTAAGAAATGATACGCTGGTGAAGTCTATCATAAGAAAAGCCCCCTTTTACTTCGAACCCTTTTACATTGTTATAATAAATATATACCGCAAATCCGACAATATTTCAATATTAGAGGCGGCAAATAGAGAAAAAAATTCACGCTGAAATACATTGACAATCCTATAAAAACATGAAATAATAGAACAAACGTTCGATTCTAAAAAGGGGAGAGAGTTATGTTTGTCGTGGAAGATTTGTCCGTGGATCAAAAGTTGGAAATATTGTCGGATGCAGCCAAGTACGATGTGGCCTGTACATCCAGCGGAGTGGACCGGAAAGGTCAGGCCGGAATGATCGGAAATGCTGCCAAGTGCGGTATCTGTCACAGCTTTGCTGCAGACGGAAGGTGTATTTCGCTGCTGAAGATATTGATGACGAATGAGTGTATCCACGATTGTAAATATTGTATCAATCGCAGATCCAATGACACGCTGCGCACATCTTTCACGCCGGAGGAAGTTTGTGAACTGACCATTCAGTTTTATCGGCGCAATTATATAGAGGGGCTGTTTTTGAGTTCCGGTGTGCGCAAAAGTCCGGACGAGACGATGGAGCAGATTTATATTACCCTGAAGCTTTTACGGGAAACGTACCGTTTTAACGGTTATATTCATGTGAAGGGTATTCCGGGAGCGTCTCCGGAGCTTATTGAGGCAGTGGGATTTCTTGCCGACCGGATGAGTCTGAATTTGGAGCTTCCCACAGCTGACGGGCTGAAGCAGCTGGCGCCCGGAAAGAGCAGGGAGAAGATATTGCTTCCGATGCGCCAGATTCAAAAAGGGATTCACGGACAAAGGATGCTACTTACCGACGGAAGAGCGGAGCGACCGGTTTTGCCCATGCAGGAGGAGATGAGCCTTCCGGCGGTAAGCGGCCGCTTGGTACCGGCGGCACCGAGACCGAAGTCTGCTTTTGTTCCGGCGGGGCAGAGCACGCAGATGATTGTGGGAGCGACACAGGAGAATGATTTTCAGCTTCTGACGGTCGCTGAGTCCCTGTACCGCAGCTATGATTTGAAAAGAGTGTTCTACTCGGCTTACGTGGCGCTCAATGAGGACAGTCATCTTCCGGAAGTCGGAACCAAACCGCCCCTTCTTCGGGAACACAGACTGTATCAGGCAGACTGGTTACTTCGGTTTTACGGGTTTGAGGCGAAGGAACTTTTGTCCGAGCAGAGACCGAATTTCAATGTGTATTTGGATCCGAAATGCGACTGGGCGATCCGGCATTTGGAGCATTTTCCGATAGAAATCAATACGGCGCCTTATGATATGCTTCTGCGCATACCAGGGATTGGGGTGAAGTCTGCCCGCAGGATTGTCAAGGCCCGCAGAAGCAGTCGGTTGGACTTTGAGCAGTTGAAACGCATTGGGGTTGTTCTGAAAAGAGCGCACTATTTTATTACATGCAACGGCAAAATGATGTACCGGACAAAGATAGATGAAGATTATATTACACGCAGGATTCTTGATTTGGATCACAAAAAGAACTGGGAACTGGATTACAATGTGACCTTCCGCCAACTCTCCCTGTTTGATGATAAAAATTTTGCGTAAGGGGTATGAAATGGAGCAGGGAAAGATAATTTACATATGTGAGAATACACCGGATGGGGTTTTTACGGCAATTTATGATGCATGGGCGGCCCGTATCGCCGATGAACGGCTGAATATCATAGTGGACGGGGACTATACTTTTGAGCTTTTTGCAGAGTACCGGTATGTGGAGACGGATATGGAGAAGGCAGTGAAGGTGGCCCGCTCTGTCAGCAGGAAAATATCATCGGAAGCTTATCGTCAGATGTATACAGCTTCACTTTCTCATGAGGAAGATAAGATTATGGCGATTTACCGCTTTTTAAAGCTGGGATTTAGGGTGGGAGCGGCCGTGACGGATATGCATGGACGGGACGAGGTGTGCCGGGTTTTTGAGCTTTGCAGGAATGTGAGCAATGAAGCATGCAGTTTTCGGGAGTTCCTCCGCTTTGCAGAGCTGGAAAACGGAATTCTTTTGGCCAGAATACGGCCGAAAAATTTTGTGCTCCCGCTGATTGCAGGACATTTTGCAGACCGGTTTCCGGAGGAGAATTTCGCTATTGTAGATGATACTGCACAGATGGGCGTTTTTCATGAGAGAGGAAAGAAATGGTTTTTGTCACCGGTAGACAGTGAGGCGATCAGGCGGTTGTGGAACAGCGAACGTTCACAGGAATATGAACGGCTGTGGAAATTGTTTTTCCGTACAATCGCCATTGAGGAGAGAAGAAATTATAGGTGTCAAAGAACGTTGTGTGCGCTGCGTTACCGTGACTACATGCTGGAATTTGACCGATGAATCTGCATATAGTTTATAGAGGAAAGAAATAGTCGGAGTAAGGTATGGGAGTGGACTTTCGCAGCAGGAAATGGCTGTTGTTTTTGGCGTTGGCAGATTGCATTCTGCTTATTCTGTGGTATCGGGGGCTTTTTGGCACAGCAGAAAATACTGCGCAGGCATCGTCCGGCAAAAGTTTGAACCGAAAGGAAATATCGCAGAACAGCGTTGAAGCGGAAGGGAAAAAAATTGCACTCACCTTTGATGACGGACCGAATGATTTGTACACGGAACCGCTGCTGGACGGACTGAAAGAGAGAAATGTCAAAGCGACGTTTTTTCTGATAGGAAACGAAGTGTTGGAGAAACCGGAAATCACGCGCAGGATAGCAGAGGAAGGACATATGATAGGAAATCATTCTTTTTATCATGTGGACCTGTCAAAACTAAGTGAAGAGGAAGCCCGTATGCAGATTGAAAGAACCAATGAGGTGATTTATGAAGTAACCGGGCAATATCCGCAGCTGATCCGTCCTCCTTTTGGAAAACTGCATCCCCGGCTTGTCTGTGATCCGCCGATGGCAGAGGTTTTGTGGACCATTGATTCGCGTGACTGGGAGCTTGATGATGTGGGGACGGTGGTGATGAATGTACTGCCGAAGGCGGAGGATAATGCGATTATTTTAATGCATGATGCGTCGGCGACCAGTGTGGCAGCAGCACTGAGCATTGTGGACAGTTTGCTGAAGGAGGGGTACACATTTGTGACACTGGATGAGATTTTGTTTGTGTAGGATTGAATTTCGGGCGACGGTCGGATATACTTTAGGATAGCTGGGGATTGCGGGAGATAATTCCGGAAAACCGGCGATATCGGAGAAAGTGACAGAGGAAAATATGGATTTATTTGAATACATGCGCGAAAATACAATGGAGAAAGAATCGCCTTTGGCGGCAAGAATGCGTCCTTCCACACTCGGAGAGATTGTGGGACAGAAACACATTCTCGGGGAGGATAAGCTTCTTTACCGTGCCATCAAGGCGGACAAGCTCAGTTCCCTCATCTTTTACGGACCGCCGGGAACCGGAAAGACGACGATTGCCAAGGTGATTGCCAATACAACCAGTGCTGAGTTTACGCAGATTAACGCCACGGTTGCGGGCAAGAAGGACATGGAGGAAGTTGTTACCAAGGCGAAGGATACGCTTGGTATGTACCAGAAAAAGACGATACTTTTTATCGATGAGATACACCGTTTTAATAAGGGGCAGCAGGATTATCTTCTGCCTTTTGTGGAGGACGGCACAATTATTTTAATCGGTGCAACCACAGAGAATCCTTACTTTGAAGTAAATGGGGCTCTGTTGTCCCGTTCTATTATTTTTGAGTTAAAGCCATTGGAGAAAGAGGATGTCAAATCGTTGCTTCGCAGGGCTGTGGAGGATTCAGAAAAAGGAATGGGAGCCTACGAAGCCTGCATTGAAGAGGATGCGCTGGAGTTTTTGGCAGATGTGGCAGGAGGAGATGCCCGCCATGCGCTCAATGCCATTGAAATCGGCGTGTTGACAACTGCACGCAGTGAGGACGGAAAAATTCATATCACGCTGGATGTGGCGTCGGAATGTATTCAAAAGAGAGTAGTGAAATATGATAAATCCGGAGATAATCATTATGATACGATCTCTGCTTTTATAAAAAGTATGAGAGGTTCCGATCCGGACGCGGCGGTTTATTATCTGGCTAAGATGTTGTATGCGGGAGAAAGTGTGACATTTATCGCACGTCGCATGATGATATGTGCTTCTGAGGATGTGGGAATGGCAGATCCTCAGGCATTGCAGGTGGCGGTCAGTGCATCTCTGGCGGTAGAGCGTGTGGGAATGCCTGAGGCACAGATTATTTTGTCCCAGGCGGCAATTTACATTGCGACAGCACCGAAAAGTAATACGGCGTGCAATGCGATTTTTGCAGCGTCGGATTGCGTGAAGGCTACCGGAAATTTAAAGGTGCCGACCCATTTACAGGATGCACATTATAAAGGGGCATCCAAGCTGGGACACGGTATCGGTTACCAATATGCCCATGATTATCCGAAACACTATGCGCACCAGCAGTATTTGCCGGATGAGCTGGTGGGAACAGCATTTTATCAGCCGACGGAGATGGGCTATGAAAGACAAGTACAGGAGCATATGAAATGGCTAAAGGAAGACGGGACGGACAACGGATGATCATCATTTCCCTGGATGCAGTCGGGGAGAGAGATCTTGCTTTTTTGAGCAGTTTGCCGAATTTTAACAGAATAAGAGAAAAAGCAGCGTATTGCGATCATGTCAAAAGCGTGTATCCTTCTGTGACATATCCTGCGCATACGACCATTGTGACAGGATTGGTGCCGGCGCAACATGGTGTTGTCAATAATCTTCGTATGCAACCGGAACGAAATGGCAGGGAGGATTGGCTTTGGCATCGCAAATATGTCAATGCGGATACCATTTATGATGCGGCAAGGCAATCCGGATATGTGACGGCGTCGCTTCTGTGGCCGGTGACAGCGAGAAGCCGTATCCGTTATTGTGTTCCCGAAATTTTTCCGAACCGCAGCTGGCAGAATCAGGTTATGATTTCTGCAGTGAACGGGCCGATTCCTTACCAAATTGAGCTTTTGAAGCGGTTTGGAGCTCAGCTGAAGGGAACGCAGCAACCGTATTTGGATAATTTTGTGACGGATGCAGCAGAGTATACAATACGTAAATACAATCCGGACCTGTTTCTGATTCATTTGACCGATGTAGATACGCACAGACATATTTACGGTCTGGATGCGCCGCAAGTTCAGGAAGCGATGAAACGCCATGATGAGAGATTGGGCAGATTGTTGGAGGCGCTGGAAGAAACCGGAGATATGGAACGGACGACCGTAGTTGTTTTGGGAGATCATTGTCAGATAAATGTGGACACGGTGATTTATCCGAATTATTATCTGAAAAAAGCCGGTTATATTACATGTAAAGGGGATAAAATTGTTTCCTATGATTTCTATGCGCAGCATTGTGACGGCTGCTGTTATATATATGCGAGCGACGAGCTGATGCGGGATATGAAAGAGATGTCAAAGAGTGAGAGGAGAAGTCTCATGGAGACACTTCGCAGCTGTCTCAAGCAGATTCCTGAGGAAATGATAGCAAAGATTGTACCAAGGAAAGAAGTAAAGCAACTGGGAGCGGATGAAAACTGTATCTGCATGCTTGAGGCAAATCCGGGATACTATTTCCAAAATGCATTTGAAAAGCCTTTTGAGAAGGTGGAGGAGACGGAAGGACACCGGATGAAAGCGACGCACGGTTATATGCCGGACCTTCCGGGTTACGAAACGTTCTTTATGATGAGTGGGTACAAAGTGGAACCGGGAATGCTGAAAGAAGAGATGCATTTATATGAGGAAGCGCCGATTCTTGCGGATATTCTGGGTGTGACGCTGAAGAATACGATAAAGACGAGATGAAAAGAGCAGCTGTTAAAACAGCTGCTCAATTAAATACTGATAGATTTCCTGATTTTTTCGTTCCCATTTTTCGCAAATGGAAGAAGCGATTTCCTCGGAAGGGACAGATAGAGTTATGTCAACCAGTATCTGATTTTTCTCCCGGGCGGTCAGGTGTGATTTGTATTCGCCGTCCGTTCCTTTGAAAAATTCGCCGATGACGGATACTTCGTTTTTAAGAGACATGGATTTTTCCTTCAGGTAGGAGTCCACGTCTTTTTTTATTTCAGAGGAAATGCGATTTTCAAAAAACTGTAAGGTGTCCTCGCCTTCCTCGGTAATATAAAGCTGAGTCCGGTTGCGCACAGTCTTTTCCAAAACCATATTGCTGTCGCATAGCTGGGAAAAAACAGTCTGCATCGTCATGTAATTGGTGTACTCTCTGTCCAGAATATAATCCGTAATCTGCATCCTCGTCAGAGGAAAGGTCACGCGGTTAAGCATGTACAGGACAATGAGTTTATATATGGTATGTGGATCCTGTGTCATTCTGTTTCCTTTCTCGGCCCTGATAGTGACCGCCTTCTCTCATCAGGCGGTGCAGGGTATTTAAGATATCCCATTTATAGAGGCTCCACGTCGGTGCAACCAGAAGATCCGCCGGTCCGTCTCCGGTGACCCGGTGAAGAACAATGTTTGGATCCAATCGGTCAATGCAACGGATAAGAAGCCCGATATAGTGTTCTTTGGTTAAGCAGGCAAAGCTTCCTTTTTCGTATTCGTCCGCAAGGTCGGTACCCTTCAACACATGAAGAAGCTGAAGTTTTATGCCGAAAATCCGGCAGGAATTCAAGTAATCGATTGTTTTTAAAACATCATCGTCGTTCTCTCCCGGAAGTCCGAGAATAACATGAACGATGATCGGAATTTGCAGGCGATGGAGTTTTTCTATTGCCTCCTCAAAGCAGGAAAGAGGATAGCCACGGCGTATATAGACTGCTGTACGCTCGTGCATGGACTGAAGTCCGAGCTCAATCCAGATGAATTTGTCCGGGAAATCACCCCGGCACCGTGAGAGGACATCCAGCACTTCTTCGCCCAGACAATCCGGTCTTGTTGCGATAGAAATTCCGCAGATTGACGGATGTGAGAGCGCAGCCGTATATAGTGCATAAAGACGATCCGGCTCGCCGTAGGTTCCGGTATACGCCTGAAAATAAGCAATGTACTTACGTCCGACGTTTTTGGATCCAAAGCGTGAGAGGGCAGTTTCGATTTGCTCCGGTATATTGTGCTTTGTCACGGAGGTGGCAAATTCACCGCTTCCGCCGGCAGAACAGAAAATACAGCCCCCGGTACCTTTGCTTCCGTCACGGTTGGGGCAGGTGAAACCGCCGTCCAAGGCAATTTTAAACACCTTTTCGCCGTATTCTTTTTTTAAGTAAGCACTGAGGCTGTTGTAAGGTTTGTCCGCCCACTCGTCACGAATTTGCTGCTCAATGGGTACCCGGCAACCTCCGGTGCTTTTATTTTTTGTATCATTCATAAGTTTTTATTTAATCAGTGATTTTACAGCGTTTGCCACCACTTCGGCTACCTGAGGGTCGAATGCTTCCGGCATAATATTGTCTTCGTTTAAATCTTCCGGTTTTACGAGAGAAGCGATTGCAACAGCTGCAGCCAGTTTCATCTCCTCCGTAATTTGCGCAGCGCGTCCTTCCAGAGCTCCTTTGAAGATTCCCGGGAAAGCAACTACGTTGTTCACCTGATTCGGGAAATCGGAACGGCCGGTTCCGACAATTCTTGCGCCTGCTGCTTTTGCCTCATCCGGCATGATTTCCGGAACCGGATTGGAGAGGGCAAAAATTACGGCATCACTGTTCATGGAACGGACCATATCGCCGGTCAATGTGTTCGGAGCGGAAACTCCGACAAAGATATCCGCGCCTTTTACGGCATCGGACAAAGTACCGGAGATGTTGTCCGGATTGGTTACTTCCGTCATTTTTTTCTGCATCCAGTTGAGGCGGTCGGAATCTTTGGAAACGATGCCTTTGCTGTTGCACATGATAATATAAGGAAAGCCGTAGGTCAGAAGAAGTTTGGCGATGGCAACGCCGGCGCTTCCTGCACCGTTGATTACGACTTTACAGTTTTCTTTTTCTTTTCCGATCACTTTCAGACTGTTAATAATACCTGCAAGCACTACGATGGCAGTTCCGTGCTGGTCGTCGTGAAATACAGGAATGTCCAGTGTGGCTTTCAGGCGCTCTTCAATTTCAAAACAGCGCGGAGCACTGATGTCTTCCAAGTTGATACCGCCGTAGTTCGGGGCCAGATAGGTGATCGTTTTAATCAGTTCTTCGGTATCCTGTGTGTCCAAACAAATCGGTACGGCATTGACGTCGCCGAATTCTTTGAACAGCACGCATTTTCCTTCCATAACCGGCATGGCAGCATGCGGTCCGATATTTCCGAGACCGAGAACCGCGCTTCCGTCGGAAATAACAGCAACCGTGTTGCTTTTCATCGTATATTTGTAAGCGGCTTCTTTGTCCTTGGCAATGACTTTGCAAGGTTCTGCTACGCCCGGCGTATAGGCCAGTGACAGAGCCGCTCTGGAGTCAACTTTTACTTTGGAAACCGTGTTCAGTTTTCCTTTCCATTCTTCGTGGAGCAGTAATGCTTTTTCGTTTGTTGTCATGTTTTTTGTTATGATGTATTTATAAATACACCATGGCTCCTTTCTTTTTATAATTATGCTTTTTTAGTCTGTTCCAAGATAGAATTTTCATTCCAGTACAATCATATAACAACATCAAAATCGGTGCAATATTGTTTTGCCAAAATAAAAAAAAGACTTTACTATTTGGGAAGAAATGAGTATACTTAGAAACAGCAAATCAGTAACAGTTCGAGAAAATTCCCATTAAACTTAGCTGAATAAGAGATTAATTTTTCATAGATTAGCAGATAGGAGATTTTTGTATGGATGCAAGTATGAGAGAGAAGTATGAGTCTTTGGCGCTTTCCGATTTAAAGGAGATTGCAAAGACAAGAGGTATCAAAGGTGTTTCCACCATGAAGAAGTCGGACGTGATAGAAGCGATGCTTGCGGAGGATGAGAAGAGTAAAATCGATCCGGAGAAGCTCAGTTCCGATCTGGACAGCGGAATCGAAGCGTCAGGGATACTTGAGGTGATGCCGGATGGTTACGGATTTATCCGAAGCAATAATTATCTTCCGGGCGAGAATGATGTTTATGTGGCTCCGAGCCAGATTCGCAAGTTCAGTCTTAAAACAGGCGACATTATTGTCGGAAATACAAGGGTAAAAACACAGGGTGAAAAGTTCAGTGCATTATTATATTTGAAAAAAATCAACGGGCTCCATCCGTCTGAAATGGCAAAACGTACCCATTTCGAGGATATGACACCGATTTTTCCGGATGAGAGACTGCGGCTTGAGACGGGGAAATCATCTGTTGCGATGCGCATTATGGATCTGCTCAGTCCGGTTGGAAAAGGACAGCGTGGTATGATTGTTTCACCGCCTAAGGCAGGTAAGACAACTTTATTAAAGGAAGTTGCCCGTTCGATTAAGGCAAACAATCCGGATATGCACCTGATTATTCTTTTGATTGATGAACGTCCGGAGGAAGTGACCGATATCAGGGAAGCCATTGAAGGACCGAATGTGGAAGTGGTGTATTCCACGTTTGATGAACTTCCGGATCATCATAAGAGAGTGTCTGAGATGGTGATTGAGAGGGCAAAGCGTCTTGTTGAGTTGAAAAAAGATGTGACCATCCTTCTCGACAGCATTACGCGTCTGACCCGTGCATACAACATTACGGTTCCGCCAAGCGGACGTACGTTGTCCGGTGGTCTTGACCCGGCAGCACTCCATATGCCGAAGCGTTTCTTCGGTGCTGCGAGAAATATGCGCGAAGGCGGAAGTCTTACGATTCTTGCTACGGCTCTGGTAGATACGGGATCTAAGATGGACGATGTAGTGTACGAAGAGTTTAAAGGTACCGGTAACATGGAAATGATTCTGGACCGCAAACTTTCCGAAAAGAGAGTGTTCCCGGCTATCGACATTCCGAAATCCGGTACGCGGAGAGAAGATCTTCTTCTCACGGAGGACGAACTGCAGGCGGTAAGCATTATGCGCCGCGCACTCAACAGCATGAAGCCGGATGAGGCGGTGGAAAAGATTCTCGACATGTTTGTCCGCACGAAGAACAATGATGAATTTGTCAGGATGGTGCAGAAGATTAAGTTCATCTGATTTTGAATAAAAAATTGTTCCAAAAAAATCTATAAAAAAGTCTTGCCATAGACAAAACGCTGTGATACAATGTAAAAGCTGTTTATGTAAAGACGTAAAACGTAAAGATAATTCATATAGAGAGGTGAAAAAAATGAAAGAAGGAATCCATCCAAATTATAATCAGGCAACAGTAACATGCAACTGTGGAAACACATTCGTAACAGGTTCTACAAAAGAATCCATCCACGTTGAAATCTGTTCAAAATGCCATTCATTCTACACAGGCCAGCAGAAATCTGCAAGAGCAGATGGACGTATTGATAAGTTCAATAAGAAATACGGCGTTGTTAGCAAATAATGTGACGAAAAAGGTTGAGATTTCTTATCTCAACCTTCTTTTTTTCAGAAGATATGTTCTGTAACATCCAAGGAGTTGAGGTAAGAAATGGCAAAAAAGGCAAGCGACCATTATTGCGGTATCGGCGGACAGGCAGTGCTTGAAGGCATCATGATGAAAAATAAAGATGCTTACGCAGTTGCTGTACGCAAACCAAATGGTAAGATTGAGATAAAAAAAGATGAATATAAGAGCAAAGCGGACAAAAAATGGAAACAGGTTCCGTTTATCCGCGGCGTATTCAATTTCGTGGATTCGCTTGTGCTCGGCATGAATTGTCTGACGTATTCGGCTTCTTTCTATGAAGAAGATGAGCCGGACGAGGAGACAAAGTTCGATAAGACTGTAAATAAGCTGTTCGGAGAAAAGGCAGAAGATATTCTTACCGGACTTACCGTAGCGTTTTCTATTGTGATGGCAATTGCGCTTTTTATGGTGCTTCCTTATTTTCTTGCGGAGCTTCTTTCCAAAGTAGTTGCAAACGACACATTGCTTGCACTGTTTGAAGGAATTATCCGAATTGTTATTTTCCTTTCGTACGTGGTGCTTATTTCGTTAATGAAGGACATTCACCGCGTATACCAGTATCACGGTGCGGAACACAAATGCATCAACTGTCTGGAAAAGGGAAGAATTTTAAATGTTGAGAATGTGAGAAAGAGCTCACGCCAGCATAAGCGATGCGGAACAAGCTTCCTTTTGTTTGTCGTGTTTATCAGTGTGATTTTGTTCTTTTTTATCCGTATTGATCAGCCGGCACTTCGTTTGTTGGTGCGTCTGTTGCTGATTCCTGTCATTGCCGGTATTTCTTATGAAATCATTCGTTTGGCAGGAAAAACGAACAATATTTTTGTCCGCATTATCTCAGCACCGGGCTTATGGCTCCAAAAGCTGACGACCAAAGAACCGGACGACGACATGATTGAGGTGGCGATTGCAGCCATTGAGGCCGTGTTTGACTGGAAAGAATATTTTAAGACAGAGTTTGGATTTGATGTAGAAGATGCGCAGAAGGTTTCGGAAAAATCGCAGAAAATTGCTGAGGAATTGAAGGCGGAAGCTACAGATGAACAGGAAGAGTCATGAGATACGCTGATTTATATGCGCAGGGGAAATGCGCGTTAGAGAAAGCAGAGATTGAAGAAGCGGCGCTGGACACCAGACTTCTTTTGGAGTTTGTCTGCGAAACAGACCGAACGACGCTTTTTGCACATCCGGAGAAGGAAGTCGGACCGGATCAGCAAAAACGCTTTGAAGAACTGATTGCAAAGCGCAGTGAGCATATTCCGCTGCAACATTTGACCGGGCAGCAGGATTTCATGGGGCTTACTTTTGCGGTGAATGAGCATGTACTGATTCCGAGACAGGATACGGAAATTCTTGTGGAAGAAGTAATGCGGGATTTGCATGACGGAGTGCATATTCTTGATATGTGTACGGGTTCCGGATGCATATTGCTGAGTCTGCTTCATTATTCCAATGACACAACGGGCGTGGGAGCGGATTTGTCCGAGGAAGCACTTAAGGTAGCGCAGGCTAACGCTGAGAGTCTTGGAATGGCAGAGCGTGTGCGGTTTGTGCACAGTGATTTGTTTGAGTCGATTGAAGGGACGTTTGATATCATTGTTTCCAATCCGCCGTATATCCGCACGGATGTCATTGAGACACTGATGCCGGAAGTGCGTGACCATGATCCGCGCATGGCGCTGGACGGAACTGCGGACGGGCTTTATTTTTACCGTAGGATTATAGAAGAATCGGAAAAATACTTGAAGAGAGGCGGACAGCTTTTCTTTGAGATCGGACATGACCAGGCGGAGGATGTTGTTACCCTCATGCAACGTCATGGATATAAAGAGATTGAAGTAAAAAAGGATTAC
>JAFTVQ010000092.1 GCA_017461865.1 Lachnospiraceae bacterium | reverse complement strand
TCCTGTCTGCGAATTGCTGGTAGTTAGGCAGAATATGAGAAAATCTATATATTCTTCATTAGTTGTCGGGAGATAATTTGTATAGGGACTATGACTGCTTTAAGAGAAGATATGTCCCGGCAAAAACCGGGGCGCAAAAATATAAGCATGTGGTATGCAAAATGGATTCTCGGGTGGGTATGGCTGAATAGAGAGGAATGGAAGGCGAAATATTTTATTGACACCTATATGGGGGAAAGGTAGTATGGAGATACGTATCAATGATTAACAGTAATCGATATATAAAAATTTTTATGTGATGAGGAGAAAACGTCATGAACAAAATAATGATATTAGGAACATTCCATATGCAGGCCAAGAACGACAGGGTAAATTTTCAGGGAACGGATAAAATTTGCGAATATGAGGCAGAAATAACTCGGTTAGTGGATGCACTTGCCGAGTTTAAACCAACTCGGATTGCTGTGGAGTATTGTAAATCGGAGCAGGCTTCATTGGACAGTGAATATTCGGAGTATCTTGCGAACGGTTCGACCTCTCCGAATGAAATTGACCAGATCGCTTTTCGCCTTGCAAAGAAATTGAAACAGGAGAAGGTGTATGCAATTGACTGGATGGAGCGTGGAGCGGCCGAACGGCCTTGTGGAGATGTGCAGGAATACGTACACGTGAATCAACCTGAATTAGCAAGAGAAATTGATGCGTTGAGTGAGGTTCCGGTGGATTTAGAGAAGGAGACCATGAAGGAGGTTTTTCTCCGTATCAATTCCCGGGAAAGTGCACAGAAGTCACTGGCACATTATATGAACTTTGCCCGTATTGGCAGCGAAGAATATTATGGCAATGGCTGGCTAATCTGGTGGTACCAGAGAAATTTGAATATCTTTACCAACACGGCAGCATTAGCAGACAATAAGAATGAGGAACGGGTTTTGCTGCTTATTGGTGCAGCCCATAAAGGAATACTGGAGCAGTTTTTTCAAAACAGCATGGCTTTTGAGGTTGTCAATGCCTCAGAGTATTTAGAAAAACTGCAGTAATGAATAGTCTGAACAGATTGGAAAATGGCATCACTATTCCATCAATGTGGAAGGGTGGAAAAAGTTGAATGAATTCATAAGTTCAATCGGAAAGGCGGAATAAGCATGGAAGAAAGAGGAAAGAAAATTATTGAAGCATGTTTACAGGAAAGCAGTACAAATCCTATAGACATTTTTTATCATATTGCTCAAATGGACTTTATCAGAATTCACGGTCCGGAGCATCATGTGCTGGATGGTGCTGCTTTGTTGACTGCCTTTTATAATGCAGGCGGTAAAATTGATTTGCGGATGTGTCTGGATGAACTGATGAAAAGAGGATTACAGATGCCGGGAGCGACCTGTGGTATGTGGGGTGTCTGCGGTGCGGTAAGTTCCATGGGAGCAGCACTTTCTATTATTGACGGAACAGGTCCGTTAAGTTCGGATGCCTCCTGGGGAAAACATATTGAGTTTACCTCCAAGGCATTAGCAAGCCTGGCGCAAGTGGGTGGACCGAGATGCTGCAAGAGAGATGCATTTTTAAGCTTTCAAGAAGCAATCCGATATATAAACGAGAACTATGATGTCAAATTACAGTACAAAACTCCGGAATGTATGTTTAGCGAAAAGAACGGGCAATGTCTGAAAGAGAAGTGTCCGTTTTATAAAGCCACTAAGAAAAAAGTAGCCTTTATCTGTGTGCATAACTCTTGCAGGAGCCAGATTGCGGAAGCCCTGGGAAAGCATTTTGCATCCGATGTTTTTGAATCGTTTTCTGCGGGAACGGAAACCAAGCCGCAAATCAATCAGGATGCGGTCCGTATTATAAAAGAGCTGTACGGAATAGATATGGAGCAGACACAGTATTCGAAACTAATAACAGATATTCCGGATCCTGATGTGGCAATTTCCATGGGATGTAACGTGGAATGCCCGTTCATCGGAAGAGCATTTGATGATAATTGGGGCATGGAAGATCCAACGGGAAAATCGGATGAAGAGTTTACGCTTGTTATAAATGAAATTGAGCAAAAGATTATAGCATTAAGGGATAAAATGGGGATGAAGGAATGACACATATAGAAAAAGCAACAGATTTATTCGGAAGAAATTTTCATTGTTCCCAGTCGGTCTTTGCCGCATTTTCAGAGGAATTAGGAATTACGGAGGAACAAGCCTTAAAGATAGGCGCATGCTTCGGAAGCGGGATGAGAAAAGGGGAAGTGTGCGGTGCGTGTGTCGGAGCACTGATGGTACTGGGTTTGAAATACGGCCAAGCTAAGGAGCAGGATATAGACAGCCGCTTAAAGACCAATGAGGTAACAGACAAATTTCTGGACGAATTTAAAAAGGAAAACGGTTCCTACATGTGTAAAGATTTGTTGGGCTGTGACTTGTCGACAGAGGAAGGAGTAGCAGAAGCAAGAGCTAAAAAGTTGTTTACGGAGTTCTGCCCTAAAATGGTGGAGTCAGCGGCGATAATATTAGCAGAAATGTTAAAAGAATAAGCGGAAAACAGCTATAGACACAAGTGTCCGGTGAAAATCACGTCATTTCTCACTTTTTGACGTGGCATTTTACTGCCGGTTCAGTAATAATAGTCAGCGAAAGGAGACAGCAAAATGATAGACCAGATGAAAATCGGAGGTTTCTTAAGAGAATTACGGAAAGAAAAAGAACTGACACAGGAGCAGTTGGCAGAAAAGTTTGGTGTATCCTCCCGAAGTGTATCCCGATGGGAAAACGGTAATACTATGCCGGAGCTGGGTATTTTAGTGGAACTGGCGGATTTCTATGAGGTTGACATCAAGGAAATCATTGATGGTGAAAGGAAAAGTGAGAGTATGAAAAAAGAAGAAAAAGAAACGTTGCGCAAGGTTGCAGATTATGCGGAAGTGGAAAAGAAGCTGGTAGTTAGGCGCAGGTGTATCGTAACCTTTGTAGTAACATTGGTGTGTGCGCTGTTTATTATGATTGGGTATGTTGTACTCCCGCAGTTACCGGCAGACAGCCTGTTTAGAAGTGACAAGTTATGGATGGGAATGGGAATTTTAGGCGTGGCAGGTTTATGGGGAATTGTCATTCATGAAAACCGCAAAAATGCTGCAAAGGGCAAGTAAGTTTTTAGTAAATTGAATTTGTAGGGATATAGACAAGGGCGTATCATAAAATAACCAATTTGAGGTTGTTTTGCGATATGCCTTGATTTTTTTAAATTCTTAAGTTTTTCTGAACTCCCTGGTCAAATGAAAAACTAAATTCCAGTTTTTTAAAACTCGACGACGTATTTTCGATTTTGAGCAACTTTTTTTGATTTAGGTATAGTAAAGTACCCTAGATTTATGATATAATCCGTTACACAAAAG
>JAFTVQ010000091.1 GCA_017461865.1 Lachnospiraceae bacterium | reverse complement strand
TCATCGCATCATCCGATGAAATATCTGCAGCTGTGATTGTGCTGACAGTGTAACGTCCGCTCATCCCGACTCCGTAATCTTCCAGATTTCTATGCGCCAGAAAACACAGCCCTGCAAGAAGCAAAAATATTGCTCCGAGTAGCCAAAGTATTTTCTTTTTCTTTTCACTCATTTTTTCACCAATCCTAAAATATTGCCCGTTTTTCCGTTACGCAACCTTTACTTTCATTGTAATTTTTTTCTTTTTACCGTTTTTCATGGTAACCGTTGCTGTTACTTTGGCGCTTCCGGAGCCTTTGGCTTTAATCTTTCCTTTTTTAGTTACCTTAACCTTTGAACTGTTGCTTGAGTATGTAATCTTGGAGATATTATCCTTGTTACATTTTTTCGACAACTGGAAAGATGTACTTTTTCCCTTTTTAACGGTAGCCTTTGTTTTCTTCGGCTTGACCGTCTTCATGATCTTCTTGTCAGTCTTTTTCGCATCGCTTGTGTTTTGCAGCTGATACTTGCCTTTCTTCGCAACTTTAATCGTCAGGTTATTTTTCTTAGAAACTTTCGCTGTATTCTTTTTGTTATTTACCATGACCGCATTGCCTTTTTTGTCGGAAGCATATACCACAAATTTTTTCTTTGTCAGATCCTTCTTCTGCATGGAAACTGTATATTTGTTCTTTCCAGCAGAAGTCTTTGCCGAAACCTTAATGGATACATTTGCTTTCTTTTGCGCCACACCGAGCACATCCTGCTTTTTATAATATTCTCCCAAAAGTTCTACATTCTTCGCATCAAACAAGCCGCTTCCCACCGGATAAATGTAATTCACATTACCGATGGCAACCTGATTCACCAAAGCTTTCAGCTCTTTGAGATTGACGGTCATCTTAGACGACTTCACCACCTGGGCCACTTCAACATCCGCATTTTGAAGCTGACCGGAAGCGTCGTACTCCATTTTTACTATCGTCTCTTTTTTCTTATTTTTCGATGTACTGACAATGTTTAAAGTAACTTCTCCGGTTGGCTCTGTAGTCTTCACTGTCTTTGTAACCGTACCGTCCGTTTTGGTTTCTACTTTTGTTTCTACTTTCGTTTTTGGTTCTTCTTTGACGGTAGGCTTCGGCGTTTCTACCACAGGTTCTCCCAGATTTTCTTCCCTTATATAAGTTCCGGCTTTTGTGACCTTGGTTACAGCAGTACCTTCCGGCTGATATTTCCAAACATGATTTGTGACCGGCAGCTTCATCTCTACAGAGGAGCTGCTGTGATCCGGTGCCTCGAGCGTAGTTAAACTGTTACACTCACTGAACATATCCCCCATGTATATCACTTTACCTGTCTCAAATCTTTTGATATCCAAAGAAGTCAAGCTGCCACAGCCCTGAAACATAGACCCCATGTTGGTCACGCTGGCTGTATTAAGTTCATTTATATACAAACTTTTTAAATTGCTGCAACCAAAAAACATTCCCATCATATTGGTTACATTGCCGGTGTCAAGCCCATTCAACGTCAACGTAGTTAAACCGCTACAGCCAAAAAACATCATCGACATATTTTCAACCCCGGCTGTGTTGATCTCATTCAACGTTAAAGATTTCAAACCGATACAACCGCCAAACATACTGCTCATATCCTTTACGTTAGCTGTGTCGAGTCCGTTTAACGTCAGTGCAGTCAACTTGCCACAATTCATGAACATATTCGTCATACTTTCAACACTACTTGTTTCAAGTCCGTTCAGATCCACGCTCACTAAATTAGTGCAATTACAAAACATATATCCCGTATTCTTGATTCCTTCGACTTTAACGGTTGCCTTTTTGATTTTGTCCGCGTATGCGAGCCAGCCTGTCTTCGAGTTTTCCGAACGCGGCGCGTAATCTCCTTCTCCTGTGATCAGCAGATGACCGTTTGTATCAATTGTCCACTCAAGGTCAACATCCGTCCCTTTGTAAATGATTACTTCTTTTCCATAGACATCACTTCTTATGTAAATTCCTGCATTTGTAATTTGGGTTACGGTTTCTCCGGTCTGTTGGTTGTACCATTCAAATATCTCTAACGGAGGAAACAAATTTTTTGTAGACGGAATTTCCGGGGCAATAACAACGATAAGACTATCACATCCTGCGATCATATTCGTCATATACAGTGTTACCTGATCTGTCGAAAAACTGCTTATATCCAATATTTCCAAAGCGTCACACTCAGAGAACATGCAAGTCATATCCGTCACCTTATTTGTGTCAAATCCGGTGATATCTAATTCTGTCAGACCTTTACATCCGCCAAACATACTCTCCATGTTAGTCACACTTGCTGTATCAAAATGACTCACATCCAATGCTTTCAGTGCAAAGCAACCATTAAACATGTAAGCCATGTTCGTGACATTTTTCGTGTCAAATTTGCTCACATCCACTTCTTCCAACTTCTTGCAGCTTTCAAACATATTGTGCATGTCTGTTACATCAGAAGTATAAAGCTTTTCCAAATTAACCGACGTCAAATTAGAGCAGCTCTGAAACATACTGTTGGTTTTCGTAATACCATCCACGACAACCGTGGCAGTTATAATTTCTTCACTATGCGTAAGCCATCCTGTCATCGAGTTCTCCGAACGCGGTGCGTAATCTCCTTCTCCTGTGATCAGCAGGTGACCGTTTGTATCAATTTCCCAGTAAAGATCACCGTCCATTCCGTTGTAGCTGACCGGGGTTCCGCCGTACACATCACTTCTTATGTAAGTTCCCGCACTTTTAATCTCAGTTGCTGGTTTTCCGGTCGGTCCGTAAATCCACTCATATGAATTGTTCGGATCTCCATACTGCGGAACCGGTATTGCCTTGGAAAACTCTGACGGAACAATCAACCTGGTCAAGTTGGAACACTGCAAAAATATCATACCCAGATTTTCTGTATTCTCTGTATCAAGCTTAGTTGTATCAAAACCGGTTAGATTCAAAGTTTCCAACTTGCTACAACGCGCAAACATAGCGGTCATATCCTCTACAAGATACGTTTGGAACAGGAGCATCGAATCATCTCCGTTCAGTTTTAATTTTTCCAAGTTGTAACAATCATAAAACATATAAGACATATATTTTACATTGCTTGTATTGAATGAGCTCAGGTCCAGGCTTTTTAATCCGTAACAACAATAAAACATATATTTCATATCCGTTACAATATTTGTTTTAAAACCGGTTAAATCCAATGATTGCAAACTGCTACAGCCATAAAACATATAGCTCATATCCAGAACATTTTCTGTCACAAATTTACTCAAATCCAAAGTTGTGAGCTTTGTACAGTTGTAAAACATATAACACATAGTGGTTACATTACTTGTATCAAGCCCGGTTAAATCAACACTCACCAAATTCGTACAATTATAAAACATATAACTTGTATTGGTAATTCCCGTGACCTTTACCGTTGCAGTTTTAATTTCCGTTGCATATTCAAGCCAACCGCCTTTTAAGTTGTTCGCACGGTCTTCATAATTTCCTGTTCCTTCAATTGTCAAATGTCCATTGGTATCAATGCTCCAGCTGATATTACCCTCTGTATTGCCGACCGGCTCACTTAAAGCGGATTCATTCTCTACAACCGTTTCTTCCGATACATTTTTTGTAACTGTATTTTTCGCAGCTACATCTTCTGTAACTGTATTTTCAGAAATTGTCTGCGCTCCCGCCGGCACAAATCCGACCGCAATGCTCTCAAATGCAAAGATAACCGCAAAAATAAATGATTGAATATGTTTTGTTCTCATGTAATCCTCCCTCGTAGCTATGGCTACGATATACAAACTATGGCAATGATACATAATTATACCAATTTGCATATAGCATCGTCAATAAGCGATACTGCAGCAACATCGTTATCTATATATAAACACCGAAAGCATTATCAAATGCCCTGCGCCGCCATTGTGTCATTCCCTCCTTTGCTGAGATCAATACCAAGAAACTGCTTCTGGCTTTCACCGTAATCTCCTGCAAATCATGCCACATAATACACCTAACTATCGTCCGAGCAATGGCCTTTGCGTCCTCCAACCTTTCCGTTGACACATCAAATAAAAATGCATTCATCAGATTAATGTCATTTAGTTAAGGTTCTTCAAAAACTGTCCAAGGTATTTTGTTCCGTTGTTGTATAAATGTAGAAGCGGCAGCGGTAACACCTGCATCATACAATTCTTTTTGGGCTTCCTCCCTGCACAAAAAGAAAAATCCACGGCAATCGCCGTGGATATTATCTTCATGATTTTTAATTATTTTTAGAAAATTCTTCTTACAGAAAGGATATTTCTGTATGATGCGTTGGATACCTTGATACCCGTTGCAGCTGTGGAAGCATGTACAATCTGACCGCCTCCGATGTAGATACCTACATGACCGGAATAACATACGATGTCACCCGGCTGAGCGTTTCCGATTCCTCCGACATCATATCCGCAACCTCTCTGTGCACCGGATGAATGTGGAAGACCGACTCCGAAATTCGCATACACTGCCATTACGAATCCGGAACAGTCAGCTCCGTTTGTCAAGCTGGTTCCACCGTATACATACGGATTTCCAACAAACTGAAGTGCAAAACTTGCAACCGCTGCACCTCGTCCGCTTCCGCCGGATACAGCTGCACCTGAGGATGAAGACTTACCGTTCTTCTTATCTGCAGCTGCGTTAGCCGCTCTTCTTGCAGCTTCTTCTTTTTTCAATCTGGCTTCTTCTTCCGCTTTAGACTCAGCAGTCACAAACTCTGTGGATAATGTCACATAATCTGTAGAGACAAATCCTTCACCTTCTTCAACGGAAACCTTAACCCAACCTTCAAGTCCTTCTTCTTCGAGAACCGTAAGTTCATCTTCAATCGGAACCATTCCGATGGTTCTTGACTCTGTAGTAGCCTCTTCTCTTACAAACAATGTAGTTGTTGTAACAGTTGCAATTCTTTTACGAACTTCTTTTGCAAGCTCAATCGCCTCTTCTCCGGTTACAACATATTCAGCTTTTACAAATCCGGTAACAGATCCGGATGTAATCTCATACCAGCCTCCGTCAGCTTCCGATACAAACTCACCGACAGATTTATCATACAATTTACCGAGAATCTCTGCTTCTTCACTCGGCTCTTTTCTTACATTTACGTAATCATTACACTTGGCAATAACGAGTTTTGCATATTCCTGTTCTTCTTTTGCAAGCTCGTCTTCCTCAACTGCAGGTGCCTCTTCCGTGTTCTCTGCAACAACCACCTCATCTGTTGTATCTGCGATGGTCACTGACTTATTTAATGTAGCTCCGGCTCCTGCACTCGGCAGTAAACCTGATAAAATACCTGCCGAAGCAGATAATGTCATATTTGAAATCATCACAGCAGCCACGATACCGAACGCTGCCAGTTTCATCATTCTTTTCAGCATGTTTGCCTCCAATAATTGTTGATCAGTTTTTAACATTTGTTACAAATTTGTTACATCTGTTAACAAATATAGCACTACAAGATCACTTTGTCAACATAATATCGGGAGAAAAATGCCGATTTTTACTGGAAAATACTGGTCTTATGCGTTATTTAACAAAAAACGTTCCACCGAAGTAACAGAATTGGCTCCGTCTGACGCTGCGGTAATAATCTGTCTGAGTTGCTTCGTGCGCACATCTCCGGCCGCAAACACTCCCGGCACAGAAGTCTCGCAAGTTTCATCTGCGATCACATATCCCTTTTCATCCATGGCGACAAAACCTTCGACCAAAGCTGTGTTCGGTACATTTCCTACCGCAATGAAGACACCTGCCACCGTAAGCTGCATGGTTTGTTGCGTCTTCTTATTATATATGAGAAGACTCTCCACCTGATCCTCTCCCGTAATCTCTTTCAGCTCACTGTCCCAAACAATCTCCACATTCGGAAGTTTCATCAGCGCATCCTGCAATATTTTAGCGGCCCGAAGTTCATTTCTGCGGTGGATGAGATATACTTTCTCGCATCCCCTGGCGAGAAAGATGGCGTCTTCCACCGCCACATCTCCTCCTCCGACAACTGCCACAGTCCGTCCGCGGAAGAAAGCACCGTCACATGTTGCACAGTAAGAAACTCCCATTCCGGTCAAATCTTCTTCTCCCGGCACTCCGAGCTTTGCATGATCCGCACCCGTCGCGAGAATCACTGACTTCGTCTCATAGTTACCGTCATCGGTAATGAGAATCTTTGTTTTTCCCCCATCTTCGATTCTTTCGACTGCAGCCGCTTTTATTTCCACACCGAGACGTTCCGCATGTTCCCTGAATTTTTCACTCAGGTCAAACCCATTGCTCATAGGCAGTCCCGGGTAATTATCCACTTCGTAGGTAGACAACACCTGTCCGCCGCAGATTCCCGTCTTTTCTAAAACAACAGCCTGCAGTCCTGCTCTCTTTGCATAAATGCCTGCTGCCATCCCCGCCGGGCCGGAACCGACAATCACCACATCATATATATGACTCATCCCAAATACCTCTTTTCGCACTTTTTTCTCTGTGCTCAATTATATCATATGTACCCGAGAAATAGAAAGATTTTTTGCTTGCAAAGCCGGGGAGTAACATAGCTTTGCCCCCCGTTTCTGCAAACAAAACACTTCTTACGCCATCTGGTTCACGGTTTTGTACTTATAAAGCATTTCCGCATGATTTTGCTCCTCTATCTGTATGTCCGCAAGAAGTTTTCTGAGCCATGCCTGTGCAAAATTGAATACGTTGGTATTGTATTCTCCGGATACCAGTTTTTCCGTTCCGATGCAGTCTGTCGCAAGGAAACAATCGTTCTCTTTGTCCTCCGGAGAACTCATGGATGTGTAAGTTGCCTTCGGCTGATAATTTTTGCCGTCGGAATCGTTGCAGTCACACTCCACAACCTCTCCTTTCAACACTCTGCCCAAAGTATCATAGTGTTGCTGTTCTTTTTTGTGAAGTTGTTCAAAAAGATCGCGGAGCACCGGATCTTTTGCCTGTTTTGCATATCTCTTATACTTTTCCACGCAGCTTTTCTCCTGTGTCTGCAGATCCTTGATGGTCGTCATTTCTTTTTCATTTAAGTTGTTCATACCTTTCACCTCTTATAATTTATTTTGTACTACAAGTATTCCAGCCAAATGGAAAAATATACATTTTAAATTTCAACCGATTGTAGTAAAATAAAGTCATTACAGACAAAGAGGTGAATCGTATGCCTAAATATGCATTTATCACCGGCGCTTCCAGAGGAATCGGCGCCGCCATTGCGGAAGAACTTGCACGAAACGGATATCATCTGTATCTGACTTGTCGCAATTCCGCCGATCGTTTGAATCAACTTGCCCAGCGCCTGTCGGCACAATATCATGTTTCCTGCCAATGTTTCGTCGGAGACATCGGTGACCACCATTTTGTATCCGATTGCTTTTCCGACATCGATTCACTGGATGTACTGATTAACAATGCCGGCATCTCCTATGTGGGACTGCTTTCCGAAATGGACGAAAAGGATTGGGACAGCGTTATTTCGACCAATCTCTCTTCCGCTTTCTACACCAGTAAACTGGCTATTCCTCTGATGCTGAAAAACAAAAGCGGAAAAATTCTGAACATCTCATCTGTATGGGGAAACGTAGGAGCATCCATGGAAGTTGCATATTCTGCTTCCAAAGGCGGTTTGAACAGCTTTACCAAAGCACTGGCCAAAGAGTTAGCGCCAAGCAATATTCAGGTAAACGCCATTGCATGCGGTGTCATTGACACAGATATGAATAAATGCTTTTCTGTGGAAGATATGGAAATTTTAAAAGGAGAAATTCCTGCCGACCGAATCGGAACTACCATCGAGGTGGCCCGTTTGGTAACGCAGCTTATCCAGTCACCGGCCTATCTGACCGGACAAATTATAGCAATAGACGGGGGATGGCAATAAGCCATCCCCTTTTTGATTTGTTATACATGAAAACGTCTCTTAATCTCATTCCGGGCCCTGATATCCCCAAGGCACACGGAACCGAGAAATATAAGCGCCGAGACCCCGATCGCACATCCTGCAAGAAGCGTATTCCCCATGTGATTCAATAAAATATAAGCTCCGATGATTCCCGACAAAATCAGCATAGCCATCTGCAATAAAATATAACTGTACCATGTCCGGAAATTCACCATCATTAAAATCAAAATCAACATATCCGCAACCAGGATAATCACCGGAAACGCATATGCAACCGACCATCCCTGATACCCGATGATATAATCAATGAGCAGTGTCAGCAACATGACTGCAATCACCTGCATCAGAATCTTCATCGTATGTCCTTCATGGGCATTAAACAGGGTAAAGCGCAAGGTTACAAGAAGATACAGAATTCCCGCATCACAAATGATTGACCACATAACCCCGTTGTATGTCAGGTAATTGACAAGCGCAAGAACTATAATGGCAACAAAACAAACAAACGCGCAAATTTGAAGGATTAATTTGTAGCCTTTCCTGTGAACACCCACTACCGGATACATGGAATCCGCTTTCTCCCTCTCATCGCCTGTTTTTTCCAAAACACTCTGGCAAAGAGGACATATGTTAGTCGGATCTGCAATTTTTATTTTACATTGTCTGCAATACCTCATATATCATATCCCTCCCCGTTGGTCTCTATGGTCACATCGATTCCCTCTTCTGCCAACGTCCGGAAGAATCTCTTCTGAACGGATCCGTCTGCCAATTTCGTACTGATTGTATACACCAATTCACCGCCATACGTACACACATTACATTTCATATTCTGACCTTTTGTCATGGAAAGAATAATATGAAAACGCTCTATATACGGTTTATACGCATCCCTGATTTTGATTTCTCCCAAGTTGGTAACCGTGGAAGTATTGGAAAGTGCCGTGGAACGATATACCCATTTCATGGCAAGTCTTTTCAAAAACAGAGGAATAATGCGATGTATTCGATTCATTTCATTTCCCACATTGTATGCAATGAGGCTGTCCATATTTTCCTTCGTCAACTGTTCCTTCAAACTCGCATCTACAACGGCCAGAATTTCGTCCAATGTATAATCATCTTTTTCCGGCCGAAACACCGCTTCCACCATAGCAAAAAAATTCTTAATGGTGATAGAGTTATAATAAGGCCGGAGGTTTACCGGCACGCATATGCTGATCGGCTTATCGCCCGTATCTCCCCACATCATTTCTTTATATATACTGTACGTATATAATCCGACTAGGTAGGTATTAATACTGACCCCTTTTTCCTTTGCCGCTGCCTTCACCTGTTCCACATTCATATACCCGTGGATAACCGACAGGGCATTCGGCGGTAAAAACTCGCCCTTTAACTCATATGCACGCTCTGTCTTATATTTCTTTTTCAGCTTTTTCCCGGAATAGTTTTTAATATAGCTGTCTTCTTTGTTCAGCGTCGTATCACTGCTCAGACCGTCTCCCAAATTCTCCATCAAAGAAGGATGCGTATACCGGAGATATTGGTATACCAGTTCGCGCAAAAAAGTAATGGCCCCCATCCCGTCTGTCAGGACATGAAATACTTCCAGATTAATTCTCCGCTTATAATAAGTCACCCGAAAAAGATAGTTATTATTCTGATAAAGGGGAATATACAAACACGGATAAGAGGTTTCCTCCTTAACTTTCGGCGCCGGACGGGTATTGGTCTCAAAATAATACCAGAACAAACCTCGTCTGAGCCTTGCGTGAAACACATCAAAAAGCGGAAGCACTTTATCCAAAGCCTTCTGCAAAAGTTCCTCCTGCACCTCTTCTTTCAGTGTTACCGATATGCGATAGACACTGCTCATGCTTTCATTCGCAATCACAGGAAAAAGTAGCGCCGTGTTATCCAGTTTATCCCATTTCATTTCTCTGTTTTTAGGACTCATATATTTTTATACTCCGTTCCAAAATCCCATTCATGTGGGCAATGGCTATTCCGTAATTCGTCATGGCTATTCCCTGCTCGCCTGCCTGTACAAGGCGGTGCTGCATCTCTCTTTCATTAAGCACACATCCGCCGCAATGAACAATCACCCGATACTCCGAAAGATCCGCCGGAAAGTCAGCACCGCTCTGAAAGCAAAAAACCGGCTCCTTCCCTGTATGCTTTCTGATCCATGCCGGAATCTTATCCCGGCCGATATCTCCGCACTGTCTGTGATGCGTACATCCTTCCGCAATGAGAATCTTATCCCCGTCGGAAATCCGGTCAAGCATTCTTGCGCCTGCAACTGCATCCCACAGCGTCCCCTTATATCTTGCAAATAAAATAGAAAAAGAAGTAAGCGGTATCGCATCAGGCACTATTGCATTCACCTTCGCAAAAACCTGACTGTCGGTTATGACCAGCTCCGGTCTGCACGTTTGCAGAGCCTGCTCCAGCTGGTCCGGTTGCACTGCCATTGTCAGGGCTCCTATTTCCAGAAGCTGACGGATAACCTGTTGCTGCGGAAGAATCAATCGCCCTTTCGGGGCCGAATCGTCAATCGGCATCACAAGCATAACCACTTCTCCCTTTTTTACGAGGTCCGAAACAAGCGGTCTCTCTTTTTTATTTTCTCCCGCAAGTTGCCCTATGCTAACTTTTAATTCTTCTATTCCGATATTTTCTTTTGCGCTGACCAAAATATGCGGATTTTCTCCAAAAAAACCGGCCCACTCCGCTTGCCTTTGCTGCGAAATCTGTTCTGCTTTATTAATCGCCGCCAAAAAAGGAATTTTCCGCTCTTTGAACATACGGACCAACGTTTCCTCTTCCTTTGAAACTTCACGGTTTCCATCCACTACCAACACAGCAATATCTGTGCGGTCCAACATACGCCATGTCTTATCAGTCCGAAGTTTTCCCAGTTCTCCCCCGTCATCGGTTCCGGCCGTGTCAAT
>JAFTVQ010000090.1 GCA_017461865.1 Lachnospiraceae bacterium | reverse complement strand
TCCCGCCGGGGTACTTCCCTTGCGGATGACCTTTTCTATGGTATCTGCGTATTTCTCCGGATTATGTTCTTTGTATTTTTCGTGAAAACTGCGCGGATGCGTTCCTTTGTAGCGCACCCGGCGTTTGTGTGGCTGATTTTGGTTTTCCATAGCTAACTCTTTCTTTTTAGTATTCTTTCTTCTCCACTATTCTGACAGAAGAAGCATAAGAAATCAAGAGGCCCGCAACTGCAACCGCAAATAATACAATGCCAACCTGCATCGGTGTGAGCTGCACCAGTTTCACGGCCACAACATTTACCAGCTCATTGGCCTGTTCCTCGTTTGCTTCTGCAATTTTCGTTCCGATTGCACTGATTGCCAAAGTCGCACCTACCACAATAAACAGTACCACTCTTGCTTTTTCGGCGCCGAACTTCAACTGAAGCGGCAAAATCACTTCCCACATCAGAAGCGCTGCAGGGAAAATTATCAATACAGAAAGCAGAACTCTGCCGATGGTTTCCGCACTTTCATTTGCCAACAGCGACATGTATACAACATTGATGCAAACCGCCAAAATCCAGCTTGCAACTGCCACGATAAGGCCGAGCACATATTTCCCGCGCACGTAAGTTTTACGGTCAACCGGCAACGTAAACAAAAACGCCATTCCATTGTCAAAATCATCATACGTAATCGTGCTTACCGTCAAAAACATCAAAATCATCATCGTATAGCTGACGATAAATCCCGGATCCATCTCAAGCATCGGGAAAAACAAAATAATCGCCAACACAATCAATAACGTGGATTTGTTTCTTGTCAATAATTTAAAATCTTTTATCAGTAAACCTTTCATCTCTCTATTCCCCCTGAATCATCATTGTAAATACATCATCAATATTTCCTTTTTCGATTGCAACATCCGGATAATTCTCCGCATAAAATGCTTTCTCTTTTGTCAGACACACATATCCGTTGTTGTCCTTCTTTGTTTTGAGAATGTATTCTTTTTCTATTTTTTCATATTGAGCATCGGTCAGTTTTAACAGCCCGTAATTTGCAAGTAAAACATCAGTTTCTTCGTGCATCATGATCTTTCCGTTATCAATCATGTAAAGGTCATCGCAAAGTGTTTCCAAATCGCTCGAAATATGGGAACTGATCAGAATACTTCTGCCGTCCTCCACCATATATTCACGCAGCAAATCCAAAATTTCATTTCTTGCCATCACATCCAGACCGCTCGTCGGCTCATCCATAATTAGAAACTCTGCCTTGTGCGAGATTGCCACGAGCACTTTCAGTTTTGCCGCCATACCGGTCGAAAACTCTTTGATCGGCTTTTTCATCGGAAGATCCATTTTCTCACACTGCTCTTTAAAATATTCTTCCTCAAACTCCGCATACATGCTCCGCAGTACCGGAATGACATCCGCAATCGTAAGCCATCCGCTGAAGCTTGCATTTGAAAGGACAACTCCGATTCTTTCTTTCTCTTTGTTCGTAAAAGTTTCTACCGGCTTACCATCCAGAAGGATTTCTCCGCCTTCCGTTTTTACCAGTCCCAGTATCGATTTAAACGTGGTACTTTTTCCGGCGCCGTTCTTTCCCACCAATCCGGTGATCTGCCCCGGCTGTACCTCCATGGTTACATCCAGTCCGAATTTCCCATATGTCTTTCTTATCCCTTTTACCTGTAATTCCATATCATATCCTCCAGTTTTACACTTTTGTTAATCTTCTAAAATTATTTGGAACAACTCACTGAGTTCCCCGTCACTCATGCCACAGCTTCTGCCTTTCCGGATGGCCCCTTCCAGATCTGCTTCCACTTCCTTTTTCATTTCCTCCAGCATAAGTTCCTGGTTGGCACTTGTAACAAATGTTCCTTTTCCGTGAACCGTCGTCACAAATCCTTCCCGCTCCAGCTCGTCATAGGCTTTCTTGACCGTCAGTGCACTGACCCGAAGGTCCTTGGCTAAAGCTCTTACCGAAGGAAGGCTGTCTCCTTCTTTTCTCTCACCGCTCATGATCTGCGCCTTTATCTGCGCAACCATCTGTTCATAAATCGGTGTCATCGATGAATTGTTGATTATAATTCCCATGGGTTTGCCTCCTTTGTTATAAACACTATATAACAGTTTGTAACTGTTGTCAACTGTTTTATGGTGTTTATTTGTTTTTTCTTTGAGCCGGGCGTGAATTTGTACAAGATGGATGCCGGGAGCTTGCTCGCCGGCAGACACTCTTGGCCAAATTCGGATGCGGCGAATGCCGCACATCGAGCGGGCTTTGCACGCGAGATGACGCCCGGCGGAGATTGACGATACGGCGGGACCGAGCGGGCTTTGCACGCGAGATGACGCCGGGCGGAGATTGACGATGTGCGAACACAAAAAACTCCCTGCAGGCACTTTTGCGCCCACAGGGAATCCTACTTTTTGTTTTACCTATTCACACTTTATTTTCTTTTGGTAGTAGAGATCGCACCACCCGAACTGAACATTTACTTCTGGTTTCTTGGCAATCAAAGTACCTATACAGAAAACCTTTTCACTGAGATACTATTTTTTATATTTATAGTATCTGAACATAAGTTTTTTCCGCACAGATACTTTGGACATCATAAAATGCTCTTATTTAAATAAAAAACAGCCAAAAAGTGGTTCCATAACGAAAGTTTCTCTGCATGGATACTCCCAGACCTTGTCAGCACCATGTAATATACTCCCCCATTATCCTTCATAATTTTCAAGCAAGCACTTCAGCGGTCCTTCCAAATATTTTACACACATTTTCCGATTTTCCATTTCCTGGGTCAAGCCATATTTTCCGCAACCGTCCCATTCCACCAAATACGCCATCACAAAACTATCAAAAGCGTATGGTTCCAAATCCGAAAAATCATACTTAGCTCCGTCCGGAATATCCTTGACAAGCTCGCCGCTCTTCAAGAGTCTGAAATACACATTTATTAATTCGCCCTCATCCATCACAACAGTGTCAACATCATACTCCGGGCCTAATTTGCTGCGTACGCAACTTCCTGCATACTCCTTTATCATAGCTTGCGCCTGCAGAATCTTCTCATTCAGTTCCTCGGCGAAATACACATTCTCATATGCATCCGGTTCCTCCGCATCCTTAAAATAAATATTGTATTTCTTAATTGCTTCATAAAGAACCGTCCGATCTTCAAAAAGCTGATATTTAGCAGTTATCACTTCGCCCTTCTTTGTCGTAAATGTGTATTCCCCTTTGTCCAAAACAGCGCTTCTGATATCACTGTAGGAAATCTCCCGCGATCCAAACAATTTTTTCATACGAATCCCGTTTTTTCCATATGTTATTTTCATCTCGTCCCCCTATACGTTCTCTGCCCGACTTTTCCTACTCCTCTGCAAACATCGGCGTTGACAAATATCTGTCTCCGGAATCCGGCAGAAGAACCACAATATTTTTTCCTTTGTTTTCCGGGCGGCGTGCAAGCTGCGCTGCTGCCCAAAGTGCTGCTCCGGACGAAATTCCGACAAGCACACCTTCTGTGCGCGCAAGCATTCTTCCCTGTGCAAACGCATCCTCGGAAGAAACCGTAATCACCTCGTCATAAACAGAAGTGTTCAGAAGTGACGGGACAAATCCCGCTCCGATTCCCTGAATCTTATGCGGACCTGCTGCCTCTCCGGAAAGTACCGGCGAGTCTGAAGGCTCAACAGCCACTACTTTAACAGACGGATTCTTGCTTTTTAAATATTCACCGACTCCCGTAATCGTTCCGCCGGTTCCGACACCTGCCACAAAAATGTCAACTTTTCCTTCCGTCTGCTCCCAGATTTCCGGTCCGGTTGTTTCTCTGTGCGCCTGTGCATTAGCCGGGTTGTCAAACTGTCCGAGAATCATAGCTCCCGGTATTTCAGCAGCCAGTTCCTCCGCCTTTGCGATGGCTCCGCTCATTCCTTTTGCACCCTCTGTCAGCACAAGCTCCGCACCGTAAGCGCGCAGAAGCGTTCTGCGCTCCACACTCATCGTCTCCGGAAGGGTTAAAATCGCACGGTATCCTTTCGCAGCTGCCACAACTGCAAGACCGATTCCGGTATTTCCGCTGGTCGGTTCGATAATGGTCGCTCCCGGTTTCAGCTTTCCGCTTTTTTCCGCATCCTCAATCATGTAAAGCGCCGCCCTGTCTTTGACCGATCCCGCCGGATTCAAGTATTCAAGTTTTGCAAGAATAACCGCATCCTTAATATTCTCTTTTTCCTGATAATGATGTAACTGCATCAAAGGAGTATTACCGATTATCTCCGATGCGCTGTGAACGATTCTTTCCATAATTACCTCCTGCTTACAAATCTTTATCGCTGATACAACAAACAGCCCACACATTCAGTATGGGCTGTCACGCTACCTTTTATTTATATCTTTCTGCCTGTTCCTTGATCAGCGCCATATCATCAAAATAATTGATCTTCATAGCCTCACGGACCTCAGCAAGTGTCTGCGCTGCCACAGACTCTGCTCTCTCACTTCCCTTTTTGAGAATCTCATATACAGCCGGGATATCTTTTTCCCACTGTGCACGACGCTCACGGATCGGTGCAAGTTCAGACTGCATAACATTGTTCAGGAATTTCTTCACCTTAACATCGCCGAGACCGCCTCTTGTATAGTGATCTTTCACTTCCTGGAGATTCTGATACTCCGGCCAGAACTCTGCGAAATGCTCATCGCGACAGAAAGCATCCAAATAAATAAATACCGGATTTCCTTCCACATGCCCCGGATCCTCCACACGAAGATGTGTCGGGTCGGTAAACATGGACATGATTTTCTTTCTCACATCCTCTTCACTGTCAGACAGATAAATACAATTGCCGAGAGATTTACTCATCTTGGCACTTCCGTCTGTACCCGGAAGTCTCAGACAAGCCTTGTTGTCCGGAAGCATAATCTTCGGATCTACAAGCGTCTCACCGTATACATAGTTGAATTTATGCACGATTTCTTTTGTCTGCTCAATCATTGGCATCTGGTCTTCTCCAACCGGAACGACCGTTGCCTTAAATGCTGTAATATCTGCTGCCTGGCTGATTGGATAGGTAAAAAATCCAACCGGAATACTTGTCTCGAAATTACGCATCTGGATCTCAGCTTTCACCGTAGGGTTACGCTGAAGTCTGGACACCGTCACAAGATTCATGTAATAGAAAGACAACTCCGTAAGCTGTGGTACCATCGACTGAATAAAGATAGTTGACACATTCGGATCCAGTCCGCATGACAGATAGTCAAGGGCAACTTCCACAATGTTCTGACGTACCTTTTCCGGATTGTCCGCATTGTCGGTAAGCGCCTGCGCATCCGCAATCATAATAAAAATATCATCATAATCACCGGTATTCTGAAGCTCTACACGTCTCTTCAGAGAACCCACATAATGTCCGATGTGAAGTTTACCGGTCGGTCTGTCACCTGTTAAAATAATATTGCTCATAATATTCGCTCCATATCTATAATTTACATACAAAATATATGATAAGAATAAATCACATTTTTGTCAACTCTGCAGGGCGTTTATTCGTAGAACAACCGGTCCTTCTCAACGACTGTTCCGACGCCTTCCGAAACATCCACAATTGTCACTGCACAATTTTTCGGAACCCCGCCCCGCCAAATATCATTTTTATCCTCGTAAAACTGTGTCAAAAGACAACGGCTTGCTGCTCCGTGGGTTGAAATCAGGATATTTTTTCCGGCATAATCCGGATGTTCCAAAAGACTTTGATAAAATGCGCCGGTTCTCTTACACACTTCCGCAAAAGTCTCACCGTCCGGCGGGCAAACACAATGCAGCGGGTCTTCATAAAAAAGTCTTCGAAAATCCGGCGGAAGCACTTCACTGTCAAACATGCACTCGCCTTCCCAGTCGCCGAACGAAATTTCTATAATTCGCTCATCGGTCAAAATAGGGATATCACGCCCCTTTGTCAAAATCTGCGCTGTCTGCACTGCTCTTGTCAAAGGACTGGAAATCACAAGATCAATCGGAAGATTTTTCATCCCCTCTCCGGTTTCCCTTGCCAGTCGGATTCCTTCTTCTGCCAACGGAATATCCGTCTGTCCCTGTAATCTTTTCACTTTGTTCCACTCCGTTTCACCATGACGGATAATATACAATCTCATCTCCACCAAGCTCCTTCTTCCGCCTCGGAATCAAGCACAACATGGACTTCTTGTCCGAGATCGACTCCCTGAGATATAGAATTCTCCCCGCACCATACAATCTCAAGTCGTGTGAGACTTTGTAACGGCCGGAGATCTGTAATATAATTGTCGGTCACATCAAGTTTTTTCAGCATCGGCAATTGCTCTGCAAATGCGACATCTGTCAGCTTATTCCCCTGTAAATACAATTCCTCCAAATTCGGAAACCGGCTCACAAACGAGATATGGTCTGCCATTGACAACTCATCATAATCCAGATAAGTTACAAATCCATCCTGAAGTACCTGAATATTTTCCCAAAGACTGACACGGTTCATAGAAAGCCGTTTCAAACTTTGATTTTCCGGTATATGGTCAAAATCAAGCCCGAAGCTGCAATCACTGACATCAAGTTCCTCAAGTCCCGGAATGGCAAAAACATCTTCAATATTTCCGTAAACCGTCATACCGCTGATATCCAGCTTTTTTAAGTTTGTCAGGGCAACCAGCGAATCCAAATGCCTCAAATCTCCGTAAAGTCTTCCGATTGTAAGTTCCGTCAGCTCTGTAAGATGGGCAAGCACTTCAAAATCACTGCTGTCTCCGCCGGACAATGAAAGCTTTTTCAGCGTCGGAAGCTGCGCGAGAAACTGCAGGTTGTTTGCCCCGCTGACAGACAATTCTGTCAACGATGTCCATCCCGACACCTCCGGCATCTCCCCGTAGGAACAAAGGTCCAGATGCAATGTTTCCAGCGATGTAAGACTGCTGAGCACACTGTAATCCTTTACTTCATAGTTATCTTCCAGTTCCAAATAAGTAAGTGTTGTCTTACCGGAAAGCGGAGACAAATCAAGGATAACGGAATCTCTCAACGTAAATTCACGCAGGCCTTCCATACCCTCAACAAACGAAATATCTTTCAACTGTTCCGCCTCCAAATACAGCACCTCAAGCTTCGATAAGCTGCATAGCGCACCGAAATCCGTAATCTCATCCCCGTCTTTTATTATGAGTGTTTTAAGATTTTTCAGGGCAACAATCGCGCGGATATCTTTGACGTCATAATAATCCGTCTCAAAATATTCCAAATTCTCAAAGGTGTGGATTCCTTCCATGGAATAATTTCTGTGAATTATATATTTTTTTAATTTCCCCGGCGAAGGCAATTTCCGTTCCAATTCTTCCGGCGAATTTTCGCTCTCCAATTCCTCCAATTGGGAAAATACCCCGAGAACACCTTCCGGTATAGAACCATATTGCAAATATATTCCTTTCAAATTCGGGAAATTTGCCAAATCAATATAATCCTTGCGCAAATCAGAAGAAAGAAACAGCGTCTCTGTCTCCCCTTCCTCTAACCGGTAGCGGACGCACTCCATACCATCCTGCGCATAGATGTGTATATAGGTAAGTTTTTTCAGTTGCTCCGCAGTCACATTCTCACAGGATGTCCCGTACACCTGCGCAACAAATTCCTTAAAAAAAGAAGACTGAAACACTTCTCTCTCCACGACAGTCGGTGCAACCGCCGGGCGATCGGTACCGGATCCGCTCAGCGCAATCGCAATAAATCCGGCAATGATTCCCATAATTACCAATGCTGCAACAACCGCACCCCAAGGCGTCTTTTTCTCCGCCTCATGAATATGAATCACGTTCTCCGGTTGACCTTCATCAATCAGAAACTCTGTCTCACAATGGGGACATCTTGCCGTATCTTCATCTATTTTATTCACTTTTCCCCCGCAATTCGGGCATATAAGTTGTACCAATTTCACCATAATCTATCCTTTGCATCGCAGGCACAAACAAGACCGGAACAGAACCCGTTCCGGTCTTATTATTATCTTATATTATACATACTGCATAAGTTCCTTCGGATTGGAAGAATACTGAATCGCAACTTCTCTCGTAATCTTACCGTGCATAACAAGCATCTTGAGATCATTGTTCAGAGTGTGCATTCCGGCTGCAAGATTAGACTGCATTGTGCTCTCCAGCTGATGCATCTTATTCTCACGAATCAGGTTACCAACCGCTTCGTTATTCAAAAGAATCTCTGTTGCAACCACACGTCCCTCATCTCCTGCAATCGGAAGAAGCTGCTGTGTGATAACACCTTTCAATACGCTCGCAAGCTGCATACGCATCTGGTTCTGTCCGTGTGGCGGGCAGGCATCGACAATACGCTCAATAGTCTGCGGAGCACTTGTTGTATGTAATGTTGAAAGAACGAGATGTCCGGTTTCTGCTGCTGTGACAGCGGCTGAGATTGTCTCATAATCACGCATCTCACCAACAAGAATGATATCCGGATCCTCACGGAGTGCAGAACGGAGTGCTGTCGCAAAAGTATCTACATCACGTCCGACCTCTCTCTGATGGATCATTGCTTTTCCGTGCGGATAAATATATTCTATCGGATCTTCAATGGTCAAAACATGTTTCTTCTGTGTCTTATTAATGTGATCGATAATCGCTGCAAGCGTCGTCGTCTTACCGCTACCTGTCGGTCCTGTTACAAGGATCAATCCTCTCGGCTCCTCTGCCAGTTTGCGTACCGTATCCGGAAGTCCCAGGTTTGCAAATGTCGGCGTCGTATTTTCAAGAAGACGGATACTTGCTGCCAGATTGTTACGCTGATGATATACGTTTACACGCATACGCGCACCGTCCGGGGTAATACCGGAGAAGTCCAAATCCTTACCTGACAAAACTCTTGCTTTCTGATCTTCATTCAAAATAGAAAGAATCATTTCCTCTACTTCTTTCGGATCCGGAATCGGCTCAAGCAGCTCCAGCTCACCGAAACGACGAACCGCTGTATGAGTTCCGACCGTAAGATGAATGTCAGAACAGGTATTGCGTCTTGCATAATCCATTAATTCTAAAAAAGTCATTATTTAGTTACCCCCTTATAAAAATAGAATTTTAATACCCACATTACTCTTCTATGTTACCGCAACAAAGCTTTACGGTCAATCTTTCTTTTTAAAAACCCACTCTCTCTGAATCTGAAAACTAACCAGAAAAAGTATGGTATCCACAACAATTTTTATCAGAGTCTCACTGCCTCCCAGCATACCGAAAAGCATCCAAACCCCCAATGCCGACAGCGACATTTGCACTACTGCAAGCGTATAATATTTGACCATGGTCTTTGCCAGACCGGACTCACTCTTAAACACTCCCTGCCGGTTCATAAAGAAATTGTAAAGCGAAGAAATCACTCTTGCAAGCACGGTGCTGACTACAATATAGTAAGCCGGTATGACCGATTTCAAACAAAAGGCCCCCAAAGCAAACAATCCGAGGTCAATCGCCGCCGATGACAGCGATGCCACGATAAATCGCAGGAACAACCCATAAATAAGCAGAGAATCATGAAGCGGTCTGAAATGGGTGCTCTTATTCCCTTCATAATAGATGGTCTGAATCGTCACTTCCTCGATGGCAATCCCTTCATCCTTACAGCACAAAAGCATATTGGTCTCATATTCAAACCGTTCTCCGGAAACTGCCAGAAATTTCTTCATATGCTCCAATGACATTGCACGCAAACCGGTTTGTGTATCGGAAACTTTGATTCCCACTAACAACTGCATCACTTTTGATGTCACGATATTGCCGAAACTGCTTTTAAACGGAACATCTTCCTGTTTAAAATTTCTGCATCCCATAACAAGACAATCCGGCTTCTCCAACAATCTTTCACAACATCGGATAATATCTTTTACCGCATGTTGTCCATCCGAGTCAATAGTGACTGCACCCACGCAGGAGTCCATATTCCCCAATATGTAATGAAATGCGGTCTTCAACGCTCTTCCTTTGCCCTGATTTACCACATGGCGCAGAACCACTGCCCCCATTTCCTGCACACCGGCAAAAATTGTATCATATTCCTCACTGCTTCCGTCATTGACCACAATAATATGCTCAAATCCGTGCATTTTTAACTCTTTCACAAGCGCCGTCAACCGCTCATCCGGCGACAGACTTGGAATAATAACACTAAGCTTGTTCCTATAAGCCATAAATTACTCCTCTTGAAATGCACTATCAATAATGTCTTCTACCATATTTTTCTGTTGAAGATCACTGATAATATTATTTTCCACTCTGCTGATTACATAAGATCTGGTCGGTGTCTCACTAACCTCAATATAAAACACAATCCATCCAAGCGGTTCCAGCAATTCCTCCAACTGTTCCAAAAAGTAGGATGTAATATTTTCCAATGTGGGATTCATCGCATCAAACGGCTCAAATTCATTGATATACCGGTTTTGATATGTGCCGAGAAACTGTTCTATTCTGTTCTCCACTTCATTGAACATGACAAATTCTTTCTGGCTCTTAATCGTCCGGATAATAATTTCCCAAGTATGCGGATGGGCAGCGCCCAGTTTCCCGTCAATATAAATCGCATGACTGGCATTTAAATAAAAATTAAATTTGTACTGACTATATCTCATATTTCACCAACTTACCGCCTTTTACCATTCCTCCGCGGAAATCTGAATATCCTTTGCATCCTGTCGGAACATTTTTTGATATTGAAGCAGAAAATTCTTAACAAAATTATTTGCGCCGTGTTCATCCGTATTTAACAGCAATACAAGAAATGTATCCTCCTCCCACATACAACAAACACATTTATTCACCTTCATACGTTCTAACAAGACACTGTATTTTACGATGGAGGCCGAAGAAGTTTCCTTCATACGAATGACTAACTTACGGGATTTTTCCTTTTGTTCTGCAGTGAGTTTATCCATAATCTGCGAAACCACTTCCCGCGTACAAAAACCGTTTTCTTTTTGATATTCCATTTCCGATTGCGCTTCAAGACGTTCGCCCAGCCGCTCAATCAGTCTTCGGTTCTCCTGTAACTGCTCCGTCAGTTTTATTTCCATCAACCGGTTCTCTTTCTCACGGCTGGACAAAAAAACGATACTGACAATAAAAGCAATGGAAAAAAGAACCATATAAAGCACACTATGCTGCAAAAGAATGTCAAAATCCCCGGTTGAAACAAGGAACTCATTCCGGACACAAATTCCCAATGTCATTGTCTGTTCTGCAAGCTTGATATCATGACAGATCAGATTCCATACACTTCCTTCTGACGTGACAACATACGCTTTTTTACAGCCCTCTATCTTTTGGGTCCGGTTGGAGATATCAAAATGCTTTTTCAGATTCGTCTCTTCCAGACTCTCCGTATAATTGTCATCCCTGACAAAAACAAGTTCTCCGTCCACTGCGACAAAACAATAGTCACTGGCCGATGTCATATACGTTTCCTTGATATAATCAATGATACCTTCTGTCTCATAATTTCCGCTGTATGCCATGGCCTGCAAATACTTTTCCTTTTCCAAACAGGCATTGACCAGGTTGGTCTCTCTGCACGTAACCACATCAAAAACCATCAAACAGGTACACAAAACCGAAAGTACCACCGACATAACAATCAAATATTTACTTGGTCTTTGTTTTTTCTTCGTCGGGTTCATATATGTTCGTTTTCACCTTATCTATAACTTTCTTCACAAAAGCAAAATCCTCAGCGATAATATCACGGCAAACCTTGATTTCTTCGTCAAATCCCCTTGTCCTCCATGTGCTGGTCCCCTTGATACTGTTGATAATTCCTGCAAAGCGGAACCAGTACACCATAAAATTGAAAAGGGGAAGAAGAAGAATATATCCTATCTTCCATGCATAAAAACGGATCAAAGCCTTGTCCCATCTCAAATAAATGCAAACATGAATATAGTACAAAAAGGCAGATAACACATACATCACATAAATTAGTACCAATGAGATTCCTATGTAACGGAACGGGTATCCGATAAACGCCAGACAGATCAGTGCAAAATACCAAATCATACGCGGAAATGCAAAAGTATGGTCATAAATCAGTACCCGGGACATGAAATTGGTGACAATGGACGTCACACCGCCCTTGCGGTCCGGAAACATGTGAATGACTTCGATTTCTCCCCTCTGCCATCGCTGCCTTTGCACATACAGACGATTGACACTTTCAATCGGATCCACAAAAAACAATGCATTTTCGCAAATATCAATCTTTCGCTTAAGCAGATACCTTATCTGAAACGTTACCTGCGTATCCTCGCATACAGTCTCCGTATTATATAATTGCGTTTTTAAAATTGTAGATTTCCGAAAAGCAGAAAAAGCACCGGAAAGAGTAAAAATACTGTTCAGCTCCGCCTCGTAATTGCGTCCCGCCAAAAAAGCCTGGGCATATTCATAAAATTCCGTCTTCTGTATCATTCTCAAAAACAGTTTTTTTTCATTTTTAATCATGTCCGGATTGGTTAGTACCGCACCGGTCATACAGTGGATATTATCGTTCGCTTCAAAACGGCGGATCATATTCATCAACGCGTCCGGGTGCAAAATTCCGTCACTGTCAATATGAATAATATATTTTCCCTCACTGTTGAAAAGGGCCATATTCAGTGCCTTTGACTTTCCCTGCTTAGAATTGAGCCATTTTGCATTCATGTCCAAATGAGACTTCTGATACTCAATAAAAATTTCAAAGCTGTTGTCCTTGCTTCCGTTGTCTACGAGCATCAAAGAAATATTTTTATTCGGATAAGTAGACTTATCCACAGACTCCAAACAAGCCCACAGGGAATCGGCCGAGTTATAAACCGGAATAATCAACGTAATATCCGGATAATAAGAAAGCGGCGCATCCTCCCGATAGGTCAAACGCTTTTTTATCAAAATAAAAATCCCCAAAAAACCGGGAATAATTTCCATAATAAGTGGAATGATTACCCATGCCATCCAGAAAAAAATGTCATTGGTCAGAAGGTTTACTATTGTCTGCATAACTGAATCCTCCCACTTTCTGACGAATGATCTGCGCATGTGTAAAGACATAATAATAGAGAAGTACCGCCAGAACATAAAATACGATTCTTCCCACAATGGTATGCGCAATGTAATAAGCGCTGTTTCCCCATATCATAATGATAATACAAATAACGGTAATACGGATTACATTGGAAAAAAAGATAGCAACACATCCCAAAATACCGATTACAAATCTCTGCCATATGTCATACACCTGAAAAAAAGCCAACAACGAAACAAACGCCATCATCTCGATCACGCCTGAACATTCATAATCAATATAGAGAGACAACGCTTCGTGTGTAGATTCACACGTCACAAATAAAATACTGTAATCATGATATGAGTCAAACCACCCGGTAACATCACCCACAATCCCTGTAGCCGATGTCACAAGACTGACCAAAGGTTTCACCAACAGCGGTTCAAGAAAGATCATCATAAAGACAAACAAACCGACACTCCCGACAATAAAGCGGAAGAAGTCTAATTTACCTCTCTTAAAAACACTCAGGATATACACCCATATAACCACACAGATGACAGCAAATACATTCATGAATAAGCCTGCTTTCTTTTCTGTCCTGCCAGTGCTGAGAATACAACCGCCAGGCAGAGCAAGATTCCTATGTATGTTCCCGTGGAGCTTCCCACAACAGTCACCGCTTCCGGACCGATGTTCGGACTGTAAAACTGTAAGGTTGCACCATTTTCAACAGTTCCTTCTTCAAATCCGTACAATGCTTCCAAATCCGATATTTTCATACGGAACTCAAAGCAGTCATTCGGCGAAGCTTCGGAAATCGAAATTGCACCTTCGCCCAACGCTACATTTCCACCGTCTCGGAAAAAGATACCGAGATCTGTGTGTATACCGGGTGCCAGATTGTAAACCTCGTTGCTCCAGTTGATGGTATTATCGGCATTACGCTTACGCAAAATAAAACTTCTCGGCTGTCCGTTAATCGTAAGTACAAGTTCATCTACCGGAATTTGTTGCTGATAAAGATCACTCATGCGCACCTTAACATACACATAACCGTCGCTGACAACCATGGATCCGCCGTGATATTCATAAACTTGTCCGGCCGCATTATGACTTCCGTATGAAATCATAGTCTCCGGTATACCGGACCAATCATCATAATATCCGTCCACAGTGGCAGCCTCTGTCACCGAGCCGAACAGACCGGCATATACAAAAAACATACATACAGAAAAGAATGTTATGAATTTTATTCGTTTGTTTTTCATAGAACATCACTCCTTTTGTACCTGCGAAAATAAATCATCATCGCCGTTAACATACACAATCCGGCAAAGGTTCCCATGACACCCTGCCAAAAATACGGATACTCCATCTCTATCACTGTTTTCCCTGCCGAAACCGTGATCATATGATTCTTCTCCTCATATTCCCTGTCAGAACGGAATATATCACTGATATTCGCAAGGGATGTGTTTACTCCGTCCCGCTCACTTCTGATTTCAATCCGATTATTTTTAAATTCGATTTCAAGAGGCACAATCTTTCTCTCCGGTATTTCACTTTCGTCTATACCGAATACCTCACTGACCAGATTTCTTGCTGCCCCGTCATTTGTAAGCTGGGTATAATATATAAAATTATACCCCAAAAAGACAATATTGTCATTGCCATTTGTGCCTGAAAATGCAAGTTCTTTGTTATTTATATCGCCTTTTCCGGTTATTTTTTGAAGTCCGATCAGATAATTTGCTTTCCACTCCTTATATTCTCCCGGAAAACCGGACGTTTTGTAACTATTGCCTTCGTACTGAATCACCGGAAAACTGTTGTGGAACGTTATCGTTTGCACCGATACTCCGAACATTTCCTGAACGTTGGTTCCCCGATCTACCGGCGCCTTATTCATGTCGATGTATACTCTCACACCGTTGTCCGCCAAATCTGTAAGCACTTTTTCGGCCCCGGCCTTGTCATCATACGTAAACGCATTGAGATAAATACACTCATAGGCAGAAAGTTCCTCAAACGTGTACTCACTCAAATTTTCCGAACGCCCCTCCTCAAAACCCGGATAGAGCAGTGCAATCTCATTTGCAGCACTTCCGATAGCCAGATACGGATAATCTGTTACCGTACCGTAACATTCCGGAGTATCCCTGTGCATAAGAATATTTTTCTCGCTCTGCGCTGCCACTTCATATCCGAATTTCTCTCCGGCCAAAGTAAGCCGTTCTAAATCAGACTCCTTATTCTGCAGATTCTGAACCACAAACAAGACAGTATCCGTCCCCATCTCAATGCAACGATCAAACACATACTCATATTTTCCCGTCTCAACCGCCGTGTTGAGCATCACAATATTTTCCGCAGTACGGGCCCCCTCCCAGCCGGCCCCGAACATATAAAGCACCTTCCGGTCAGTTCCCGCCGCATAATACGGAGCAAAGGCACCGTAACCGCTCAGGTCAAACACCGTCATTCTCTGATCCGTAATTTCCTTTGCCTGATTAAACAGTATTTCTTCTCCGTACGCTTTATTCTTTTCTTCCACCGACATAACATTTTCCGTGCCACTGTGCAGATAGCGGAGCACAGGAAGACAATCAATCACAAGAAGAATGCATAAAAAGACAACAAAATGCCTTTTGAGACCTTTCCACAAAAGCAGGGCCGCCATGACAAAAGAAAGAGCAAGTGACACAAAACGCATCATCCACAAAACGGAACTGAACGGCAGTTTACTCAAAATGTCATATGCCGAATTACTGGTCAGCAAAAAGATAATCAATCCGACCGCAAACCCCGGCATCGTTTCTTTCGTTCCGAAAACGAGTCCGACTACACAGAGCACAAAAAGGGACAAACCGAAATAAAACAATGTCTGTCCGTCCCATGCCGGAAACGGATTCAATGACAAAAGTGCATCCTGGAAAAAGCCTTCCATAACCTGATTATTGGAGCCTCCGGCTCCGCTCCCGTGCAGAGAAGGTACCATCCAAATACCGCAAAGAAGCATTCCCGCTGTCACACATAAAACCACATGACCTATCGTTACATACTCTTTGTTTACCTTGCCGTAAATCAGCAAATAGATAAAAAGAACTGCAACCAACATGATGGTGGTACCGATGTGGCACAGAGAAATCAGACAAAACAACAACGTAAGCTTTAAAATATGCGCTGCTCTCTTCTCTTTAAGCAAATCATATACAAAACAAATCAAATACGGTAACAGTGCATTAATCAGCGCACGCGGAAGGTTTCCGTCATAAAAGAGAACTTTCATATTTTCCGGAAGGAAAAACCAAATGCATCCTACAAACAGCCCCATCCCAATCCGTTCCTGTCTGTACCCGAACATAATCCATCCCAATGCGCCGAGCACAAATAAAACCCCCACATAACCTATATATCCGGCAAACATATCTCCGCCGACCGACTGCATAAATGCCAATACATAGAGCGGTACCGGCCCCCAATACCTCATAATTTCAACGCCGTTGTACCAGTACGGATCATAGAGCGGAAATAAATTTCCTTCCCGTATGTTCTGCAAAATCACATCCGCCCTGTACAAATGACAGTATGTATCCGAACCCGCAGGATAAGTTCCCCAGCCATGCAGCAGATACATAACAAACCATGCGCCGAAACAGACTGCAGCCATTAATCCCAATACCGTCGCAACTCTTTTTCCGATTCCCGGCTTATATTCCACTACCGAAAGCTTTAATATATTATCGTCCCACTGCCTCTCTTCGGCCGCTTCCTCAAAAGACCCCTGCAAACTCTCCGGATCCACTTTCTGCTTTTCTGTTTTTTTCTCCGGTGCAACTGCTGCCACAGAATGCGCCGGTTGTTCAAACTCAATTGCATCATAAAATGCCTGCGGAAGCGTTCCCAATTCATTGACATCCGCATCCAGAATCCTGTCAGAAACCGAGTACATACGGATTGGATTTTCAAACACGTCCAGGCGGACCAGGTCAAAATCCGATTTTTTTAACATCGGCGACAATGCGTCAAAAAACGTATCGCCGATGCTCTCCAGAGTCGTGGAACGCCCTTGAAACAACTCTGTTTCATGCAAATAACAATCCCGAAAAGGAGCGAGCCACTCTTGAATGCTTTTCTCAATATCAAAAAAATAGTCCATCTGTTCATTCAAATCATGTAAATACAACACGATGGTAAACGTATGAAAATGAGCGTTTTCCACATGATTTTCCAAATTGGAATGCGCCGCATTAAATTCAAATTTCAGTTTGTATCCCCGAAACACATCAAAGCCCTCCTTTCCGACATAATAAACCAATTATATTTTATTCTTTTTCGCAACTATTTTCAACCGCCATATCCCGGAATACTGTCGGCCAGACACAATGCTCCCCACCCCGCCATGTCATTCGGCCAGCTTTCAAAACCGCGCAGTTGCCGTGCCCCGGCAATCAGGTAAGCCTTAACTTTTTCCCCGTACAGATACGCATCATTCCCTTTTTCGATTCCCCACTCCATCATAAGCGCCGAAGCTGCGGTCACAAACGGCGTCGCATAGGATGTTCCGCTGACAGTCTCCGGCCCCTGCGTTCCCTGCACACGGATGCCGACGCCGGGTGCGACAATGTCCGGCTTCGCAAGTCCCTCACCGATATTGACCGCATTCATTGCATATCCCCGGCCGGAAAAATCCGCATATGCCCCAAAAAGTGTCTGATATGCACCGACAGTGATAACTTTCTGGGCTGTGGACGGAATCGTCAGTGTCGCATCCGGATTCGGTAACAAAAAACGGGTTCCCCCGCTTCTTACAACCTCTGACGGCATATACATCTGTACCCTTCCGTTCACAATCTTCTGCGGTGTCATTTTAATCTGCCACACACCTCGGTCGATATAATTTCCCAACGGCTGAAAATCAATATAGATTTCTTCTTTGGTGCGATACGGCTGCGGACCGCCTCCGAAAATCAACAGTCTCGTCTGTTCCAGCACCACATCCTGCACCTCCTCCACACGACGGATCACATATGTTTCGCCTGCCGGTGATATCATCTCAATCGAATATCTGTCTGCATAGTTCTTCCAAATCTGCAGGGAAAGCGTTGCTTCATAATCTCCTACCGTAAACGCAATCCGTTCTTCATTCATGATGGTTTTCGAAAAATGCCCCGCCGATGCACCTTCATTTCCGCTTCCCACACAGATTACGTTTCTCCCGATTTCAGACAAATTGTCAAGAAACCGCTCTGTCAGGGATGTTCCGTCATGCGGACCGTAAGTATTTCCATAGCTCAAATTAACCGCCACCGGATGCCCCTCTCTCACTGCAAGTTTGACCACATAGGTAAGCGCCCGAAGCAAAGAAGTTGTTGACGGATAACTTGCCTGATTCGCGACATCCAGCTTTACAATGATAAACCGGCTTTCCGGTGCCGCCTGCGCAATAATGGAAGAAACCGCTGTCCCATGCCCTGTCACATCAACGGTAAGCCTCGGCGCACCCGGCCCCTGCGCCAAATTTTCATTAATCTGTGCCCCCGTATACTCCACTCCGACCGCAAATCCCTCCGGCGGTGCTTCCAAAAGTGCGCTGTCAGCCACTTTGCCCTGATCCCATAAAAAATCAATCCTTGTCGTCCCGTCCGCATTGCGAAAAACCGGAAGCGTATAATCTATTCCGGAGTCGATGACTGCAACATAAACGCCTTTCCCCGAAAGAGCTTCCGTACCGGTCCGCTCCCCCGAAAACACAGGAGTGAAACACGATACATTGAGTGCTGTCTGCACCTGCGGGAATATTCTCTTTGGCTTTTCAATG
>JAFTVQ010000089.1 GCA_017461865.1 Lachnospiraceae bacterium | reverse complement strand
TGTGTGAAAAATGTGTGCGCCGTATTTGTGCACAGAAATACCATGCTGCTTGTCCGTATATATATTGCCTGCTATATGGTCTCTCTTTTCAATTACATAACAGCTTTTACCGGCCTTTCGCATTTCATTTGCAAAAACCGCAGCAAAAAGACCTGCCCCCACAACTAAATAGTCGTATTTCATGACTTTTCTCCCGCAACGATAACGGACGCCACCTGATAGAAAATATCCATGAAAGGAAGCATACCTTCCTCCAAAGCCTGCGCCACTTTTATATAGTCACGAGCCTGAAGTCCCGCATTGAGCAACTGTACCTTTTCCTCGATTCCGTCTTTATTTAAAATCTCATCCTTTTCATTAATGAAAGAAAGAGTCGCATTCACAATCTCGATTACAAAATTGATACCGTCAATAATCTGATTCAGAAAATCCATCGTATCTTCTTTTTCATCGCCACGCAGTTCCGGTATAATTTCCTGCGTTGCCGGAATCAGTTTTTGTACATATTCGATTCCTATCTGCAATGCTTCTATCTGCTGTACTCTGATATCTTCCATGATATACCTCGCTTTCCGTAATATTTACACGCTTTCCTGATTTTGACCGCGCTAAATACACATATATCTATACTATATCATATATATCGGTGTTTTGCGAAAAAATATAATAGGACTTTGTTGTTTTTTTATGTGGCGTCGATTATACTTATACCTATGAAACCTTTTATTTCTGCCTGCATTATAGGCAAAAACGAAGAAAAATGTATAGAACGTTGTCTGAAGGCCATTTCAACTTTTGGGGTGCCAATTGTTTACACGGACACAGGCTCAACAGACCGCACTCTTGCCATTGCGTCGAAATACACCGATCTGATTTATCACTTCGATTGGTGCAACGACTTTTCCATGGCAAGGAATTTTTGTGCAACAAAGTCTCCAACCGACTGGATTTGGGTAATCGACTGTGATGAATATGTCACAGAAGCAGACCTTGCGAAGCTGCAGGCTTTTTGCTCCGATGCACGCAATCTGAAAAAGGCAGGTACCATCAGCCAAAAAGATATTTACACCCTATCCGGCGAAAGAACGTATACATTGACACGGCTTGGCCGGATTTACCATAGGAATTTTTATCATTATACAGGATCTGTACACGAGCAAATCACACCTCTCTTCGGCGACAACGCTACAACTGCGTTTACCGGCGATATATATTGCGATCTTCCGATTCTGATGGAACATGACGGCTATGCCGATCCAAAAGTTCTCACACAAAAATGCGAAAGAAATGCGACTCTTCTGGCTGTAGCTTTGGAAGAAAAAGAGGATCCTTACCTCTATTACCAGCTCGGAAAATGTTACACCACACTGGGTAGACCGGATCTCGCGGCAGAAGCTTTTGACAAAGGACTTTCTTTTGATCTGGATCCGGAGTTGTATTATGTGCAGTCCATGGTCGAATCTTACGGTTACAGTCTTCTTGACCTAAAACAATATGAGGCAGCACTTTCTTTTGAAGGCATATACAATACTTTTGCAAAAAGTGCAGATTTCGTGTTTCTGATGGGTCTTATTTATATGAACAATGCCCTCTTTGCGCAGGCAATAGAGGAATTCAAAAAAGCAACCAAATACAAATCCTGTGTCGTAGATGGAACTAACAGCTATCGAGCGTATTATAATATCGGGGTCATTTATGAATGTCTCGGACAAACAAAAGAAGCCATTGCAAACTATTACAAAGCCGGGAACTACGCCCCGGCATTAAAGAGACTGGAGGTACTTGTTCATGAATCAGTGTGAAATAGCAGAAATTTTATACGAAAGCGCAAAAGACACAAAACAACACATCATCCAGCTCAATTCTGCTACATCATTTAGTGCAGATGAGTTTTTACACATTTTAGAAAGTTTAGTAAAAATTTATCATTCTTTATCCCTTGACAAGAAGATATTGCATCTCACAGAAGAATTTATGAACAGCCGTTTTGATACACAATCCGAAACGGATGTACAGCTATTCCAAAAACAGTATCTCAATATTTTGAACCATATAATTTACGAGTCCATCTCTTATCGAAAAAAATATTGTATTATCCAGCGAAACGATCCGATTCCCGGTCTCGCTTCGCACATTATTACAAACCTTGGACAAATTTCACTTTGTCTGCAGGAAGGATATATCCCTGTGATCGACATGCAATTTTCCAACAACATGTTCTCAGCCCTCAGTAAAGAGAGCACGGAAAACCCATGGGAACTGTTCTTTAAGCAACCTCTCCCGGGTACTTCCGTAACTGCTGCTCTTTCTTCTCATGCATGTGCGAAAAAAGACGGGATTCCAAAATTTATGCCAAATTACAGTATGGATTGCCTGTCCAATCCGCACTTATTGGACTTTTGGAAAAATAGCATGCAACAATATATGCCTTTTTCAGACAATTTAAATAACCTTATCCAATCCACACTGAATGATCTTCCTTTTGAAAACAGCAAAATTCTTGGTGTCCTTTGTCGCGGAACCGACTATCTGTCTCTGCGTCCATATAACCATCCGTGTCAACCGGATTGCCGAGAAATTATCGATGAAGCCACTAAAATTATGGAACGCTATCAATGTGAATACTGCTATCTCGCCACAGAGGACGAAGAAATCCGTCGCCGTTTTTCCGAATCCCTTGGCAATAAACTTATAACTTCACAAAAGATGTATTTTGCACATGATCAGCGAGCAATTTTATCCTCTGTATACGGCAACGATCTTTCTCAACTTTATAACAAAAATGCCGAATACCTTGTATCGCTTTATCTGCTCTCACAGTGCAACTGTCTTTTATCCGGAAGAACCAGCGGTCTCATCGTTTCTTTGCTTCTAAATCAAACTCCATATGAGTATATTCGCATTTGGAATCAAGGAAAATACGGCATCGATGACGTTGCAACATTACAATCACTTTCCATAGCGCCGATAACAAAATAATGATATACTATCCTTAGTTTTAACGGAGGTACTTAGTCGTGGCCAAAATCAGTATTATTATTCCATGCCATAACGTCGAAAATTACATAATGCGATGTTTCGAATCTCTTCGGAATCAGACAATAGGACTCGATCAGTTGGAACTTCTTTTTATTGACGATGCTTCCACCGACAGAACATGGGATATTCTCTCGGAAATTGAGCAGCTGGCGCCTGATTCCGTCGGCATTATTCACTTGGGCAAAAACATCCGTCAGGGCGGCGCCCGCAATGTCGGGTTGTCCTATGCTTCCTGTGAATATGTGGGATTTGTTGATGCCGATGACTGGGTTGAACCGGATATGTATGAGTGTCTCTATCGCGCCATCACAGACGCCGAAACCGATCTCGCCTTCTGCCGCCATGTGCGGGACAACGGAAAAGATGAGCTTTTATTAAACGAAACCGCTAAAAATACTGATAAAAAGAACCGCACCCTTCGCATAGTTACCGACGAGCACAGAGTTGAATTTATCATTTCAAACATCATTGGTTATGGTGTGTGGGACAAGCTGTTTCGCAAAGATTTCCTATTGGAAAACGAAATCTTCTTTCCGGAGCAGTTGACATATGAAGATATATATTTCGGTTCTCTTGTCTACCTGTATGCAAACCGGGTAAGTATTGTGGAACGAATACTTTACCACTATTATATCAACGAGACCTCTACCGTCCTTGGGCGCAATCAGGTACATCACAAGGATATCTTTGAAATCAACTATATGAAATGGGACGCATATAAGCTGAGAGGCTTTTTGGACCGATACCGCAAAGCTCTGGAATTTGACTTCATCATGTCTTTCTATATGGCAGGCTTTAAGATCCTCGCTCTTCGTTTTGACGAAATACCATTTGACGCTTTTATGAAATTAAAAAAAGGAACCCTGGAAAGAGTTCCTGATTTTGAAAACAATGAGTATTGCCGATCACATATAACGGAAATCTATCAATTACTGCTACAGCTTTTAAAGATTCCCGTTACCCACGAACAACTTATAGATATCCAGAAAGCCTTCTGTGAATTTCATCGGTTAGCCGATCAATAAATCTTTAAAGAAGACCGGCCACAGATGCCAGTCTGTCCCGGGACGACTTTAGCCCCGGATTATTATTAACAATAATCTCCAAAAGACTCTCGGAAATCCGGGAGTCTTTATAATACGCCTCCTGCTCGGCGGTCGCCGTTCCCGATGCAATACCTGCCGACAGCGTGCAGAGTAGACGATAATGCCTCACCAGCATCGGAAGTTCTTTTGTGATAGCTAACATTCCCGAATTCCCTGATAAAAGTTCCTGCTCACACACGTAAAGAACACGGAACATATCCGCCAGTTCACCGGAAATATCAGATGCAGCCAGCATCAGATCCGGTCTTTCTTTCATGGATTCTCTAAATAATGCAAGTGCATCCTTCACCGCCTCCAAATCACCTTTGGCAAACTTTTCCTTCAGACTTTCTTTCAGTTCGATCGTCTCGGCCTTCTCCTGTGTCAATCCCACCGGCGCTTCAAAGATCCGAAACCCCCGACTTTTTACCCACACATACAAAAGCTGCTCCGACAAAAAACCGAACACTCTTTTATGATAAGCATCATAATAATCCACATCAATTTTTTTCTCCACCACATCAAAGATGGAAAACAACCACTGTGCATACTCCATAAAATGTTTCTTGGAAGCAACAAACATATTGCCACTGTATACCTTTTTATCCGAGACAATTTCTTCAAACACCGGAAACATCTGCGGATAAAGCCGCTTTAACACCTCTCCCGTCACCTGCAGATCTCTGATGTTATGCGCTTCCTCATACACCTCATAATATGACTTTGGATGATAAACTGCCTTTGCCAGAATTACATCATAACTACTCAATATATCTTCACATTCCCTTTCCGTAAGAAGACTTCCGTCTTCGTTCAGAAAAAATCTGCGGTAATGACACAAACCGAAATAATCTGCATCCGTCACATTGTGCGCCACCCAGTAAAGTCCTGTCAACTCACTGTAGTAACAGTTTTTTGAAGATATATTATTTCCGGTATTATCTCCGAGATAACCAAGGTCTTCCTTTCCTTCTCTTCCCACATGCAAAGGGATATAGATCGGATCTGCCGGCACGCCAAAGCTCTTATGCGTCATAACGAACATTTTTACACTCATACTCTCATCCCACCACATCTTATCGTGCATTTATACACCAAATGTATTATAATGTAATTACATATATTTCTTAGCATCTATTATACCTTATTATAACACAGACAGGGATGAAAAACATGGATTTTATCACTCAATTTGAAAACACGTTAGAGCACACTATCTCTCTAAAAAGATTGTCCGAGGCCAAACAGTTGCTCGCAGCTTACCCTTCAACCGGACAGCCATACTCTGTACGACTCTTTTCCATGATCAATGATCTTCGTCGCATTGAGTATCCGTTTGTCTTCCCGTTACAAAAGCATGCGTACCGCCTTGTTCTGTTTCGAACCGGAAACTTTATCCTCGATTACATTCTTGAACAGTTCTCGGCATTCTTTGAATATATAGGCTGTGAGTTATTACTCTTTGATCCAACCGATTACTCTGCAAGCAGCAAAGCACTTTTCTCTTTCGCGCAAGGCGGAATCGATGCTGCTTTTTTCTTTAACAATGTAGGACTTCTTCAAACCTTTAGCGATGGTTCCAATCTTTGGGAAACTTTACATATTCCATGCTATGATTTCCTTGTGGATCATCCAATGTACTATGCCGACTCTCTGGATAACGCACCTGCTGATACAACACTTCTGTGCGCAGACAAGACACATACAAACTATGCTCTGCGATTTTATCCGAGATTGAAACACGCAATTTTTATGCCTACAGGAGGTTGCAATCCGTTAGCAAATGCTAACTCTGGCACCTCGCGCAACGCAGAAAACCCAAAAATCCCCTGGCAAGAACGCCCAATGGACGTTCTTTTCATCGGAAGCTTCAAATATCATCCCCACTATGAAAAATACCCCCTTGAGAAACACATCACCAAACACCTTCAGATACACACACAGCATACTTTTGAGCAGGCAGTAGAACTATACGCAACAGAACCATCATCTAACGATCATATTTCGGACAGCGAACTGAAGCTCATCATTGAGCAGCACCGCTTTCTGGAAACGAATGTGACTGCACTTTATCGGAAAGCCATTATAAAAGATATCCTTGATGCGGGAATTACCATTCACGTGTACGGAGAGGGCTGGACGCAGACAGGATTGACCGACTATGAAAACTTCATTCTACATGCTCCGGTCTCTTTCGAAGAAGGGATAAAACTTATGTCACAGGCCAAAATCCTTCTCAATCATATGGCATGGTTTAAACACGGCTCCAGCGAACGTATTTTCAACGCCATGGCTCAGGGGGCTGTCTGCGTAACAGACAGCAGCAAATATCTAGATACTATCCTAAAACACCAGGAAAATTGTTGTATCTATTCGCTAAACAATCTGGAAACAAATCCCGTTTCCCAGAAGATTATATCACTTTTATCTGATCCGGAAACAGCAGCAAAAATCGCTGAAAAAGGAAAAAAAACAGCTTCACAGCACACCTGGCAAAATCACCTGCATTTCGTGACAAAGCAAATGCCCATATGATATAATTAATTACGTTTACTCATTAGGAAGGGAAGATTCCAACTATGAAAATTCAATATTTTAACGGCGGACTCGCAAATCAAGTATTTCAATATATTTTTTATCGCTACGGACAATTAGCCACATCAAACCAAGACATATGGCTACTCGATGACTCTTTCTTTTTCTTTAAAGAAGAACACAACGGCTATGAACTGGAAAAAGTGTTCGGCGTAAAACCAAATCTTCTCAGCAAACAATTTGCACCGGAAGCCTGGGATTTTTTTATAAAAAATCGAAAGAAAGGAATTGGCACCGCACAGACAATGCAAAATATGGGCTTCTCTGTTCAGATGATCGCCGAAGCAATGAACTATAAAACAGACAACCCATTTCATGGCACTGTACACCCGATTCCATGTAATGAATATCACCCGGAAATAGTCAAATTCCCGGGAGATGTTGTTTACTATTTTGGATATTGGATCAACAAAAACTGGTTATACACTTACAAAGAACAGATTTTATCCGAGCTCACATTCCCCGCTATCTTAGATGAAGTCAATCTCGGATATGCATCCAAAGTGAAATCTACTCTTTCTGTCGGAGTACATATTCGGCGCGGAGATTTTATACGATTAGGTTGGCAGATGGATCCGGAAATCTATCATAATTATTCAAAAATGCTCGTTGAAGCTTATCCCGAGCTAACCTTCTTTGTTTTTTCAGACGATATACCTTGGTGTAAGGAGAATATGGAGCAGCTTGGACTTTCCCTCGCCAAAGAAACGGTATTTGTTGAAGGAAACATACAGGGCGCAAACTATATTGATCTACAACTTATGACTATGTGCAAAGGATTGCTTATGTCTAACAGTTCTTTCAGCTATCTTGCCGCCCTTATGAATACAAACCTGCAATTTTTCATTAATCCGGTGCCTTACCGCGAAGTCTGATTACAACCTTCAGAAAGGAAGCTTTAAAAAACTATGATACCGATTTCCGTATGCATTATTGCCAAAAATGAAGAAAAAAATATCGAAAAATGTCTGCGTGCCATTCACAAACATCCGTTTGAAATCGTTGTGGTGGACACCGGTTCTACCGATTGCACCAAAGAAATTGCTGCACGCTACGCAGACAAATTATTAGACTTTGAATGGATCGAGGATTTTTCCGCAGCACGCAATTTTTCTATTGATGCAGCTTCCAACGACTGGATTCTCGTTATCGACTGTGACGAGTTTATAGAAAAACTGAATTTTCAGGAAATGCAAAAGTTAATGCAACAATATCCATATGCCATCGGTCAGTTAACCAGAGACAACATATGCTACGACAAAAATCACAACGTCCTGCATTCTACAGACTTAGTAGAACGGCTCTTCAACCGAAAGCATTATCATTACGAGGGGACAATCCATGAACAGGTTGTAAGAATTGACAAAACCCAGGCGTATGGATTTACCTTTCCGCTTCTCATTACCCACACCGGATATTATGGAAGCGACGAAGATATCCTTGCAAAATCGGAACGAAATATTCGCATGCTGAAAGTAGCTCTGGACAAGGATCCGACTGACCCATATCTCTTTTACCAATTGGGCGAAAGTTATATGCTCCGCAACGACTACGAAAATGCATTTCAATATTTTGATCAGGGGTTTTATCTTGATGTTGACGAAACTCTGGAATATGTCCAGCGTATGATTATTTCCTATGGCTACAGCATGATGTATACGGGTCGAATCGAAAAAGCGCTATCCCTTGCCAATGTACGGGATGCCTTTGGCGACAATGCGGATTTTTTATTTATGCTGGGTAACGTTTATCTTAAGGCGACGATCAACGATAAAGCGCTTTTGGAATTTGTAAATGCTACCAAACAAAAAAAGCATTTTGATGAAGGTACAAATTCTTACCGCGCTTATCATAACATCGGATGCATCTATGAAGCTTACAAACAATATGACGAGGCTCGCAAATACTACGAAAAAGCCGGCGACTTTGCCATGTCTAAGGAGCGCCTAAAAAATCTTCCGAAATAAAAAGGAGGTTAACCTATGATACCTATTTCTTTATGTATTATAACCAAAAATGAAGAAAAAAATTTAGACCGATGTCTTTCCTGTATCAAAGACTACCCTTTTGAGATCGTTGTGGTAGATACCGGTTCCACCGATCATACTGTTGAAATTGCAAAAAAATACACTGACAACGTGTATCATTTTGATTGGATCAACGACTTTGCCGCTGCAAGAAATTTTTCTATTTCCAAAGCTTCCAACGATTGGATTTTGGTACTCGACGCAGATGAATTCACTTACGAACTCGATTTGGAGGAAATCTATCATCTGATCGAACAACATCCGACCGGCATCGGTCGACTGCTCCGTAGTTCGGAAGACATTATACACAGTGTTACCATAGACCGCGTAGAACGACTGTTTAATCGCAATGTATATCACTACGAGCGACCGATCCACGAGCAGGTTCTCCCAATTGACAAAAAAACCAAACTGTATACATATCCTATTCCATTAGCCACGGAACACGCAGGATATATGGGCACACGCGAAGATATCAACAAAAAGGCGATGCGCAATCTGGAAATTCTACTCGCCTCTGAAAAAGATTATCCTGATGCTTACACCTACTATCAGATTGGTCAATCCTATTTTATCATGAGCGACTGGGAAAAGGCCCGCATATATTTTGAAAAAGGGCTATCTTTTCCTCTTGCACCGGAATCTGAATTTGTGCAGCTCATGGTCGTTAACTTCGGATATTCCCTCTTGCATGTGAATCGGTTGGAGGATGCAGTAAAATTTTTTGAAGAAATCTATTCTTATTTTGATTTTTACGCAGATTTTGTATTTCTCATGGGATATATTTATATGAAATCCGGTAATTACATGAAATCTGCACTTAATTTCATTAAAGCTACTACCCTTTCTTGTTTTCATGTAGAAGGTGCTAATAGTTTTCTTGCCTACTACCATCTCGGTATCGTGTACGAAATGATCGGCAATGCGGAAATGGCTCTCATGTTTTATGAAAAAGCAGGAGATTACCCAAAGGCTGTCGAACAGGTACTAAGACTTAAAAAAACTCCGGAATGATCCGGAGTTTTCTTTTGCACTTATATAAGGCCCAGCAATTTAGAAACCTGTTTTTCGTAAGACAAATATTCCCTTACCTTTCGATATCCGTTTTCTGCAATCTGCTTTCTTTCATCGTCATGTTCCAAATAATACGCCACAAGCCGTTCCGCATCTGCAATACTCTCATAATACACAAAGTCAACTCCCGGTTCAAAGTATTCCAAAAAATCGCTTTGGAAATTAGTCAGAAGGAATCCTCCACATGCAAAAATGTCAAGTGCACGAAGCGGCATTCCTGTATGAATGCTGCGCAGTGAGATATTAAGATTTATTTTCGCACATTTTATCGCATACGGCGCCTGTGTATAATAGTCAAGTTTTCCCATATTTTTGACACGGGTAAGTGTTGGCGTCTGCTCCGGCGTAAATAATCTAACCTCATGTTTTTGCGACAGACGTTCCAATATCTCCTGTCGCTCCATCGCAGTCACCTTGCGTGCAAGAAAATAATTGGCAAATACCCATTCCACTGTCTCAAGTCCATCTCCGTGCTCTGTCACCGGACATACCTTGCGCATCGTCTCCACAATTTCCGGTGTGAGCGCCTCCTCTAAAATGTCCATTCCGTATATATTTTTCTGTGCACCCATCAGACCGAACAAATATCCCCGCGTATAATCATCCAGTTTTTCCAGATGTCGAAACATGTGTTGCCTTGTTTCGCTGTACATAGAACCGATAAATGTCACATCGCTGTCATATTGTATATGCTCAGCCTCTTCCGGTATCATCGCATCATAATCCTCAACCGCAGCCGCCATCGGCATATAATATATATTTTTTACGCCCATCTGTCTGAATTTCAGCACTTCCGCCTGATCAAACACAAAAATGCGATTGGTTTCATAAAAAACAGTCTGTGAGTACATAAGAATGTACGGACTGTCGTACACCCAAGAAACATATTTTATCCGACAGGCTTTACATGCGATCGCCGCTACCGGAAAATAATTAAACGAGAAAACAAATGCCGGCTTCTCCTGCATAATGATCGAAGCAAGTTTCTCCGTCAATTCCTTGGAACTTCGCACATCCTCCGTCTCTCTCGGAAACGGAAAAAGGATCACTTCATAATCGCACTTTTCAAACTCTCTGATAATATAATCATTACCAAAACTTTTCCACTCTAAAAATAGTATTTTATCCATAACTGATTCCTATAAAAAAAGGGTTATCGGACAAGCGATAACCCTTTTAAAATTTAACTTTCTGATGAAATTATCCGAGTAATGATAATACACCCTGGTTGCTCTGGTTAGCCTGTGCCAACATAGACTGTCCTGCCTGTGCAAGGATGTTGTTGTTAGAGAATCTAACCATTTCAGAAGCCATATCTGTATCACGGATCTGTGATTCAGCAGCTGTTGTATTTTCTACTACGTTATCAAGGTTCTTGATTGTATGCTCTAATCTGTTCTGGATTGCACCAAGGTCAGATCTCTGCTGAGAAACAAGTTTAAGAGCATTTTTGATCATTGTGATTGCTTTCTGCGCATTTGTATCATCCGGACCGCCTACAGAAATACCTGTAAGTTTAAGACCTGATGCGCTCATACCTGCGATAGAGAATGAAATAACCTGATTAGCTTCTGCACCGACCTGAAGACCTTTGTCAACAAATGTTCCATCAAGAAGATTCTGCTCGTTGAATGTAGTTGTTGAAGCTACACGGTCGATTTCTGATGTAAGAGCCTGAATCTCTGAGTTGATATAGCCACGGTCTGCAGATGTCTGTGTACCGTTTGCTGCCTGAACTGCTAATTCGTTCATACGCTGTAACATATCGTGCACTTCTGCAAGAGCACCTTCAGCTGTCTGCACACAAGAGATACCATCCTGTGCATTTGTGCTGGCCTGT
>JAFTVQ010000088.1 GCA_017461865.1 Lachnospiraceae bacterium | reverse complement strand
CCGCATTATCAATGTGGATGCGCTTACCTATGCAGGGAATCTGGAAAACCTGAAGGCAGTGGAAAACAGAGATAATTATACGTTTGTAAAAGCGGATATTTGTGATAAAGAGGCGATTGCAAAGATTTTTGCGGAAAATGACATTGACCGCGTGGTGCATTTTGCGGCGGAAAGTCATGTGGACCGGAGCATCCGCAATCCGGAAGTGTTTGTACAGACCAATGTACTCGGAACAGCGGTTATGCTCAACTGTGCAAAGGCTGCGTGGGAGCTTCCGGACGGAAGTTTCAAAGAAGGGAAAAAGTTCCTTCATGTTTCTACGGACGAAGTTTACGGATCTCTCCCGGATGATGAAAACGCATTCTTTTATGAGACAACACCGTATGATCCGCACAGTCCGTACTCAGCCAGCAAAGCAAGTTCGGATATGCTTGTAAAAGCATATATGGATACTTACAAATTCCCGGCGAACATTACGAACTGTTCCAATAATTACGGACCGTACCAGTTCCCGGAAAAACTAATCCCGCTCATCATCAACAATGCATTGCAGGGAAAGAAGCTTCCTGTGTACGGTGACGGAAAGAACGTCCGTGACTGGCTTTTCGTGGAAGATCACGCAAAGGCGATCGACATGGTACAGGAAAAGGGACGCCTGTTTGAAACTTACAATGTGGGCGGACATAACGAAAAGCAGAATATCGAAATCATCCACATTATCCTTGACACATTACAGGAGATGCTTCCGGATTCCGATCCGCGCAAAGCTTATGTGACAGAGGAGTTAATCACGTACGTGGAAGACCGGAAAGGTCATGACAGACGTTATGCCATCGCGCCGGATAAGATTAAGGCGGAGATCGGCTGGGAACCTGAAACGATGTTTAAAGAGGGAATCCGCAAGACCATCCAGTGGTTCTTTGAGAATGAAGAATGGATGAAGAATGTCACAAGCGGTGACTATCAGAAGTATTACAACGAAATGTATCAAAATTAAGAAACGCGAGGGAAGAAGGCTTGGCAGCAGTGTCAGGGTCTTCTTCCTATGTGCGTCATGGAGGTAAAATAGATGAAGGGTATTATTTTAGCAGGAGGTTCGGGTACAAGATTGTATCCTCTCACCAAAGCCATTTCCAAACAGATTATGCCGGTATATGACAAGCCGATGATTTATTATCCGCTGTCTACGCTGATGCTTGCGGGAATCCGGGAAGTGCTGATTATTTCTACACCGCGTGATCTCCCGACTTTTGAGGAGTTGTTCGGCAGCGGTGAGCAGCTTGGAATGAAGTTTTCGTATGCAGTACAGGAGCAGCCGCGCGGACTTGCCGATGCGTTTATTATCGGTGCGGATTTTATCGGGGATGACAGTGTGGCGCTTGTGCTCGGGGACAATATATTCTACGGACAGAGCTTTTCCAAAGTGCTCCGCCAGACAGCGGCTCACATTGAAGAGCAGAAGGGAGCCACGATTTTCGGTTACTATGTAAGAGATCCGAAGGAATACGGCGTGGTTGAATTCGATGAGAACGGTAAGGCACTTTCCATCGAGGAAAAACCGGAACATCCGAAGAGTAACTATGCGGTTCCGGGACTTTATTTTTATGACAATGACGTGGTGGAAATTGCAGCAAACGTAAAGCCGTCGGCCCGCGGTGAGATTGAAATCACAAGCATTAACAATGAGTATCTGCGCAGAGGAACACTTACGGTTGAGACGCTCGGACGCGGATTTGCATGGCTGGATACGGGAAATCACGATTCCCTTTTGGATGCGGCAGATTTCGTGTCTGCGTTCCAGAAACGCCAGGGACTTTATATTTCCTGTATTGAAGAGATTGCTTACAAGAGAGGTTTTATCACAAAAGAACAGCTTCTTGCTTTGGCGGAGCCTTTGATGAAGACCGATTACGGAAAATATTTGGTAGAGGTAGCAAATGGACTCTAAAATAAAACTGCAGATGATTGCTGTTGTTTCGGTGGTAATCTGTATGGTGCTGGGACTTGTTCTCTTTCTGAATCAGGAGGAGAGGGGAAAGTCACCGCAGCAGATGCAGACCGCGGAGACGGCGGAGGACAACGACATATTGCAGCCCGTATCTTCCTTTGATGAGAAGTACGAACTGGATCCGTATGCGGATCCGTATGCTTTTTTGCAGGATGAGGAGTTTTTTGACCGCGAAAAGGAGGAAGAGCCGGATCAGTCTTCGGTGCTTTCGCTTTTGATTTCCACAATCCAGCGTGATATCCGTATTTATGTAGTAAACGGAAACGGTGCACAGGTGGAAGGACAGGCCTTTTCGTTTAAGCTCAAGAAAGACGGGGAAGAAATCCGGAAAACATACCGGGATGAGGATAAAGACGGAATGCTTTATCTGACGGACATGGAGAGCGGAGATTATGAAATTAAACTGAGAGAAGTCGGAGGATTTGAAGTTCCCGATGACTCTGTCACCGTTTCCGTGACGGACGAGATTTCTTACACCGTTCTTGATGATATCACGTTCCTGATCCGCTCTGAAGATGAGATTGATGCGACTGTGGAAGATACCGCGGTCAATGAAGCGGAAATCGATGCGGACGGAACGGAAACGAACAAACGTCTGGCAGACGGTGCGACGGTATTCGGAATTGACGTGTCCAAATGGAACAAAGAGATTGATTGGGAGAAGGTCAAAGCCGCAGGCGTGGAGTTTGCCATTATCCGCTGCGGTTATCGCGGATCCAAGACAGGAGCCCTTGTGGAAGATCCTTATTTTGCGAAGAATATCAAAGGGGCTACGGATGCGGGAATCCGCGTCGGAATCTATTTCTTTACGCAGGCGGTTACACCGGCGGAGGCGGTTGAGGAAGCAAGTATGGTGCTGATGCTCAGCAAGCAGTATAAGATTTCCTACCCGCTTTTCATTGATACGGAAGGTGCCGGAGGAAACGGCCGTGCGGACGGTCTGGATAAGGAGACGAGAACCGCAGTGTGTAAAGCCTTCTGTGAGACGATAGAGAATGCAGGTTATACGGCCGGTGTTTACGCAAGTAAAAGTTGGCTTTTAAATAATCTGGATATGGAGCAGTTGTCTTCGTATACGACATGGCTGGCGCAGTATTCGGCGCAGCCGACCTATGAAGGGGACTATGATATGTGGCAATACACGTCGGCAGGAAAGATCGACGGTATCAGCACTCTCGTTGACTACAACGTGAGTTATATGGACTATTAAACAAGGAGCGTAGGAGAGTTTCAATGGGATATGCGTCAAAACGGAGAGAAAATATCATAACGTGTTTGATATTTGCATTTCTTCTCGTATTATCGGTAATCGGCATTTGGAAAACGGTATATTTCGGTGCGGATATTGATGAGTCCTATGCGCTTACAATGGCATCGCGCATGGTCGGCGGTGACCGCATGATGACAGATATGTGGGAACCGCATCAGATGTCTGCGTTTCTGTACGCGCCTCTTGTTGCGTTGTATAAGGGCATCACCGGATCGTTGGAAGGTGCCCTTGTTTTTATGCGGTTTTGCGGAGTTGCGATACAGGCGCTGGTCAGTGTTTTTCTGTATGCCACCTTGAAAGAGGAAATGAAGACCGGCCCGGCGATGGTGCTTTCTTTTGTTTACTTTAATTTTACACCAAAGCATATTCAGTCTCCGGAATTTACATCTGTCTTTTACTGGACCATCATGCTTTTAATGCTGTTTCTGCTCCGCTTCTTTAGGACGGAGAAGAGAAAAAATCTTGTGGCTGCCGGAATATGTACAAGTGCGCTTGTTCTCTGTTACCCGGCGGCTGTTTTGGTGTTTGGCTATGTGGCTGTCCTGCTGCTTATCAAATGCAGCAAAAAGAAGCAGGTTCTCTGGTATGCTGCAACCTGCGGTGTTTGCGCGCTTTTGTTTGTGCTTTATGTGGTCACTGTGAGCGGTGTGGCGGCGTTTGATAATATCGGTTGGATTATGATGGATGAGTCGCACAGGATGTCTGTGACGGCGCAGATAAAGGAACATTTATCGGGATTGTGGGAGATGCTCCGGGTTGTCGTTGCAATGATTGTTCTCAGTCATGTGGGACGGCCGGTGTTTGCCAAAAAGAAAAATGCGGATTATGTATTTTTTGCCGCTCTTTTCGTAATGCTGGCCGTGTATGCGGTATATCAGTTCCACACCGTTGAAAAAGTGAATTTTGCCGTATTTTATCCGATTGTATTACAATTGTTTGTGGTAGAGTGGTATTTTTATATATTTTTCCCGAAGGAGGAGAAAGACCGGAGAATGTTTCTGGTGTCCGTTCCCGTAAATGGGGTGGCGGTGCTGGCCGTGCTCCTGAGTTCCAACGTGGTAACTTCATATTCCATGAGCTTTTTGATGCCAGCAGTGATTCTCGGTGCATGGCAGATTATGCGGGTATATGAAGGCAGGGAAGGACGGCGCGGTGTATGGGCACCGGTTTTGCTGGGTGTCTGTATTGTTGTTCAGCTTTTTGTGTCCAGAATCTGTCTGGTCCGCTACACTTCCATGCAACGGAAAAATATATTCGAGACATACTATAAAGTAGAGCATGATGTGCTCAAGGGAATCCGTCTCGGGGAGTTTGATTATATACAGTATGAGACAAAAAGCCGCCTTCTCTCTCAATATGTGGAGGCGGGAGATTCGTTTTTATATGTGGGATGCGATATGTTTTTGTATACGCAGCTTCAGGATGCCCGGATTGCCACGGGAAATACAATCTCAACGCCGTCATTCGGCGAGCAGCTCATGGCGTATTATGAGAAACATCCGGACCGTATACCGACGGTCATTTTTGTGGATCGGGAGTATGGTATGGATTTTTCGCAGGCGGTGCTTCAGGAACCGATGCGATCGTTTATGGAAGCGCATTTTGATATCGAAAATACGGTAGTTGAGGCTGCGGTTACGGTATATCAGAGAGAAAGGTAAACACATGGAAATGATTAAGGTTTTGATCTTAATATGCATTATGATGATATATCCCCTGTTTCCGGGGGCGCTGTTTTGCGCAGTGTCAGGTAAGAAGCGCAAAAGCAGTCTCGGAAGGGTGTTTTTGTCAGGGGAGCTCTTGGGCGGAGCCATGTTTGCGGCGTTGTCCTTTATATGTGTGCGCAAAGGCGCGGACCTTGCTTTTTTGTCAAAAGCCGCTCTCTTCATGTGGGGAGCAGTGCTTATAATCAGCATTGCTTTACTGGCTGTTTTGAAAAAGTGCAGGGAGTTTGTCCGTGAACTGATAAAAAGCAGCAAGAAACCGGGAATTCCGGGTCTTGTAATTGCACTGGCATTTGTGAGTGTTGCCATTTTGTATGTAGTCCGCCCGTTTCCGATGGAAAGCGGATATGTCACACCGGAACAGGTGGTGACGGTGCTGGATACGGGGGCACTCAGAGGTTTTGACGCACTGAGCGGACAAGCGCAGCCGGCGGCGGGCAACTGGAAAGACCAGATAAACAATCTGCCGCTTTTTTATGCATGTCTGTGTCAGCTGTCGGGGCTGTCTCCGATGGCAGTGCTTTTTAATGTAGTACCTTTTGTTGTGCTTAGTGCAGCGTTCTGCGTGATTTCGCTTTTTGCGAATGCGTTTTTTGAGGAGGAAAAAAAGAGGGCGACAGTATTTGCAGTGTTTGCGCTGATTACTCTTTGCGGAAATTCTGCATATATGAATACGTCATACGGGCTGTTGCATTATCCGTATGAGCCGATGACGGTCTTTTCAAGTATTGTTCTGCCTCTTGTGCTGGGATATGTTTTAACGAGGGAACATGTGATTTCCTTTTTGCTTGTTGCAATCAACGGTGTGTTTCTTGCAGGAGTATACAGAGGACTTGCCGTTATGGCAATCTCTGTTTTTGCTGTAATCCTTGCGATTCTTTTGGTTTTTGCGGTCGAAAGGAGGGGTAAATCATGGATGTCGTAGTTCTCTTTATGCGTGTGGAAGACAAATATTGGGGATTGTTTCTCGCGGCGCTTGTTTTCATGCTGATACTTTTTTTGTATCAAAGACAGCAGGGAAAGAGGGAAGCTTTGAAATATTTGTTTTTGACCATATACGGAGCAGCAGCGTACGCGCTGTTTCTCTGTCCCCCGTTTTACCGGTTTGTCACAACGTATATTCCTGAATTATCCGGATACTATGAAGTGAGTCATGCGCAGGTTGTGGTGCCGGTTCTCGCGGTTGCGGCGACGGCGGCGCTGATACTTGCTTACAGGGAAGGGCGCAAAAAGGCGTTATATTTGGGAATCGGTTTTTTGGCATTGCTGTTTGTGTCGGGAGATTTCGTTTATCTGCCGGCGGAAACACCGGCGTACTCGGCGGAGTGCAGCAAGGAGGAGAAAGAGGTGCTGGAACTCATGCTCGGTCATGCCGAAATGCGCGGGGAAGAAGGCAAGATTTGTTTTTGGGGAATGGAAGAACTTATGGCGAAGAGCCGTCTGTATGACAGTTCCTTTCAACCGGTTTACGGCAAGGATATTTCGACGGCACCGGAGAAGTACAGTGAGAACCAGCAGATCATGTATCAGGGATACCGTTCTTACGATGTGCCGACAGGTTCTGCTGTGAACATCAGTGAACAATTGGATGTATTGTCCGGACCGCCGCATCTGTTTGCGGAGCCGGATTGTGATTATGTGATTTTGTACGACCCGCAAAAACAGTTTGCGGATTATGAAGAGTATTACGGAGAAGAAGATTTTGATGCAGTCGGTTATTTTTGCGCGTATGGCTATGAATATGTAGGGCGTACGGAAAACAGACTGGTGTTTTATCGACAGGAAGGATAGCGTGACAATGATAGTGTGGCAGTTTATCATCGTTTTTTTTCATATGTGTATGGTGCCTTATCTGACAGGGAGTCTTTTTTTCTACAGCAGCAGAAAGAAAGAGAAGACCGGTATTGCAGTTAAAACGGCAGCGGGACTTATGATTTGCTATGCGGTTTATGAGGTTTTGGCCATGGCGATGCAGGTTTTGGGAAAAGGATTCCGGCTTGTCAGCCACATGTATCTGGCAATTTCCGTTGTGCTGGCCATAGCCGGTGCAGTCTTTGTGGTTTTGGAACTGAGAGAAATCAGGTTTGGAGACGGTGGATGGAAGAAATATTTGCCGGCTAAAGCGGATGTTTATTTTTTGCTTGCGCTTTTGATGATTGCGGTTCAAATCGGTGCGATACTCATTATGGCGACTCCGGACAAGGATGATGCGTTTTATTCCGGGCTTTCTTCCATGAGTCTGACATATGACTATTTGTTGGAACGTGACGCGTACAACGGAAAAATGCTCTTGGATATTTCAAAACGGTATGTAATTTCGGAACTTCCGGTTTACCAGGCGTCTCTTTCGCTTTATTCCGGACTCCATCATCTGGTAATCACCCACAATCTGTTTCCGCTGTTTTACATGCCGCTTGCATACGGTGTGTATTATCAGCTGGGGAAACGGTTTTTGGAAAAAGAAGGATATATCGGAGCGGCCGGAAAATTTTTGTTTTTCTTTGCACTGATGCATTTGGTGGGAAATTATTATGTGTTCAGTCCGGAAAATTTCCTTGTGACACGTATATGGCAGGGGAAAGCGCTGTTTGCTGCAATCGGAATTCCGATGCTTTGGATTTGCGGGCAGAGGGCAGTGTTCGACCCGCGTCACGGCGGGAAATGGGATGAGATCAACCGCTGGCTGCTTCTTGTCTGCGTGCTTGTGGCCTGTATTTTTATGGGAGAGACGGGATTGTTTCTCGGTCCGTTCATGCTCGCCTGCCAGACGCTGGCAGCGTGTATGGTGAACAAAAATTGGAAAAGAATGATTGGGGCTGTCTTATGCTGTGTGCCGAATGTGATAGTGATTGCCCTGTTATTTTTGTAAAGGAGAATGTCGGTGGATATTTTATTTGACTTAAAATATAAAATTGATCTGTATTTCGGCTGGGGGTCCGTCGGTATTCTTTTTGTTTGTGCGCTTTTGCTTTGGATCATCCGGAATGAGAAGAGCAAACAGCTCCGTTTCTACGTGACATATGTTGTGATAACGTTTATCGGCATGTTCAATCCGGTCACAATCTACGTGCTTGACAAGACGTACAATATAGAGGTGTTTGAACGGTTTTTTTGGCTTTTGATGACGACATTTCTTGTGTCTTTTACCTTTGCAATTATTGTGCACCGGAAGAATCTGCTCCTGATTCCGCTGATGGCTTTGCTGATTTTATGCGGATGGACGGTGTTTACGGACACCGAGTACAAGCCGGCAGAGAAT